>JAVRON010000096.1:0-11438 GCA_032162705.1 Acidobacteriota bacterium
CCGAGGCGAAGCCGTAGCCGAGTAGCGTGAGCAGAAGTGTGCCCGCCGTGACGAACAGCTTCCCAGCCCTCTGCCGCCGCGTGAACCAGAGCAGCAGCAGCCCGATGAGCAGAAGCGCCACGCAGAAAGGCACGGGCATCAGGAAGGGTGCGACGATCTTCTTAAACAGGAACATTGTGTCTCAAGTCTCCTCCGTCAACTAAAGGGGCCGCCAGCATACCCTACGACGACACGCGCCGCGCAAGAAGAGCGTATAATCGGCCTGAGCGTCGAAACCAATTTTACAGGGGATGATGATTTTGAAGCTGACGAAAATGAGGCTGACGAAAAAGTTGCGCGCGGTGCTGGCCGCGTTTCTCCTGGCGGGAGCCTTTGCCTCTCAATCCCTCGCAGACGAGGGCATGTGGACTTTCAATAACCTGCCGCGCGCTGAGATCAAGTGGCGCTATGGCTTCGAGGTCACGGACGAATGGGTGCGCCGTGTGCAATCGGCGACGGTGCGCTTCCCGAACGGCACAGGCTCGTTCGTCTCCGCCGACGGACTTGTGCTCACGAACTACCACATCGTCGAGGACATCGTCGGCGAGCTGAGCACCGCCGAGCGCGACTATGCCAAGACCGGCTTCGTCTCGCACGCGCGCGGAGAGGAGTTACCAATTCCGGGACTCGAACTCCTCCGGCTCGCAAGCATCGAGGACGTGACGGCGCGCGTGAGCGGCGCAGTCAAGCAGGGGATGAGTGATGCGGACTCCGCCGCGGCGCGATCTGCCGAGATTGGACGAATAGAATCGGAAGCCTCCAAGTCAACGGGGATGCGCGCCGTGCCGCGCTCGAAGCCGCGCTCTACTCGACCGCGCCCGTCTACGGCGACTTCGAGCGGATGAAGCTCTCGGCCTCGCTCGCGCTCGCGCAAGCCGTGTCGGGCCCCGCGAACCCCTTCGCGCGCAAAATTCTACGGGGCAAGACCCCCGAGGCACGCGCCGCCGAAATCATCGCGGGGACGAAGCTCAAGGACGTTGCATTCCGCAGAGAGCTGGCCGCGGGCGGGAAGAGGGCGATTGAGGCTTCGACCGATCCTCTGATAGTGCTCGCGCGTGAGACCGACGCGGAGTCGCGTGCCGTCCGCAGGCGCTACGAGGAGGAGGTCGTCGGCGTCGAGCGCGCGGCCTACGGAAAGCTCGCACGCGCCCTGTTCGAGAAGAAGGGGACGGGACTCTACCCGGACGCGACCTTCACGCCGCGCCTCTCCTACGGCGCGGTCAAGGGCTACACGGAGGCAGGCAAGCGTACCACCCCTTTTACATACATCTCCGGACTCTATGGACGCGCGCAGGCGCACGGCTACAAGTTCCCGTACAATCTCGTGCCGCGTTGGAACGAGAAGAAGATGGAGGTGAACCATGAGCTGCCTTTTAACTTCATCGCGACCAACGACATCATCGGCGGTAACTCTGGCTCGCCGACCTTCAACCGCGAGATGGAACTGGTCGGGCTTATCTTCGACGGCAACATCGAATCGCTCGTCGGCAACTTCTACTACGACGAGTCTGTGAACCGCGCCATCTCGGTGGACTCGCGCGTGATGCTCGAAGCGCTGCGCAAGGTTTACGGCGCGAAGGAGACGGCGGACGAGCTGGCGAAGTGAGTCGATAAGGAAGTCAGTCGGTGGGGCGTGCGTGATAACGTAGGGGCTGCTGGCGGTTGCGGCGGGCGGCCCCGCACATCTACAATGGCCGAACCCGTTAACCCCCGGACAATTTAATTCGTAGCTGACCTTTCAGAAGGAGCAGTCAGTGGGCGAGCATGATTTGGACGGCCATACGATTCTCGTTGTGGACGACGACGCCGACATACGTGAGCTGATCGGGACGGTGCTGAAGATGAAAGGCTGCCGCGTGGTCGAGGCCGCGAACGGCAGTCAGGCAGTCGAGCTGGCCCCGCAGGTTCACCCCGCACTCATCCTCATGGACTTATCCATGCCCGTCCTCGACGGCTACGAGGCGACCCGCCGTCTGAAGGCACAGCCGGACTTGTGCGGGATTCCCGTCGTGGCTGTCTCCGCCCACTGCGACCCGCATCACAGGGCAAGAGCACTCGCCGCGGGCTGCTCCGAATGCGTCGGCAAGCCCGTCGATTTCGGCTTGCTGGTTGAGCTTCTGGAGAAGCACCTGCCCGTCCAGTAGCAGCGTGCGACGGCTAAAATAAAGAGGCTTGAATTTTCGGAGTAAGGACTCAGGCGGGAGTCCCGAGCGCACGCTCAAGCTCTTTCGGCAGGGCGTCGAACCCGGGCTTTAAGACGAACCCTTGCGCGTCACACTCAAGAGCCTTCTTCAGTCTTGAGGGATGGTCGCCGGAGTAAAAGACGATGGGCGTGACCTTGTCGAACTCACGTATACTCTCGCACAGCTCTGCGCCCGAGCCGTCTGCGAATCTGCTGTCGAGCAGGTAGAGATCGAATCCCCCCGTGCGCGCCAGCCGCAGCCCCTCACTCAGACATCTCGCGACCACCACTTCGTACCCCCAGTTACCAAGCAGATGAGAGATGAGGAACCGTGTGTCCTCGTGATCGTCAACAAAGAGGATGCTATGTCTCTTCTTCAAAGGGGGAACTCCTAACGACCTGAGATTCGGCCTCGGCGTCGCGGCGGCGAGGGAGAATTCGCCGGGCAAAAACCTTTTGAGAGATATTAGCAAAGCTTTTGTGAAATGTCAGCACGTTTTCATACATTTTATCTGCGGCGCGGCGCGGCGTTAAACAATGCTCAAGGATTCCTCAAGTGGCCTCTTTTATCCTGCTTTTGGGACTCTTTCTGGGGGTGTAAACAGAGATGAGGAATGAAGCTAACGAGAACGTAAAGGGACGGACGCCGCTGATGCTGGCAGCTTTCAGGGGTAACACTACGGTCGTCATCAACCTGCTTGAGCGGGGCGCAGACGTGAATGCCAGGGATAAGGACGGCGATACGGCTCTGATGTTTGCCGCCTTTAAGGGTCACGGTCTAATCGTCTGCTTGCTTCTGCAATACGGGGCTAACGTCTATGCCAGAGCGAAGAACGGGTGGACGGCGAAGAAGGCTGCGCAGTCGGGACTCCAACACGAGATCGTGGAGATACTCAGGAAAGCCGAGACGAAAGACGCGGCGGAAATAGTCTCTTACGTCAATTGAAACGTGCGCTTACCGTCACCGCCGACCGGCGGATGAAGCTCGTCGCCGTTAACGTCCGATGCGCGCGAAGTCTATGAAGCCGCGTTTGGTGTCGGTCGAGAGCAGGCGCACACTCACGCGGTCGCCCACGTCGAGACCCTGCCAGCCGCGGACGACGCGACCATCGGCAGGCGGACTTTTGAGACGTGCGAACGTTCCCTTCTCGGTAACGCCCGTGACGATTGCGTCGAACGTCTCGCCGACGTGCGCGCTCAGCATCGCCGCCGCCGCGACCTTACGCATCAGCCGCTCGACCTTGCGCGACGCCGACTCCATCTTGTTGCAGCGCTCGGCAATCGCCTCCAGCTCCTCGCGCGTGTAGGGCGCGGGCGAGCCGGAGGCGACCGACTTCAGACAGCGCTGCGTGACGAGGTCTGGGAAGCGTCGGTTGGGCGCGGTCGAGTGTGTGTAGTCGTGTACGGCCAGACCGAAGTGCCCTTCCTGTTCGAGTCCCGGCGCTTCGACCAGATAGTCGCCGGGGCCCAGCATCTTCAGGATAGAGAGCGAAAGCTCTGAGTAGCTCTCGGGCGCGGCGGCGCGGCGGCGCGACATGAAGTCCGAGAGTGCGCGCGGGTCCGGAACGTCGGGCAGGTGTTCGCCGAGCGCGGCAGCCGTCTCGACGATGCGCGGCCAGCGTTCGGGCGTGTGCACGACCCTTCTGAGCGAGGGAACGCCCTTCGACTCCAGCAGTTCGGCCATCGAGGTGTTGGCGGCGATCATCAGGCTCTCGATGATGTCCTGCGCGCGATTGTGCTGCCGCTCGTCGAGCCGGACGACCCGGCCATTCTCGATGACGGGCACGAGTTCCGTCCTGTCAAGCTCAAGCGCGCCGTTTCGCCTCCGCAGTTCGTGGAGCGCACGCGCGATCTCGTCCTGAAGCCTGACCTGTTCTTCGATTCCCCGCACGCGCGCCATGGCTTCGGGCGCAGGTGCGTTGCCTTCGAGCCAGGCACCCACCGACTCGTAATCCATCTTCGCGCGATTACGGACGACGGCGCGCGAGATTTGCTTCGACGTGATGTCACCGTCTTTCGTCACCGAGAGTTCCATGACGACTGCGAGGCGGTCTTCGCCTTCGACGAGCGAGGTCAGGTCGGTCGAGAGCTGTAGGGGAAGCATCGGAAAGACTTCCGCCGGCGTGTAGACCGAGACGGTATTGACGGCGGCGTGCTGGTCGATGGCCGAGCCTTTCGGGACGAAAGCGTCCACGTCCGCGATGCCGACGAGCAGGCGGTATCCGCCCGACGCAATCCTCTCGGCGTACTCCACCTGATCGAGATCGCGCGACTCTCGGTTGTCAATCGAAGACCAGAGGAGGTCACGCATGTCTCGGACGACGGAGTCCGGCGCGACGTGCGTGCCCGCGTGCTCGATTTCAGTCAGCTCTTGCTCGACTTCAGCAGGGAACTCCGGGTCGAAGCCCACCTCAATCAAAGCATTGCGTGCCAACTCGCGAAGGTCAGGCGTGTGTTGTTTGCCCATAGTCGTTTACGTAAAGACCGTTAGCAGTTGGGTCAGAGAGTGTAAGTGGAAGACGAGAGGAAAATTCACATGGATGGACAGGATAAGAGAATTTTTTGATTTCAGATTTAAGATCAAAATTTCAAATTTAAGATTAAAGATTAAAGATTTCAAATCTCAAATCTTTAATCCTGTTCATCCTGTCCATCCATGTGAATTCCCTTTTCCGCCTTTCAACCTAACCTTTCAGTATCGCGACGAGTTCGGTCTGAATGGGTTGTCCCGTAACTTCGATGTGGCCGTCGCCGACATAGAGGTCGATCTCGGAGCGGACGCCGAAGTTGCCGGGCAGGTAGATGCCAGGCTCGATGGAGAAGCATGTGTGCGGGATGATGCGGCGCGAATCCCTCGTCTCAAGGTTGTCGATGTGCGCGCCGTTGCCGTGGACTTCCTCGCCGATGGAGTGGCCCGTCCGGTGTGTGAAGTATTCGCCGTAGCCCGCGCGAGTGATGACGCCGCGCGAAACGTCGTCAACTTCCGCGCCCTTAATCTCGCGGCCCGCGCTGATGCTCGCGCGGACGAACTCGATGGCCGCGTCGCGCGCGTCGCGGACGATGGTAAAGACCTTGACGTGCTCATCCTTTGGCTCTTCGCCGACGAAGCCCGTCCAGGTCTGGTCGGCGTAGACCGCGCCGGGCGTGTTCTGCTTCGCCCACACGTCGAGCAGAAGGAAGTCGCCGCGCTTGATCGCTGAGAACTTGGAGGCTGACGGCTGGTAGTGCGGGCTGGCGGCGTTGGCATTGACGGAGACGATTGGGTGGTCGTCGTTGCACGTCATGTTCTCGTCCTCGAAGCGCTGCACCATAAACTGCTGTATGTCGTACTCGGTCACGGGCCGGTCGGCTTTGATGCGCCTGGCGACTTCGGCGAAGGCTTCCTGAATGATGCGGTGAATGTTGTCGGCGGCTTTGATGTGCGAGTCGTACTGCTCACGCGTCCAGACGGCCTCGAAGAGCTGCACGAGGTCTGCGCTCGTCACAGGCTCTGCGCCCAGAGAGCGCACCAGCTCAATCGTGCCCGCGTCCACGCGCGAGATGTAGGGAATCGAGTTCTCGGGCGAGTATTGCATCGCTATCGACGCGGCGCTCCCATTCGCTGCCGCCGTGAGCACGTCGCGCAGGTGCTCGTGGAGTCGCTCCCAACTGCTGTAGATCAACCTGCGGCCCGGAAGCGCGTCGAGCTTGCCCTGTTCGATGGCGTGGTTGATGCGCGTCGGCTCGCCCTCGGCGGGGACGAAGTAGAACCATCGGCGCGTGGAGAACTGTTTGGGGTCGAGCTTGAGTATACGGTAGGCGAGCGGGTCGCTCTGGCGGAAATCGTAGAAGAGCCAGCCCGACAGCCCTGCCTCTTTGAGCGCGCCTTGAATGTCGGAGACGCGCTTCACGTTCGCCGCGCCCGGCTGCGGCGCGTTGTTGTCGTCCGTCATAGTCATGTCGTTTAAGAGTTCTCCTCCCGGAGTTTCCGATTGCATGTCGAACCCTGCACCGGCCTGGCTTGTGCGTGTGCGCGTATTATGTTCCATCCGCGCGCCGCGCACAAAGCTCGACGCCCGGCTTGGCGAAAGTCATCCAACCAAACCGGCGTGCGCTCTCATCAATCTGTTTGCCTTCCGTCTTCGTCCATGTATCATACGGGGAAAGCAAGACAGCGAAAGCGACACCCCCAAAAGTTCTGCCAACCGGAATTGGAAGAGGAGCAAAACCTATGAGCGTAGCCGCAGACGGCACCGGCGTCAGCCCCGAGAGAGCACCAGACACGGGTGGCATCGGCGGACACCCGCGCGGCCTCACCACACTCTTCTTCACTGAGATGTGGGAGCGCTTCAGCTTCTACGGCATGAAGGCGCTGCTTGTCCTCTACATGACCAAGTCGGTTGCCGACGGCGGGCTGAACTTCAGCGAGTCATATTCGGGACTCATCGCCGCGACCTACTTCTCTTCCGTCTATTGGACGCCGCTCATCGGCGGCTGGCTCGCGGACAAAGTCTTCGGCGCGCGGCGCGCGGTTTTGATCGGCGGCATCATCATCGCGTCCGGCCACTTCTCGATGGTCTTTCACACGCTGCCGAACTTCTATGCCGGACTGATCCTCATCGCCGCGGGCACCGGGATGCTCAAGCCGAACGTCTCGACGATGGTCGGCGGCCTCTACTCTGAAAGCGACAAGCGACGCGACGCGGGCTTTTCGATCTTCTACATGGGGATCAATCTCGGCGCGTTCATCGCGCCGCTCATCTGCGGCCCTCTCGGACAGAAGATTGACTGGCACTATGGCTTTGCCGCCGCAGGGATAGGCATGGTGCTCGGCGTCGTGCAGTACGTGCTCGGCGGCAACCGCCTGAGCCGCGTCGGCAACCCGCCATCGAAGAACCGCGAGACGGTCAGGCCGGACATCAAAGAGATAAACGACGTGGGCAATGAAACGAGCGGTGTTGATGTGGTGACAATCGCGCTCGCCGTCATCGTCTGCGCTATCGGCTTTGCGCTCGGCTACGTGTACGGCGGGGCGGGCATGCTGTCGGGACTGTTCCCCGGCGTCGCGGGATTCTTCGCGGGCTATCTGGCGGGCGTCGTCCGTCATCTTAACGGCGACGAGTTGAAACGCGTGCTCGTCATCTTCATCCTGTTCGTCTTCTCGTCGCTCTTCTGGATGTCGTTCGAGCAGGCGAGCACGACACTGACGCTGTTTGCCGACCGCCTGACGAACCGCGTCGTCTTCGGATGGGAAATCCCCGCGAGCCTCTTCCAGTCAATCGAGCCGTTCTTCCTCATCCTGCTCGCGCCCGTCTTCGCGTGGGTGTGGACGAAGTTGGGTAGGCGCGACCCTTCAAGTCCGGCAAAGTTCGCATACGGACTTTTCTTCGCGGGCGTCAGCTTCGCGGTCGTCGCCTTCGCCTCGACGCTGACGAGCGCAGGACGGGTCAGCCCTCTGTGGCTCGTGCTCGTCTATCTTCTGCAAACCATCGGCGAGCTATGCCTGAGTCCGGTGGGACTCAGCACGGTGACGAAGCTCTCGCCCGCACGAATGGTCGGATTGATGATGGGCGTGTGGTTCCTCTCGATCTCAATCGGCGACTACTTCGCCGGACTCGTGCTTGGTCTCTTCAACGACAAGGCCGAGGGCGCGCTCCTGCGCCTGTTCGGCATTGTGTCGCTGGTGACCTTCGCCGCCGCCATCGTGCTCGCCCTGCTCACGCCGCTCATCAAGAAGATGACGCCGCGCACGAGCTAAAGATTGGCGAGGATGAAGTCGGTCATCATCTGGCGCATGTGGCGGACGAGCAAAGGGTCTGTCACGCCGTGGCGCGACTTGGGGTAGAGCATCAGGTCGAACTGTTTGCCCGCCTTCTCGAAGGCGTAGACGAGCTGGATGGTGTTCGCCAGATGCACGTTGTCGTCAATCGCGCCGTGGATGAGCAGGAGCTTGCCCGACAGGTTGGCGGCGGCGGCAAGCGGCGAGCCGGCCTTGTAGCCTTCGGGGTTGTGCTCGGGCGTCAGCATGTAGCGCTCGGTGTAGATCGAGTCGTAGTTGGCCCAATCCGCGACGGTTCCGCCCGCGATGCCGAGCTTGTACTGCTGGCTGTGCGTCAGCGCGTAAGTCGTCATGTAGCCGCCGAAGCTCCAGCCCCAGATGCCTATGCGCGAGCCGTCAACGTAAGGCAGCGTCTTCAGGTAGCTCAACCCGTCCTCTAAATCACGCAGCTCCCGCGGGCCGAAATTCTTGTAAGAGACCCAGGCCGACTCCGCGCCCTTGCCGCTCGCCGCGCGGTTGTCGCAGTACCACACGATATAACCTTTTTGCGCGAGCAGTTGATGCCACATGTAGGTCGATTTACCCCATTCGTTCTTCACCTGCGGCGCGTGCGGGCCCGAGTATGTGAACTCCACTACAGGGTACTTCTTCGACGGGTCGAAGTCCGGCGGGCGAATCATCAACGCCTCCATCGGGAAGCCGTCGCGCGTCTTGACCTGCATGAACTCGGCCCGGCCCAGTTTGTACTGCCCGAGCGCCGCCACACGGTTCTCGTCAACCACGCGCACCTGCGTTCCGTCCGCGCTCAAGAGACGCACCTGCGTCGGCGTGTTGATGTCGCTCCATTTATCTATGAAGAGCGTAGCCGTCGGGTTGAACGAGGGGTCGTGACTCCCTTCGGTCTGCGTCAGACGCGTAAGGCCCGTGCCGTCTAAGCGGACGCGGTAGACATGCTCTGCGATGTGGCTGTGCTCTGTGCCGTGGAAGTAAATCCATGCCCCTTGCTCGTCAACCGAGTCAAGCCCGCGTACCTCCCAAGCGCCGTCGGTCAACTGCTTGATGAGCTTCCCGTCCGCCGCGTAGTGGTAGATGTGCAGCCAGCCCGTGCGCTCGCTGCGCCAGAGGAACGAGCCGTCTTTGAGCCAGCGCGGATTGTCGTCGAAGGCTTCGACCCAAGCCTTCGTCTTCTCCTGAAAGAGCCGCGTCGTCCGCCCCGTCCGCACGTCCACCGCATTCAAATCGAGGAAGGTCTGCTCGCGGTTCTGCGCCTGATAGACGACGCGCGCCGAGTCGGGCGACCAGGAGACGCGCACGATGAGAAAGTCTTGCGGCTCTGTGTAGGCCGACGTGTCAACCCAGCGCGTGTCGCCTTCTTGAGCATCAATGACGCCGAGACGCACGAGCGGGTTCGGGTCGCCCGCGAGCGGGTACGGCGTGTCTTCGAGAACCTGCCCACGCGGGATGTGATCGACGATGGGGAAGTTGTGTACGGGCTTCTCGTCGATGCTGAGATAGGCGATGCGCTGCGAGTCCGGACTCCACCAGTAGCCGCGCTTGTTTCCGCGCCCGTAGACCTCTTCTTCATAGACCCAGTCGAGTCGCCCGTTCAGAGTCGTCTCGCTGCCCGTCTTCGTCAGACGACGTTCGTGCCGCGTCGAAAGGTCTACGACGTACAGGTCACCCTTGCGCACGAAGCTGACCATGCGACCGTCGGGGCTGAAGTCCTCTTCCGTCTCTTCCTCGGGGTCGGTCGTCAGGCGCGCGGCTGTCTTAGAGTTCAGCTCGTAGTAGATGAGGTCGAGGTTGAAGTTGAGGAGCAGGGCCGTCTGCGAAGGGTTGAGATGGTACGAGTCGGCGTGCGCGAGCTTGCGTGCTTCGTCACGGCTGATGGCCGGAAGCCGTGCGAGCGCCGCCTCCATCTTCGACGCGTCGAAGAACGGCACGGCCTCACCCGTCCGCGCATCGACTCTCAACAGAAGCGTCGTGTCCCCTTCCTTTTTGCTTTGCAGGAAGTGCTCGCCGTCCTTCAGCCATTCGATGTCTTTGGACGGCGTGCCGTTGAAGTTGACTTTCTTGACGGGGTCGAAGATGTCTTCGACTGTCAGCAGCTTATCTTGCGCCAATACGAGCGCCGGGCAGCAGACGAGCAGAACGAGTAGAAGTAAACCGACATTTTTAGGTCGCATGTTTTCACTCAAGATAATCAAGAGAAGATGATCTTTCTTACTACGAGCGCGCGGCGTGAACCGTCCGCGCCTGCACCGCGTAAAGTTTGTCTGTAGGTCGTTGATGATACTCTATCCGGCATCGTTAAGAAATCGCGGCGGACTTTGTGTTTACAATCGGCCTATCGTCGAGTCCAAGCCGGTCGCTGTCGGAACAATGGGAGTGTTGAACCTTTGAGAAGTCTCATCTTCAAAATCGCGCTCGTCGTCGCGTGCGCCACGGCGTGCCACTCTTCGCAGGCCACACATCAAGGGCGCGCATCGTCCGAACGTACGAACGCGGCGAAGCATGCCGACTCTTCAAAGGCGGGCACGCTGCCGTCGGCGACGGTCTCGCCCGTCCTCCTCGCCACGCTCGAAGACCGCACGATCACGGAGAGCAGCGGAGTCGTCGCGTCGCGCCGCAACCCCGGCCTCTTCTGGACGCACAACGATTCGGGCGACGGCCCCTTCGTCTACGCCTTCGACCGCGCCGGGCGCAGACGCGGCACATGGCACGTCGAGGGCGCGAGCGCACGCGACTGGGAAGACATCGCGGCGGGGCCCGGCCCCGAGCCGGGACTGACTTACCTCTACGCCGGAGACATCGGCGACAACGAGGGGAAACGCGAATACGTCGTCGTCTATCGGTTCCCCGAGCCGGAGGTTGGGACGGAAGACGCGAGCACAAAGAGCGAGAGTCCGCACGCGACCGCGCCCGCCGAGGCCATTCGTCTCAAGTACCCGGACGGGCCCCACGACGCCGAGGCGCTGCTGGTTCACCCGACGAGCGGCGACCTCTACATCGTGTCGAAGACACCGAACGGCGCGGGCGTCTACAAGCTCGCCGCGCCTTTCAACGCAGAAGGTGTGAAGACGCTTGAGCGCATCGCCGTGCTGCGCGGCCCCGACTTCTTCGGCACGCTCGTCACGGGCGGAGACATCTCGCCCGACGGTCGCCGCCTCGTCCTGTGCGACTACGCACAAGGCTACGAGCTGACGCTTCCCGAAGGCTCGAAGAACTTCGACGACGTGTGGCAACAGACGCCGGTCGTCGTCCCGCTCGGCGCGCGCAGGCAGGGCGAATCGGTCTGCTACCGGCTCGACGGCGCTGCCCTGCTCGCCACGAGCGAAGGCACGCCGACCCCGCTCATCGAAGTCGTCCTGCCCCTCAAGCGATAGCCCGCGCGACGGCTCGTCGAAGCCCTGAAGTGATTCCTACTTGAATGTTCCGTGAGTCGAGTTCACCACAGAG
>JAVRON010000097.1:0-79037 GCA_032162705.1 Acidobacteriota bacterium
TGGGTGTTGATGGGCAGTAGAGGCGCTCGAAGCGGCGGGCCGAGCGCGTATGAAGCTTTCGGAAGACGAAACCCTTGTTCGGAGGCGGCTATTCTACGTCAACCGCCGTGCATGTCAAGAAATTCCGCCCGCCGCCGAGTAGAGGGGCAATTTCAAATCTAACCCGGCCTATCCTCCGGCGGCTGCAACCCGTAGATACTTGTCCGCGCACTGTTCTCTAGCTATTGATGCGAACGTGAGGCAAAACATTTCAGTTGATGTCGGTAGGCAAGCGAAGGATGGATAGGCAAGCGAAGGATGGAACTGTTTCTTCAAACTAACCCGGTACGCCGCAGTCGCTCCTCTGGCCTGTGGCGCGCAATCTTTGTATGATGACTCGCATGAAGACGCTTTACCCTGCCATTGAGCCGTACGATCAGGGACGGCTCCCCGTCTCGCCCATCCACACGCTCTACTACGAGCAGTGCGGCAACCCCGAAGGCCAGCCCGTAGTCTTCCTGCACGGCGGCCCCGGCGGTGGAATCATCCCGGACTACCGGCGCTACTTCGACCCGGCGGCCTATCGCGTCATCCTCTTCGACCAGCGCGGCTCGGGGCAGAGCACGCCGCACGCCGAGTTGGAAGAGAATACGACCTGGCGTCTGGTCGAGGACATCGAGACCCTGCGCTCACATCTTCGCATAGAAGACTGGCACGTCTTCGGAGGGTCTTGGGGCAGCACGCTCGCGCTCGCCTACGCCGAGATGTATCCGGGGCGCGTGCGCTCTCTCGTTTTGCGCGGCATCTTCCTGTGCCGACCGAAGGAGATTCGCTGGTTCTATCAGGAAGGCACGAGCTGGCTTTTCCCCGACGTGTGGGAGGAGTACGAGCGTGTCATCCCCGAAGGTGAGCGCACAGACTTCGTGAGCGCTTACTACCGAAGGCTGACGAGCGAGGACGAGGCCGTGCGTCTGGAGGCGGCGCGCGCCTGGAGCGTCTGGGAAGGGAGCACGTCGAAGCTCATGTTCGACTACGCGATGATCGAAAAGTTCGCCGACCCTGAGTTCGCGCTCGCCTTCGCGCGTATCGAGTGCCACTACTTTATGAACAACGCCTTCTTCCCGACGGAGAACTACCTCATCGAAAACGTCGGCAAGATTCGACATATCCCGTCTGTAATCGTGCAGGGGCGCTACGACGTGGTCTGCCCCATCCGGAGCGCTTGGGAACTGCATCGTGCCTGGCCCGAAGCGGACTTCCGCGTCATCCCCGACGCGGGCCACTCGGCCACCGAGCCGGGCATCATCGACGCGCTCGTCGATGCGACAGACAGTTTCAAAAGCAGTGACAAGTGACAGGTGACGAGTGACAAGTAATGAGTGACAAGTGACAGGTGACGAGTGACAAGTAATGAGTGACGAGTGACGAGTCAGCATCTGCTTTAGCTCGTCACTCGTCACCTGTCACTTGTCACTATTCCCGGTGCTCGCGTAATATCTTCAGGCAATTATGACCGGACGCGTTTTAGTCCTGAATGCTTCGTTTGAACCGGTGAACGTCTGCACCGAGCGGCGTGCCGTGGTGATGATCTTCAAGGGCATCGCTCGCATGGAAGAGCACAACGGCCACATGCTGCACTCGGCCCGCATCACGATGCACGCGCCGGCGGTTATCCGCCTCGTCGAGTACATCCACATCCCTTACAAGAGCCGCTCGCTCTCGCGCAAAAACATTCTGCTGCGCGACCACTCGACCTGCCAGTATTGCGGTCGTCAGTTCTCGCCCTCCGAGTTGACGCTCGACCACGTGCTGCCGCGCTCGCGCGGAGGCGAATCGACGTGGGATAATCTGGTCGCGTGCTGCAAGCGCTGCAACCACCAGAAGGGGAGCCGCACGCCGGAGGAGGCGCGGATGCATCTCGTTCGCAGGCCGCGCGCCTTCTCGCTGCACGTTAACCGCCAGATTATGCGCTTCATTGGTCGGGCGGACGAAACGTGGCGCAAGTATCTTTTCTACGAGTCGGACGACGGCGAGAGGTAGGCGCGTCTCGTCTTATTCGGGCCGAGTCAATTCGGCAGGTTCCAAAGCGTCGGGCTTCCCCTTATGGCGCCGTGAAAGATTAAAGGAGTTCCTTGATGGAATATGTAATCCTGGCGGGGATGATACCGGGCGGCCCGGAGTTAATCATCATTCTCATCGTCATTCTGCTCCTGTTCGGAAGCACGCGTCTGCCTGCGCTCGCGCGCGGCATGGGCAAGAGCATCAGCGAGTTTAAGAAGGGCATCTCGGAGGGCGGGGCCGAGGACGAGCGTGAGGTTGCCGAAAAGCGCCGCGAGCAGTTAAGCGAGGCAGAACGCGAGCGCCTGCGCCAGGACGAGCTGGCCTCCGCAGACAAGTTCACCGTCAACAAGCCCCGCTGACATGAGCAGGGGCTAGAGACTAGGGGCTAGGGGCTAGGGGCTAGTAAGGAACTTCTTCTTAACTAGCCCCTAGCCTCTAGTCTCTAGCCCCTGCTTATTCCGTCTTTCTTCCCACGACAATCGTCGCCTTGATCGAGAGAGAGAACTCGCCCTCTTGCCGCTCCTCGTCGATGATGCGCTCGACTTCGGCGAGGACTCCGGAGCGCGCCTCTTCGTCGGGGAGAGAGTCGAGCCAGCGTCCGAGCAGGAAGTCTTGCACGAGAGGCGCATCCAGAAACTCCCTCGCCGAGGCGAAGTCGAACTCCTCGACGCTCGTCCAAGACTCGACGCCTTCGAGCGCCTCGCGCCCGGCCAGCGTCTCAACATCCGAGGCAGTCGGAAGCTCTCCGATGAGCGAGCCGACCCCCGCCGCCTGCTCCTCGAACCCTGCGCTTGCGAGCGCCTCCCAGTAGACAGAGAAGAATTCGCCGAAGCTCGACGCCGTCGCGACGCTCAGCGAGATTGTCGCACGCGGCGCGGCGACCCGAACCATCTCCGCGAGCATCTCCGGCAGACGCTCGGGCGCAACGAGCGAGGCATCGCCGACGACCAGCTCGAACTGCTCGTCCTCGAACGGAAGGTCTTCGAGTTGTGCGTGGCGGAACTCGACGCTCGCGCCCTCGACCGTCGCGGCCTTCGTGCGTGCCAGTGCCAGACGCTCCTCGCTCTCATCGACACAGACGAAATCCAGAGCGCTTCCGCCGCGCAGCGCCAGCGCATGCCCGCCCGTCCCCGACGCGACGTAGAGCGCACGCCCCTGTGCGGGAAGCTTTACGTGTTCGTCCAACACCGCCGCGAAACGCTCGCCCCAATCGGTCGCGACGTACAGGTCGTACAGGAATGCAAGCTCCTTCTCGGACTTCCGTGTACTCATAAGTCAGAGTGATAAGTGATGAGTGATAAGTGATGAGAAAAAAACAGAGCCGCCCGTTCCTTCTTATCACTTATCACTTATCACTTATCACTCTCCTCGTCTTCCTTCCAGTATTCTCTTCCACGCAGGCTCTCGGGCAGGCAGGCCATCTCGTCGCGTGCGTGCGGGTCGTCGTGTGCGTAGCGATAGCCTTTGCCGTAGCCCGTGCGCTTCATCAGCGGTGTGACGGCGTTGCGCAGGTGCAGCGGCACAGGCTCGCGTGCCGTCTCCGAGGCGTCCAACGCGGCAGCCATGTAGGCGCGCTTGACGGCGTTCGACTTCGGCGCGCGGGCGAGATAGACGGTCGCCTGCGAGAGCGGGTACAAGGCTTCAGGCAGTCCGATGAGTTGCGTGATCTGCGCCGCCGCCGCGGCCTGCACCAACGCCTGCGGGTCTGCAAGCCCAACGTCTTCTGAGGCGAGTATGCACAGGCGGCGCGCGATAAAGACCGGGTCGGCTCCACCTTCGATGAGGCGCGCGAGCCAGTAGAGTCCGGCGTTGACATCAGAGTTGCGTAGAGACTTGATGAGCGCCGAGGCGAGATTGTAATGCTCCTCGCCGCCCTTGTCGTAGGCATAGCGCGCACGACCCAGAGCTTCGACGACCGTCTCTTCGCCGACGCGTCGGACGCCACGTTCGTCCGGCTCGGTCGCCTCGACCGCGGCTTCGAGCGCCGTCAGTGCGACACGCGCGTCGCCGCCCGCGCCGTGTGCGATGCGGGATAGAAGCTCTTCGGAGACCTCGGGGCTTAGAGAGGCAAGCCCGCGCTCATCGTCTCTGAGCGCGCGGCTGAGCAGCGAGACCGTATCCTCTTCGCTCAAAGGTTCGAGCGTGAGGACGCGGCTGCGCGAGAGCAGAGCACCGATAACCTCGAACGAAGGATTCTCGGTCGTCGCGCCGATGAGCGTGACCGTGCCGTCCTCGACCGCGGGCAGGAGCGCGTCCTGCTGCGCCTTGTTGAAGCGGTGAATCTCGTCGATGAAGAGTGTGGTACGCCTTCCGCGCCGCTTGTCTTCGCGCGCCTCACTGATGGCCGCGCGCACCTCCTTGACGCCGGAGAAGACCGCCGACAGAGCAACGAAGCGCGACTCGCTGCGGCGCGCGAGCAGACGCGCGAGCGTCGTCTTGCCCGTGCCGGGCCCGCCCCACAGGATGAGCGAAGGAAGGAGTCCACCGCCCTCGATGACGCGGCGCAGAACGCGCCCCTCGCCGACCAGATGGCGTTGTCCGACGAACTCTTCGAGCGTGCGCGGACGCACACGTTCGGCGAGCGGGGCGCTCGTGTCCGGCGGCGGCTCTTCACCTTCCGGGTCATCTGCGAAGAGACTTTCATTCACGCGGCGCGGCATGGCTCATACGTCCTTACAGACCTCTCGCCGACGCCGCGACCCCATCAAGCCTTGAGGAGTCGGCGTCGGCGCGGCAGAAATTTTTACGGGAGAACTGGAGGACGAGCTTAGCACAAAACGTTGAGGCCGGGCGGGGGGCGCGGTGACAAATTTGTGAGAGAAAAAATTGGCCGGAGGGTGTAAAATTTTTGGACGGAACCGAGACCCCGGAGACATTCGTATAGGAAGGCAAGACGCCGCCGGGAGTCGTCAAAAATTCAATTAAGGGTCGGCGGGTTTTGAGGTGAAGTTATGAAAGACTCGAAAGAAATGCTGCGTATCGTCGGAATCATTCTGCTCGGACTGTTCGTACTCGTCGTCGGCGTCCCGCTGGTGTTTGCGGCTGCCGGAATCATCGTCGTCACCGCCGTGGGCATCATCGGGGCCATCGCCAGCCTCGCGGTGCTGCTCATCAAAGTGGCCGTCACGCTCGCCGTTATCTATCTTCTGCTCGTCGGCGTTCGCGCCCTTCTTAAGTAGTAGGGGAAGCAAAAATTCAAGAGGCCGTCGGCCCGGACACTTGTTCGAGCCGACGGCCTCTTGATTTATCTTCAGTCCATATCCGACGCGTGTGCGCCGTCTCGCATTCGTCGGCTGCGACTGCAAGAGGGGCGCGCGTCCGCGCCGCTTCACTCCTGCATAGATTGTGCGGGCCCCGTCTGCTTCGTTCTCTTACTCGCACCGGCACGCCGCGTGAGAAAGTTCTGTCCCTCTTCTCTTGTGATAGTACCGGCGCGGACGAGGTCGTTGACCGAAGACTCGAAGGTGAGCATCCCCTGGGAGCGCCCGGTCTGCATGACGGACGCGATCTGGAAAGCCTTCCCCTCGCGAATCAGGTTGGCGACCGCCGGGACGTTAACGAGAATTTCCGCGGCAGCCACGCGTCCCTGACCGTCTGCGCGCGGCAGCAGCGCTTGCGCGACGATGCCCCACAGGCTCTCCGACAGCATGGTGCGAATCTGCGCCTGCTGCCCTTCGGGGAACACGTCGATGATGCGGTCTACGGTCTTGATGGCGCTGTTCGTATGTAGCGTGGCGAACACCAGATGCCCGGTCTCGGCGGCTGTGATAGCTAGTGAGATCGTCTCCAGGTCGCGCATCTCGCCGACGAGGATGATGTCCGGGTCTTCGCGGAGTGCGGCGCGAAGGGCGTTGCCGAAAGAGTGTGTGTGGCTCGACACCTCGCGCTGATTGATTAAGGATTGCTTGTTCTGGTGGACGAACTCAATGGGGTCTTCGATGGTGATGATGTGTGCGCGCTGGGTCGTGTTGATCGTATGAATGATGGAGGCGAGCGTCGTTGACTTACCCGACCCCGTCGGGCCCGTGACGAGAATCAACCCTTCGGAGATGTTGATGAGGTCGAGGATTTGTTCGGGCAGCCCGAGTTCCGTGATCGTCTGAATTTGTTCGGGGATGAGGCGGAAGACGCCTCCGATGCCGTTGCGCTGCATGAAGACGTTGACGCGGAACCGGCCAACCCCGCGTACGGGGTAACTGAAGTCGAGTTCCAGATTCTCCTGAAAAAGCTCCTTCTGGCGTTCCGAAAGGATTTCAAAGATCAGCCCGTGGCACACCTCTGCGGCCACGTCCTTGTAGTTCAGCCGTACCATCTGGCCGTGAATCCGAAGGAAAGGCGCGGAGCCGCTGGTGAGGTGCAGGTCTGAAGCGCCCTGCTGCTTCATCATTTTTAGAAGGTCTTCTAAGGCTGCCATAGCGGATTGATGTGTTCGGAATATGTGAAGCCCGTGGGCGTGACAGTTCGAGGGTGGCTACATGTAAGGCGACGGTTCGCCGGAGAGATTTTAACACATACGGCACGGCGGGGTGTGGCTTATGTCGAGGCCGAACTTTTGGCGGCGTGGCGCTAGTCCACGGTTCGCCGTCGTGCTTCTTTCAGACGTTGAAGCGGAAGTGAACCACATCGCCCTCCTGCATGACGTAGTCCTTGCCTTCGAGACGGAGCAGACCCTGCTCGCGCGCCGCGGCGTAGGAGCCGACGCGCCGGAGGTCGTCGTATGAGACGACCTCTGCGCGGATGAAGCCGCGCTCGATGTCGGAGTGGATTGTGCCTGCGGCCTGCGGCGCGCGTGTGCCGCGCGGAATCGTCCAGGCGCGCACCTCCTTCTCGCCCGCGGTCAAGAAAGACATCAGGCCGAGCAGACGGTAAGCGCTTCGTATCATCAGGTCAACGCCGGACGACTCGACGCCGAGCGATTGCAGATAGCCGAGACGGTCTTCCGGCGACAGCTCGCCGAGTTCCGCCTCGATCTGCGCGGAGATGACGACGCACTCGGCTCCTTCCGCGGCGGCCAACTCGCGCACTGCGCGGACGTGCGGGTTCGAGTCCGGGTCGGCGAGCGTCGCTTCATCGACGTTGGCTGCATAGATGGTCGGCTTCGACGTGAGCAGGAAGAAGGTGCGTGCGACGACGCGCTCCGAGTCGTCGAGTTCGACGGTGCGTGCGGGCAATCCGTCGGAGAGGACGGCGAGCAGCTTGTCGGCGACTTCGATTTCGGCGCGTGCGGTCTTGTCGCCGCCCTTGGCGGTCTTCTGCGCGCGCTCGCGGCGTCGCTCGACCGACGAGAGGTCTGCGAGCGCCAGCTCGATTTGAATTGTTTCGATGTCGCGGCGCGGGTTAACCGAGCCTTCGACGTGGTGGACTTGCTCGTCCTCGAAGCAGCGGACGACCTGTATGACGGCGTCGGTCTCGCGTATGTTGGCGAGGAACTGGTTGCCCAAGCCCTCGCCTTTGGAAGCGCCGCGCACAAGCCCTGCGATGTCCACGAACTCGACCGTCGCGGGAACGATGGTCGTCGTCTTGACGAGCTTCGCCAAAGGCTCAAGCCGCTCGTCCGGGACGGCGACGACGCCGATGTTAGGCTCGATGGTGGCGAAGGGATAGTTGGCGGCCAGCGCCGACTGCTGCGCGGTGAGTGCGTTGAAGAGTGTAGACTTGCCGACGTTCGGAAGCCCGACTATACCTGCTCGGAGCATAATTCAGATTCCAGATTCCAGTGTTATTCTTTTGGTCAAACATCTAAACATTCGTGTCCCGACTTGTCCAGCAGCCCCGCAAGGGTCAGAGTCTATTCAATCTTGAGCATCGCGCATGTTGAGGCTCACTGCAGAGGCGCTGAGGACGGAGAGGAAGCGCAGAGTAATTCAAGTCTCTGCGAGTCTCCGCGTCCTCAGCGCCTCTGCGGTGAAGCGAGGCCGCGCAAGATTCAAGATTGAAATATACCGCGCACGGCTTTGCGCGAGTTGGATGATGTTCGCGTATAATCTCGCCGTTTCTTCCAGCTTAAAGGGGCGCGGAGCCGATAGCCTTCGCGTCAGTTCGTCCCACGCGTTCTATGCCTTTCGCACTCCTGCTGGCGCTCGTTGCGGTCGCGGGCGCGACGACGCTGACGTACCTTTATGACCGCGACGCGCTAATCTGGTCGCGCCTCTGTGCGGGCGTGTGTCTGGGCTTTGCGTCGCTCGGGCTTGCGGGGTTCGTGCTCGCGTCGTTGATGGGGATGACGCCGCTGGCTCTCACGCTCGCGGGCGCGGTCTGCGGCTCGCCGCTGTTGCTGCTGTTGTGGCGCGGTGAATGGCGCGAACTCGTCAGCGCGGACATCGGTGAGGGCACGCGCGTCTTGAGTCGTGCGTTGATGCTTAAGGGAAGAGGTGAGACGGGCACGCTCGTCTTCTACCTGGCCGCGGCGTTGCTCTTCTGGTTCGTGTTCGCGCACGCGATGTACCAGACGCCCGGAGGGATTTTTACGGGTGTTGACACAAACATCGGTGACTTGCCGTTTCACATCGCCGTCGTGAACGGCTTCGCCTACGGCGAGAACTTCCCGCCGCAGCACCCGGAGTTCGCGGGCGTGCGGCTGACTTACCCGTTCGTCGTAGACTTCGTGACGGCGATGTTCGTGCGCGCGGGCGCTGGCTTAGAGGGCGCGATGTTCTGGCAGAACTTCGCGATGATGATGTCGCTCGTCGGACTCATGCACCGCTGGGCTTTGAAGTTGACGCGGAGCCGTATGGCCGCGTTGCTCGTGCCGTTGCTTGTGCTTTTGAGCGGCGGCTTCGGGTGGCGTGTGTTCTTGAGCGAGGCTTGGTCTGGCGGCGGGCGCGGCGTCTTCGATCTGTTGGGCAGCCTCCCACACGACTACACGATCATGGGCGACCTCGGCTACCGTTGGGGCAATGCCGTCACCGCGCTCTTCGTCACGCAACGCAGCATCCTGCTCGGCGTCGCGCTCGCGCTCATCATCTGGACGCTCTGGTGGGAAGCCTCCGAGAAGGCAAAAGGCAAAGGGCAAAAAGCAAAAGAGGAAAGTGAAGAGAGGGCACGCGTGGCGTCGAAGCTTGAGAGCCGTGGTGCAGGGAAGGAGACGGCGAGGAGTAAGGGCAAGGGGAAGAGTAAGAGCAAGCAGGCGCGCGGGAGGGCTGCGCGGGAGGCGGGCGTGTTGGCCGAGTCGGACGCAGTGACTCAGGGGGACTCCGCTTTTGCCTTTTGCCTTTTGCCTTTCGCCTTCCGTGAGATGATTGCCGCGGGCATCATCGCGGGGCTATTGCCGCTCGTACACGCGCACAGCTTCGTGGTGATGATGTCGATGGGCGCGTGCATGGCGCTCTTGCAAGGCGTGGCCTCGCTCGTGTCGAAGAGGGAAGCGGACGGCGTTAAAGCGCAGACTGTCGCCGACAGTAATGCGCAGACTGTCAACGGCATTGACGAGCGGACTGATGCGCGCGTGTGGAAGAAAGTTTGGACAGTATGGCGTCCGTGGGTCGTGTTCGCGGCGGCGGCCTCGGTGCTGGCGCTGCCGCAGATGTTCTGGGCGACGCGCGAGTCGGCGGTGCGCGCAGGCCAGTTCTTCGGGTGGGAGTTCGGCTGGGATCACGGCACGGAGAACGTCGTCTGGTTCTGGCTGAAGAACACGGGCGTCTTTATCCCGCTGCTCGTCGCGGCGCTCGTGTGGCGCGGGCGCGACTCTGTTGGACGCGAGCGAGCTTCTGTTAGAGGCGAGCGGGCTTCAGAGGGGGCTTCAGTTGGACGCGGTCATGAGTCAGTAGTGTCGGGAAAGCTGCTTTTCTTTTATCTCCCCTTTGTGTTCTGCTTCATCGTGCCGAACGTCTACAAGCTCTCGCCGTGGGTCTGGGACAACATCAAGGTTCTGCTCTACTGGTGGATCGCTTCAGCGCCGTTGGTCGCGCTGGTGCTTGCGCGTTTGTGGCGGCGCGGCAGCGTGGCGTGGCGCGTGGTTGTCGCAGCGCTGCTGCTGATGCAGGTGGCGGCGGGCGGACTCGACGTGTGGCGCGCGGCTTCGGGCGCGGTCGAGCGGCGCAGCTTCGACCCGGCGGGAGTCGCCTTCGCAGAGGTCATCAGGCGCGAGACGCCGCCGCGCGCTTTGATTCTTCACGCGCCGACTTATAATGACCCGGTCTACCTGACGGGCCGACGCACGTTCCTCGGGTTCATCGGTCACATCTGGTCGCACGGCATCGATTACTCCGAGCGCGAGGCCGACTTGAAGAGTATCTACGGCGGCTCCGCGGAAGCGCCCGCGCTGATAGATAAGGCGGGCATCGACTACGTCGTCGTCGGGCCGCTTGAACGCGAGGAGCTGAAGAAGTACGGCGTCACAATCAACGAGACTTTCTTCGCACAACTCAGGAAGGTTGGAGAAGCAGGTGGCTACCGCCTCTACAAAACGCGCCCGTAAGAAGAGGCCGACGGCTGGCGTCACGGTGGCGCGAAAGATTTCGGCTGGCGACGCGTCCGACGCACGTCGGGTCGCGGTCGGCGAAGAGATACCGGAGCGCGCATGGCTCATCGCGAGCATCATCATCCTGATGCTGGCGACGGCGCTCAGGGTCTATGCGCTGGAGTTGAAGCCGCTTCATCACGACGAGGGCGTCAACGGCTTCTTCCTGACGAATCTCCTGCGCCCGCCGCATCACTACTCTTACGACCCGGCCAACTACCACGGCCCGACGCTCTACTATTTGACGCTGCCGTTGGTCGCCTTCACCGGACTGAGCACTTTCGTTATACGCTTTGTCCCCGCGCTCTTCGGCGTCGGGACGGTGTGGCTCGTGCTCGCGCTGCGCCGCCGCGTCGGTGCGTTGGCCGCGCTCACGGCCGCCGCGCTCATCGCCGTCTCGCCCGCCTGCGTCTTCTACTCGCGCTACTTCATACACGAGATGTCCTTCGTCTTTTTCACGCTGGGGATAGTCGTCGCCGCGCTCCGTTTTTACGAGACGGGCGCAGCGAAGTACGTCTACCTTGCGGCGGTGTCAGCCGCGATGCTATTTGCGACGAAGGAGACGGCCTTCATCTCTGTGGGCACGCTCGGGCTGGCGTGGCTGGTCGCGTTCGTGTGGGTGAAGATGGCGGGCGGCGTGCGCGCAGACGGAAGGGAGCGGAATAGTGAGGCCGTAGGTCTCACGAAGTTCCGCGCGAGCGGGCAGGCTCCCTTTGTCGTCGCAATCTCGGTGGTGCTCTTCGTCTTTATCTGGATTCTCTTCTACTCATCTTTCTTCACGAACTGGAAAGGCGTTCTCGACTCGTTCAAGGCCTTCGACATCTGGAAGGAGACGGGCATGAGCGAGTTTCATCGTAAGCCGCTCTACACCTACGTCAAGTGGTTGCTTCAGGAGGATGCGCCGATCTTCGTTCTCGGCAGCTTCGGCGCGGTCTGGGCACTCTTCGAGTCGAGGAAGAATCGCTTCGTCATCTTCGCCGCGGCGTGGGGCTGCGGGCTGCTCGCCGCCTACTCGCTCATCAGCTACAAGACACCGTGGCTCGTGCTGAACTTCGTTGTGCCTTTGAGCATAGTCGGCGGCTACGCCGTACAGCAGGCCGCGGGCGGTTGGGCGTCCGCGCAGGGCGGTCGGCGTGGTGCGGGGCCGAGGCGTTGGGCGGTGCTCGCCGTCGCCGCCGTTGCGGTCGGCGTCAGCCTGTACCAGTCAGTCGTCATTAACTTCCGCGAGTACGACAACGACCAGTACCCTTACGTCTATTCGCAGACGTACCGGCAGGTCTTCGACCTCATCAAGGAGGTCGAGCTGCTCGGCGCGCGCGCGGGCACGAAGGAGCCAGGCATCGGGATGGCCTCGCCCGACTACTGGCCGCTGCCGTGGTATTTCCGAGACGACTCGCACGCGGGCTTTGAAGGGCGACTCTCTTCCTACTACGACCCGAACTCCACGTCCCTCATCATCGGTAGAGAGGATCAATTGCCGCAACTCCAGCGCGTGGCCGGTGACGCATACGTGCGCGTCGGCGGCCTCTACCCGCTGCGCCCCGGTGTCAACCTCGTGCTCTTCGAGCGCGCAGACCTGGCCGGGAAGTAGAACCATGTAAGACGTGCGTGCGTGAGACTGCTGCCAAACGGCTCGCCGTCGTCTTCCCGTCCGCCCGGTCGGGGCGACCCACACCGAAGACCACTCCGAGCGGCCTTATTTACTAGCGGTGGTAGTAGCTTCTGTGTTATAAGCTTTCCTCGTAACCCCAATCAACCCGACGACAGTTTAATAACCCCGGAGCAGTGTCGCTCGCTCAAACCCCGATGAGAGAGAGCGCGAAGTAGTCTCTTGCCCATAACCGCAACGCTTCCGTCGCTTCGGCCAAACGGGAGCCGATGCTCTAAACCTTACGAGGAGTTCGGCGTAATGAAATCAAAGGATGCACAGAACCGTAGTGTCGGAGGTCGCACTTCGCACCAGACTCTGAAAGCTAATCTACTGAGGCGCGCGCACCGCAGCCGCGCAAATAAACCGATACCCAGGCCATTCAAAATCGCCGGAACGCTGGCGCTCTTCGCGGCGCTGGCGGTCATCGCGATTATGCTGATCGCTTCGCCGCTTGTCTCGCCGGTCGTCCGCGTGGCAGAGGCGGCGAACCCCGCCTCCGGCACCATTGCGCCCACAGGCCCCGTCCCGACCTTTACGGGCACATGGTCGGGCACGGCCACGGGCACTGGCTCGGCCAACGGTGAATCAACCTGCGTCGAGGGCGTCAACTGCGACACCTTCCGCCTGACGGTTGCGCCCGGCGACTACACGGGCAAGTTCATCGCTGTGAAACTCCAGTGGACGGTCGCGGCCAACGACTATGACCTCTACATCCACAAGTGTCCGACACCGGCTTCGACCATCGCGCAGTGCAACGCCACCGCGCCCGTCGGGCAGGATGGACAGGGCGCTCCGCAGACGCAGGAGAACGCCGCGATTGATCCCGGCTCGACCGGCGTCGGCGACTACACCATCCATGCCGTCTACTTCGCGACCTCGGGCCCGACCGACCAGTATCAGGGCAGCGCGACCATCACGGCCAAGGCAACAGGCTCGTCGCGCACAGCCGACTACGTCTCGGGCGGCATCAACTTCAGCCCGAGCGTCGAGGTGAAGGCTCCGGTCGCCAGTCGCGACGGCGAGCCAAGCAACCGTACCGACGCGCTCGGCAACTTCTACGTCGCGGGCATTCGCGGCTTCCCGGCGGGCATTGATCTGTGGTACGTAGACCTTCAACCTTCGAGCGCCGGATACGACCCGTTCATGCGCAACTGGGTCTATCGCGGACAGCCGGACGCCTTCAGCCCTTCAAACCAGACCGACCTCGGCGGCGACGGCGGCGGCGACGTTGACCTCGCCGTCTCGATGCCCGACCCGACCACCTCGGCTCTACCCAGCCCGCCGACGCTCGCCTCTTCGAGCCTGATCGCGGCGAACATCTCGACGCAGAAGTCCGTGGATAAGGGCGTGACGTACACGCGGAATAATCTCGGCAACGTCTCGGGCGGCGCGCCCGCCGACGACCGGCAGTGGGAGGAGTTCCGCGGCAACAACGAGGTCTACCTCTTCTACCGCACGCTCGCGCCCGCCGTCACGCAGATTCAACACTCGACCGACGGCGGCCTGACGTTCGGCCCGGCGCAGACAGCCGGCACCATCGGACAGGCCGGATACATCGACGTTCACCAGAAGACCGGCACGGTCTACATCAGCGGCTCGACCGGACAGGTCTGCCACAGCACTATCGTCCTGCCGACGGGCGAGGCCGCCGTCTACCAGTGTGTGCAGGCGGCCACCGACCCGAACGGCGTCGCGCACCTCTTCTTCGTCGTCAAGGTGGCCGATGACGGCACGCCGAACGGCACGGTCTACGGTTGCTACTCGAACGACCACGATATCTTCCTCGTCCACTCGACCGACAAGGGCGTGACGTGGAGCGCGCCCGTGCGCGTCTCGAACGGCGCGGAGACGAAGACTTCTGTCTTCCCGTGGATCGAAACGGGCCCGACGCCCGGCTCGGTCGGCATCGTCTGGTACGGAACGACGAGCGCCGTCAACGACGACAGCGCCGACTGGAATGTTTTCTACGCGCAGTCGTTCAACGCCACCGCTAACGTGCCGGCCTTCCGTCAGGCCAAGATTAGCGACCACATCATCCACGGCGCGAACATCTCCGAGGGCGGATTGACCGGCACGGCCAACCGCAACCTCATCGACTACTTCCAAATCTCCTTCGACCCGACGGGCGCGGCGGTCGTCGGCTTTACCGACGATCACAACGACTTCGACGGCCACACATACGTCTCGCGCCAGATTTCGGGGCCCAAGATTTCGGGCGACGGCAAGACCAATGTCCCCGACCCGGGCCCGACTCCTGCGGCGCAGACGGGGCCAGCCCCGCTCGCCGCGACCGTCGGCGGCATCGCAGGCTCGCAGGTGACCGACTTCCGGCAGGATGTCGTTGACGGGCTTCTCGTCAGGACGCCGACGGATGACCCGCTCGACATCCTCTCGATTAAATATTCGTGTGACTCGGGCGCGGGCGGCGTGCCCGTCATCGTCGCGCAGATGAAGGTGTCGAGCCTTCCGACGGTGCCGCCCGGTTCTGACTGGCGGATGAACTTCACGGCCAACGCTCCGTTCACAGGGCTAAGTCCGACCGGCGACTACAGCTTTGCGCTCTCCGACCGTGGCGACCAGTTCTGGGTGCGGGCCAGCACCGAGACGAATCCCGCGGGCGATTTCACCTTCGGCACAGCCGTCAGGAACTCCGACGGCTCGCTCACCTACACGGCGCGCGGCACAGCCGACTGCGGCGCGTTCGACACGACGAACGGTACGATCACCATCAAGGTGTCTACAGCCAAGCTCAACCCGTTCGCGTCCAAAGGCGCGATCACGAACGGCACACGGCTCGCGGGCCTCCGCGGCCAGAGCTTCACGAGCGATGGAGACGGCAAGCGCGACATAGCGCTCGGCGGCACGGAGTTCACTGTCGGCAGTTGCGCTACGGCTCTCAGCGGCTGCGCCACGGCTGCTCCGACGCCGACGCCTGCGCCAACGCCTACGCCATCACCGACGCCGACGCCTGCGCCAACTCCGACGCCATCACCGACGCCTGCGCCGACGACCTCGACCTTCCAGTTCGACTCGACGGCTTACCCCGTTCAGGAGGACTGTGTGGCGATCACGGCGCGAGTCATCAGAACCGGCGTCACGAGCACGCGCGCCACCGTTGACATCGCAAGCAACGACGGCACGGCCAAGCAGAAGGGCGACTACACCTTCGTCGTCGGCCATCTGGTCTTCGAGGCGGGCGAGACCGAGAAGACCTTCCAGGTGCTCATCAACGAGGACGCTTACACGGAAGGATTCGAATCCGCGACGCTCGTCCTCCAGAACCCGTCGAGCAACGCGACGCTCGGCGCGCCGCAGTCGGCGACACTCCAGATCGTGGACGACACGCCGGAGTCGAGCACGAACCCGATTGACGACTCGCGCACCTTCGTCTGTACGCACTACCACGACTTCCTCTACCGGCAATCGGATCAGTCGGGCGAGGACTTCTGGACGAACGGCATCGAGTCCTGCGGCACGAACGCGCAGTGCCGCGTGGAGAAGCGCGTCGATGTCTCGACGGCCTTCTTCCTGTCAATCGAGTTCCAGCAGACCGGCTACTTCGTCATCCGCGCGCACAAGGCCGCGTTCGGGAACGCGAAGAGCACACCGCGCTACGCGGTCTTCCTGCGCGACCAGCGCGAGATCAGCAACGGCGTCATCGTCGGTCAGCCAGGCTTCCAGCAGCAGCTCGATGCGAACAAACAGAAGTACCTTGAAGACTTCGTCACGCGCCCCGAATTCGTGGCGCAGTTCCCGCAGGGGATGACCGCCGCAGCTTACGTCGATAAGCTGTTCACCAACACGGGCGCGACGCCGACAACTGCCGAGCGCAACGCTGCGATTAGTGCTTATGACAACGGCGACACCGCGACCAAGCGTGCCAATGCGCTTAAGTCGGTCGCCGACAGCGACACGGTCTTCAGCGTCCTCTACAACCCGTCGTTCGTGCTCATGCAGTATTATGGCTATCTCAGGCGTAACCCGGACGATGCGCCTGACAACAACTTCTCGGGCTACGACTTCTGGCTCAACAAGATGAATAGTTTCAGTGTGCCGGGCGAGAACATGCGCGACGAGACAGCCGCACTCCGACGCGTCCGCCGCGCTGAGATGGTCAGGGCCTTCATCGAGTCCATCGAGTACCGGGAGCGCTTCTTCGGTTCATCGACGGGCAATCAGCAGAACGGCCCCGTTCAGGATGCCCGCGCGGGCGGAATATGGAAGGAAGAGCTGGCGAGGGCCGCGCCCGTCCTCTCCGACCCGTTCTTTACACGGCTCTGGTTTTCCAACTAGGCGGCCAGTGATTTGATTCCGGCGCGGCGCAGGCGGCTAGACACCCCCTGCGCCGCGCCGCCTTTTTTGAGCGTCTCAGCTAACTACCTGTTCCGCCAAGCACTAACCTCTTGTCGCTTAAAGTTTCGGTTTGACAACCCCGTCTGGTCAACATATAGTGTGCCTCTCCCGTACAGGCTCAAGGGACTGTGTTTCCCAGGGCATCCGAAGCAGGTCGAAACGCGCAACATGTTCAAACTCCAACGCCTCGAAATCACCGGATTCAAGTCCTTCGCCGACTACACCGACCTCGTCTTCACAGGCAACGGCATCACCGGCATCGTGGGCCCTAACGGCTGCGGCAAGTCAAACGTAGCCGACGCCATCGCATGGGTTCTGGGCGAGCAGAAGGTCAAGAACCTTCGCGGCGGCGAGATGAAGGACGTTATCTTTCAAGGCTCGAAGAACCGCCTGCCCTCGGGGATGGCCGAGGTCGTGCTCCACATGGTGCGCGACGAAATGGCAGATGAAGAGCCTGACATCGACGACATCGACGCGACGCTCGAAGAGTTGGACGAACAGGCGGAGGCCGTCGAAGAACGCCTCTCGCCGGAACTGGAATCGCCCGCGCCGCAACTCGAATCAGCCGCCGCACACACGGACGCCGCAGCCTTCGTCCTCTCGCCTGACGGCAACGCCGCCGTTGCGCTCGCACCCGACACGACCGCGCCTGAGAACGCGGGGCAGCCCGAAGCTTTCGTAGCTCAGACCGTCGAAGGCGAGGGGACGCAATCACTCGCCCTTGTGCCCACCGTCGTGGATGCGGACGCGATTGCAGTCGTGCCGAAGGCGCGCCCGGCACACAAGCGCCACTGGCGTCCGCGCCGACTCGCGCTCGACTTCGCGCCGGGCGAGAGCGTCTCCGTGACGCGCAGAATCTACCGCGACGGCGAGAGTGAATATCTCCTGAACGGGCGCGTCTGTCGCCTGCGCGACATACAGGACTTGTTCTCGGGCACGGGACTCTCGGGCGCGCACTACGCCATCATCGAGCAGGGACGCATCGGCCAGATACTTTCGGCCAAGCCGATGGATCGCCGCACGCTCATCGAAGAGGCCGCCGGGATCACGAAGTTCCGCGTGCGCCAGCGCGCCGCCGAAGCGCGTCTCGAAGCCGCGCGCTCGAACCTCAATCGCGTCTCGGACATCATCTCCGAGATCGAGCGTCAGGTCGGAAGCCTTCGCCGTCAGGCCGCGAAGGCGCGTCGCTATCACCAGATTCGAGAAGAGCTGCGCGAGCTTCTGCGCTGCGTCTACGTCGCTGACGAACGCGAGCTGAACGCCCGGCTCGAAGACTTGAGGGTACGGCTCGAATCAGCGCGCGAAGAGGTTGACCGTCTCGCCGAAGAGCTTGAGGAACACGAGGAAGGGGCGCGGCACGCGACGACCGGGGCGCGCGAGCGTGAAGAGGAGTTGGCAGAGGCACGCGCCGCCGTCTCCGAGTCGGCGCTGCTGTTCGACCGGCGCGAGCGAGAGCGCGCGTATCAGGGCGAGCAGATCGCCGCCCTCGAAAAGCGCTTCTCGGAAGTGCGCCGCGAAGCCGAGGTCGTGCGCGCACGCCTCTCGGCGGTCACCTCGGAGAGCGAGTCGCTCGTCCTTCACGACGCGCAGATGCGCGAGGCGAGCGAGGCGAGCGCGCGTCTGCTCGAAGAGGCCGAAGGCGCATACGCGCGCCGCACCAGTCAGGTGCTCGAAGCCGAGGCCGCCACCGAGAGCGCGCGCGGCGAGCTTCTGACGCACACAGCTGCGGCCGAACGTCTGTCCGAGATTGGTCGCCATCTCGAAACGGTGCTCGACAAACTCGCCACGCAGGCCGAAGGGTTGGTGCGCGAGGGCGAGCGCGCCGCCATCGCGCACGAAGAAGCCCGCGCCGAGGCCGAAAAACTTCAGGTTGAGATCAAGTCCGCGCGCGAACACCTCGACGCGCTCTATGCCGAGCGTGAGGCACGCACGCGCGAGCTATCGGAAGCGCGCGCCGAAGTTGCCGCTGCTGCCGCTGAGCACGCACGCGCACGCGACGAGTCGGCACGCGTGCGCCACCGCCTCGACACGCTTGCCGAGATCGACACACAGCACTCGCTTTACTCGCAGTCCGTCCAGCGCATCTTCGCGCCCGTCGAAGGGGACGCGGCGCGCGACTTCCACGTCATCGCCACGGTCGCAGATGTTCTGCGCGTCGAGCCGCGCTGGGAGCGCGCCGTCGAGAGCGTGTTTGGCCCTTATCTCCAGTCGGTCATCGTCCCTACGCCGGACGATGCAGTGCGCGCCGCCTCGTGGCTTCAGGCGACCGGCGCGGGGCGTGTCACTTTCCTCGTCGCGGGTCTGCACGGCGGCGCGGAGCGGGAAGAGATTGACGACTCGACCACAGGCTCGACGCTGGCCGACGAAATTGGTTCTGCGGATGACGAAATTGGTTCTGCGGGCAAAGTTGCTTCTGATATTACTTCTGAGATTGACTCTGACTTGCGTGTCGGCGGCCTGCTCGGCGCGCCGCGCGAGATCGGCGTCGTCCTCAGTCGCACACTCATGCGCGAGATGGAAGCGCGTGTGGCCGCAGACCTCGAACGCGCGATGTTGCTGACGCTTTCGACGGGAGAAATGTGTGTGACTGCCGCGGGCGAGTGGGTCGTCGCGGGACAGCTTATCGCGGCGGGCGGTCATCCCGTGTCGGAAGAGGGCGCAGGGCTACTTGCCTTCAAGCGCGAGATGCGCGAGCTTGAGCTGCGCATGGTCGGACTCGAAGCAGACCTCGTATTCGCCGACGAGGCCGCACAGCGTGCGCGCGCACGTCTGGGCGAGCTTGAGGACGCCTTCGTACACCTCAACGACGAGATCGGGCGCGAGGAGCGCGAGCACGTCGCGCGCGAAGTAAGCGCCGCGCAGCTACATCAGGAGATCGAGCGCGCCGAACGCCACATGCGCGTCGTGGCCGACGACGCCGCGCGACTCGAAGCCGAGCGGCGCGAGGTCGAGGAGCGGCGCACGCGCCAGATCAGCGAGGCCGAGGCTTCGCACACAGCACGCGCCGCCGCACAGCGCGCCGTCGCAGAGGCGGCAGAGGCGCTTGCGCACGCGCGGCGTGCCGCCGAGGCCGAGAGCGAAAATCTCGGCGCGCAAAAGGCGCAGGCCGCGACCGCTGCCGAGAGACGACGTTCAGCCGCCGCGGAACTCAGACGGATGGAGGCCGAGTCGTCCGAGCTTCAGACGCGACTCGAACGGCACGAGCAGGAGGCCGAAGAGGCGAGCGAGAGGCTCGAAGCTCTGCGCCGCTCGCTCGCTGACCTCGACGAGTCTTCGGCGGGAGTTGAAGACGAGCGCGCGGCGCTCGAACGTCGCGTCGGCGAGTCTTCGGCGCGGCTCGCATCGGCGCGTGAGCGTGCCGACGCGCTCTCGCTCGAAGTGACGGAGCTGCATCAGCGCGCGTCGGCGGCACGGGACGCACGCGCAGCTCTCGAAGTCCAGAGGGCGGAGACTTCTGCGCGGCTCAACTTCGTGCGCGAGTCGTGCGTGAGCGAGTTGAACCAATCGCTCGAAGAGATTGCGGCGGCGCATCCGGCGGAAGAGGGCTTCGACCTTGAGTCTTCGCGCGCACGGCTCGAAGAACTTCGCGCGCGTGCCGAAGGATTCGGCGCGGTCAACATGATGGCGCTCGAAGAGTTGGCTGAGAACGAGGAGCGTCTCGAATTCTTAACCACGCAGCGGAGGGACATCACGGACGGCATCGGTTCGACCGAAGAGGCGCTTCGTGAGATCAAGCGCCGCTCGCGCGAGCGCTTCCGCCACGCCTTCGAGGAGGTCAATCGCAACTTCGGACAGTTCTTCGTCGAACTCTTCGGCGGCGGGCGCGGCGAGATGAGCATGCTCGACACAGACGACGTGCTGGAGTCGGGCATAGACATCGTGGCGCAGCCGCCGGGCAAGCGACTTCAGAACGTCCTTCTGCTCTCGGGCGGCGAGAAGGCGATGGCGGCGCTCGCGCTCGTCCTCGCCATCTTCAAGTATAGGCCGTCGCCGTTCTGTCTCTTGGACGAAGTGGACGCGCCGCTCGACGAGGCCAACGTCAGTCGCTTCACGACGAAGATTAAAGAGATGGCGGCGGACACACAGTTCCTCGTCATCACGCACAACAAGCGAACGATGGAGATGGCGCGCGCCCTCTACGGCGTGACGATGGAGGAGGCGGGCATCTCGCGTCTCGTCTCGGTGAGGTTCGAGTGAGTATGACCGGGAAGGTTCTCGCACTCTTACACGTGGCCGCGCTCGTAATTATGAGCGCGGCTCTTCGCACTCCCGCGCAACGGCCCGCGCAGCGCAAAGCGGCTCAGCACACATCGGTCGAGCAGGTTCAGCCGAAGAAGGTCTCAATCAGGCCGGAGGACGAGAAGAAGCCGAACGATGCGCCCGTGCAGAAGACCGGCGATGTATCGTCCGCGGGTGCGGCGGCCAAGCCGAAGGAAGACCCGAACTCTACGCACTACGTCTACGAGTTTCGGCAGCCGGACTTCTTCGTCTACTTCATACACATCGAGCACGACGAGACGGGTCGCGGACTCATACGCTTCGAGCGCCGCTCCGACACAGAGCAGATCACAGACCCGATAGAGTTCTCGCCCACGGCGCTCGCACGCATACAGGCGCGTTTCAATGCGCTTAACTTCCTCGACTCGGCGGCGGGCTATCAGGGCGAGCGCACCTACCCGAGCCAGGGGCAGACGCGTCTGACCTTGCGTCAGGGCGGGCGCGAGCGCACGGCAGAGTTCAACTACAGCCAGAACGCGGACGCGCAGGCGCTTGCCGAAGAGTACCGGCGCGCGGGCGAGCAGGCGCTCTTCGTCTTTCAAGCCAAGGTCGCGTTGGAGAGCCAGCCGCTCGAACTTCCCAAGCTTCTCAACGGGCTGGAATCACTCATCGAGCGCAACTACCTCTCAGACAAACAGCAACTCATCCCGCTCGTCCGCGAACTCTCCGAAGACGAGCGCGTCCCCCTCGTCGGACGCAATCAGGCCGCGCGCATTCTTAAAAAATTAGAGAAGCAGACGCAGTGAGTTTGCCGTCGCTGCAAGTGTGTTCCGAGCGAGTCTCTCCGGTTGCCGTTCAGGGTTACGGCAAAAGACTTTTATTTGCGCGTCGGCGTCTGTTGATAGAAGGCGTTGAGCCAACGTTTGCCGCGCTTGACGTAGAGTGAGCTTACCCACGCGGGGCTTGGGACGGGCTTGCCGCCGCAGGTCGTATCCTGTTCGGCATGATACGTCAGTAGAGCCGTATGCGCGTCGAACATCGTCAGGTTGAAGTTATCTACCGAGTAGCTTTTGACGATGCAAACCGGACTGCCGACGAAGGCGACGATCTCGGCTTTGTTCCCCGTTCCTCCACCACCAACCTCAAGATGATCGTCTGAGAGAAAGTCCTGATAAAACTTGCCGTCGCGTTTCTGCCAGGCCTCCCACGATTGCTTCTCAAGCTTTATCAAACTCTCCTTGAGCGCAGGTTGATCGGCCTGCTTTCTTTGTCCTGAAGCGATAGAAGCGCAAGCGAGAATCACAAGGGCGATAACGCCAAGATGTTTCATCGTCTATTCCTCGGGCGAAAGTTTGGAAGCCTCTGCGAATGCCTTCTCAAGAAGTTCGATCACGGCGGAGCCAATCTACCTTGACTGTCCCTGCCATTCAAGCGAAGTGCAGTCTAACGATTAAGTTGACCGGACGCGGTGTTTACATCCAATCTTCGTTTCAATCAATCAAGTTGAGAAACACGCTCCCCGCGCTCCCGTCCAACGACGTGTTCGGCGTTTAGCTTTCGTCCCACGCTACGATAAGTAACCACTCGTCCGGACGGCAGACGGCAATCGCAGCCCGATCAATCAGCGTCTTTCCTTCCCACTTCTCCGTCAGGATGTCATGCTCTTCAAATGCCCAGACTGGTCGGGCTCCTGGTGGTTCATCGGTGATCTGAGCGATTAGATTACCAGCGGTCGCGGTATATCGACACGGGTAACCGTTGCCGCCGAGGTCGGTCGCTTTGTTTGCCTCCACGAGTTCCTGAATCCAATCGAGGCCACCAAGTCCTGTCTGCCAGACCGCCAAGCGTGTTCCTTCACTCGACTCTGCGGTCGCCGGCGATACGCCACTATTAGTCTGTCTGTAAATACTTATGTGCCAACCGAGCATCTGCGCCACCCCGTCAAATAATATAAATACTCGTCGCTTGTGTTGGGCCAGCGACCGCCTCACCTGCAAGTTGGTTCGAGATCAGATTGCAAGATAGCCGAGCAGTGTTCATGAAGTTGCCTCTTCGCATACGCGCCTAACGCCGCGGATAATCGGCGAGCCCGCAAGCATGCTGATGAAGGCGACGCTGTGCCGCGAGTCCGGTTCAGCCGCTTGTTAGACCGCCTGTTGATGTCATCGTTCAACCCGCGCGACCGATTGCCTTCGCTATTCGACAGTCCCGTTCCATCCCTTTTATCCTCAGCGCGTCTAACTACTATTGTGCCGGATGATTCGGCCTAACTCCGTAAGTGAGAGGCGAAAGCCGAATCGCTCAGCCTATCTATGCAGGGGGAGGCAAAGCTGTATCTGTTCCTCCCGGCTCGCGCCGCGCGTGTATGATGCCCTCGCAGGCCAGCGCTTTCAAAGCGAATTTCGGCGGCGTGCCGGGCTTACGGTTGGAGATGGTCTTTGTCAGTCGTTGTCGCAAGCGTCAATGCTTTGACAGGCTCGTTAGCTCATTCGGGTAGTCGGCGACCGAAGGCAAGACTGAAGGCCAGAGGGGCGCTTTGCCCGAGAGAATCTCACGCCCCTTCAGCCCGTAGATGGCATCGTTGATGTGATTGTCGGGGTTGGTCGCGCCGCCGCCCAGAACACCCGCGTCTATGCCAAGCCCCTCCACACGGCCGTCCACCAGTGCGTAGATGAGCACGCCCGCCGCTTGCGTGTCTTTCTGCTTCTCGCTGGTCAACCCTCCGACGGGGCCTGCGACCCCGACCAGCGCATCCTTAAAGATGAAGTCACCTTTCTGAAATTCCTCCAACGCCTTGTCACTCATAAACAGGATGATGATGTCCGGCCTCTTTTTCCCCTCCCAAGTTAAGTCCGGGATTTTAGGCGCTCCGAAGCCGTAGAAGGCCGGAGGACTCCAACCGTCCGGCTGACGGCTGCAAATAACGCCGTAAGCCAGCCGCGCCTTCGGCATCACGATGCTGAGTCTATCCAGATCGGGGAAGACGCCGATGGCCTTTGCCCTGTCGATTAGCTCTGGCGGGATGGTCTCGGGAAGCTTGACCGCGTAGTTTAAAACGCGTGCGGCTTTCCCCGAACGCTCCGCCGCATCATTGAGCTTCGACTTGTCCGGCTTTTGCGCGAGCGTCGCTCCCTGTAAAAGAAGCGCGAGCAGGAACGCGTGCAGCATGGCGTTTAGACGATGTGTAGAAGAAGCGAGCGGCATTCTCATTCGACCTCCGAGCTTGAAGGACATCCGTGACGAGTCTGGATTGTGACACGGCGGCGACTACTCGAAGAAGTTCCGGTCGCGCCCCTTGTTCTCTTTGCGCCAGATGCGTAGGAAGACGACGACGGCGATGATGGCGAGGACGAGCAGCACCGCCATCATGAAGATAGTGAAGATCAGTTCCGTGTTCTCAGCCGGATTGTTCATCGTCTTCGTCGCCCTTTCGGCTACCCTGAATGTTCCGCTCAAGAGTGTTTCGCCCACGAACGTTTCGCCCACGAATGTTTCGCTCACGCGGCCTCTTCCTCTTCAGGCTCCTCGCTCGGGGTGGGGGGCGGCGTGTAGCGTATGCGGCGTATGCGGCGTCCCTCGACCTGCTCGACTAGAAACAGGCCGTCCTCGTGCTCGACCGTCTCGCCGGGACGGAGGATGCGCCCGGCACTGGCGAGCAGAAAGCCTGCTATCGTCGTGTAGCCCGCCTCTTCGGGCAGCTTCAGATTGAAGCGCCGGTTGGCGTCGCGCACCGCGAGCATGCCGTCGAGCAGGTACGTGCCGTTCGGCTCCTCGATGATCTGCTCGCGCACCTCATCGTCGTACTCGTCGTTGATCTCGCCGACGATCTCTTCCAGAAGGTCTTCCAAAGTGACGATGCCTTCCAGGCCGCCGTGCTCGTCCACGACGCAGGCGATGTGCGTCTTCTCGGCCTGCATCTGTGCGAGCACAGAACCGAGCCGCGCCGTGGCCGGGACGAACAGAGCAGGGTGGAGCATTCGCTCCATGTCGAACGTAGACGGGTCGAGTGTACGCAGGCAGGGCATCAGGTCTTTCATGAAGAGCACGCCCGCGATGTCGTCGAGACGTTCGCGATAGACGGGCAAACGCGAGTAGCCGAAGTTACAGAAGGCGTGCTCGCACTCTTCGAGCGTGGCGCTTGCGGAGAGCGCCTCGACTTCCGTGCGCGGGATCATCGCCTCTCTGACCTCTGCCTCCGAAAAGTCGAAGACGCGATTGATGAGACGGCGCTCCTCCTCTTCGAGGTGGCCGCTCTTGTGCGAGATGTTGACGAGTTGCTTGATCTCCTCTTCGGTGTAGATCGAGGCGTGCTCGTTCGAGCCGTGTAGCCCCAACACGCGCGACGCCGCCGAAGCAGCTACGTCGAGCAGGCGAATGGGGCCCCGGAAGACGCGCGAGAACCAGTACATGGGCCCGACCGTGAAGAGCGCGACGCGCTCCGAGCGTTCGATGCCGAACATCTTCGGCACCTGCTCGCCGAGGACGATGTGGAGGAAGGTGATGAGGATGAAGGCGATGACGGAGGCGACGATGTGGCGCACGCCGAGCGTGACGTACTGTGCGTAAGCGGGCCCGAGCATCGCGCCGAAGCGCTCGAACGGCGGCGCGAGAAGCTCGGCGAGCGTCGATTCGCCGATCCAGCCCAAGGCCAGAGACGAGAGCGTGACGCCGAGCTGCGTGGCGGAGATGTATGCACCGAGGTTGTCTTTGAAGGCGAGCAGACGGCGCGCTCTGCGGCTACCCGCTTCGGCGAGCGTGGCGATGCGCATCCGCCGCACGCTGACGATGGCGAACTCCGAGGTGACGAAGAAGCCGTTGGCGATGACCAGAAGGAGGACGGCCAGAATTCTGAGGAACGTTTCCATCGTCTTGGCAGTTGCTGGGGCCCGTTCTTACAGGCCCGAAATCAAACCTCCCGCGTTTCGAGTGACAGAGTCGAAATTCTTACACCAAGCTTATTGCCATGCGGCGCGTGGGCGCAAGCTCTGAAGGAGAGACTAGAGGCTAGAGGCTAGAGACTAGAGGCTAGAGGCTAGAGGCTAGAGACTAGAGGCTAGAGACTAGAGACTAGAGGCTAGTTAAGGCAAGCCACTCTTAACTAGCCTCTAGTCTCTAGCCTCTAGCCCCTAGTATGCGGCAGAAATCGACAACGCGGTTCTCGGCCCAGTGCCGGTCTTCGCCTTCGGTAGGTGTCGAGACGAAGCCGACATGGCCGCCGCGTTCGGTGATGACGAGCAGCACGTCCGGGTTGGCGGCGATCTCAGGGTCAGAGAACGAGTGTGAAGGGATGATCGGGTCGTCCGACGAGTGGAGGATGAGCGTCGGGACTCGTATGTCACGTATGACGTGGAGCGAGCTTGTGCGCTCGTAGTATTCCGCTGCATCGCGATAGCCGCCGTGCGGCGCTGTGTAACGCTCGTCGAACTGGCGTATGGTACGCACGCGGCGCAGGTCGTGCGTATCGTAGAGGCCGGGGTGGAGGCGGCTTTTTCGATGGACGCGTCGGCGCAGGCTCCGCACGAAGCTCCAGCGAAAGAGCGCGTTCGCACGCCGCTCGACGGCCGCGGCGCAGGCGTTCAGGTCAATCGACGGCGAGACGGCGGCGATGCCCGCGAGCGCCGCAGGCGTGTCGGCCCCGTATTCGCCCGCGAGCCGCAGAACCATGTTGCCGCTCATCGAGAAGCCTGCGACGAAGATAGGCTTGAGTCCTTCGCGCCCGGCCAGCTCTTCAAGCAGCACGTGGCGAATGTCTCCGAGCATCCCGCTGTGATAGAGCGTGCTGGCGAGATGCTCTGTGCCGCCGCAGTTGCGCATGTTCATGCCGACGACGTTGAACCCCGCGCGGAAAGCTTTCTGCGCCGTGCCGAGGACGTAGAGCGAGTCGCTTGAGCCTTCAAGCCCGTGCAGGAGCAGGAGCGTCGGCGCATCGTGTCGCTCGCTCTGCCAGCGACACTTGAGGAGTACGCGCGCGCCCGGCTCGACTTCGACGAGGCGCGACTCGTAGAGGCCGCGCTCGGTTTGAATGAACCTGTAACGCGGGAGGCGAAGCGTGGCGATGATGGTCTGTGCGTGGCCGCCGGGGAAGAGCGTGTGCGGCGAGAAGGGTTTCTCGCGGAAGTCACGCGCGACCTCGCGGAGTCGCGCGTTCAAGGCTTGCGGAGGGATGTGAGAGGCGGTGACTTCCAACCCCGAGTTAGTCAGCCGCCCGCCATTACTGACAGTTTCCATCGGCGTCGTGCCTTTACTCTTGGCGACGGTGATTATAGATGAAGGGTGAGCATTGCGGAATTCCGTTACGCCAGCCGCGTCGGCTCGGAGACGGGCGGGTCTCCCGCGGGCTTGGGTGTGCCTGGCTCGCGCACGGGCGCGGTCGGCTGTGGGGCGTCGGGCGGGAGCGGCGGCTGCGCTGGCTGCGCCGGGTCGTCCGGATGCGTCGGTGGAAGCTCGGGCTGCTGTGCGGGCTGCGGCGGTTCCGTGTTCGGGTTGCGACTCATTAGAAGAATGATCTCCTCTGGTTAGCAGAATGCAAAGACTCTAACACGAATCGGCATTGCGCCACATGCAGAGAGTTTCGACGGCGAGAATTTAAGTGGAGCGGCGAGTATTCGAGTTGAATTGCGAAGAGACGTGTGCGGCACGCGGGTTGAAAGTGTTGGAGGCCGAAGGGAGCATGCTGGAAGGGCCTGAGGGGTTGACGCCCTGGCTTTGCGCCTTTGACGAAAAGGAGTCGCGTCATGAACACGATTGTCGTCACATACATCTCGTATCTCTGTCTGAGTATCGCGCTCACCATCTGGGTCGCGCAGACTCTACATAAGAACGGGCGCATCTTCCTCGTCGATGTTTTCCACGGCAACGAAGCGCTGGCCGACTCGGTCAACCACCTGCTCGTGGTCGGCTTCTACCTCATCAACTTCGGCTACGTGACGCTGGCCTTGAAGATCGGCTATGAAGTTGAAACGGCGCGCGAAGGTATCGAGGCGCTGTCATGGAAGATCGGGCTGGTGCTGATCGTCCTCGGCGTGATGCACTTCTTCAACCTGCTGGTCTTCAGCCGCATCCGCCGGGACGAGCCTTACGTCGCCGCTCCGACGCCCGCGAACCCGGAAGCTTACAGGGGCTTCAACGATACGGTCAGCAACTAGGCCGCGCAGACGTTGAACATAGTGACAAGTGATAAGTGATAAGAAAAGACAGAAGCTCTTTCTTATCACTTATCACTCATCACTCATCACTTATCACTTTCCTTATCAGTGCCGAGACCGGCGGCGCGCTGGAGGTCTGCGACGACGAAGCGGATCATGCGATAGGTGATATGGCGTGGGAGAGCTTCGCGCAGGGGCTTCAGGCGCTCGGTGCCGATGTGTGCGACCGCCTCTTCGATCTGCGCACGCGCTTCCGCGGAGACGTGGCGTGACACGTCGAAGGCGCGACCCTGTAGGATGCAGGCGGCGAGATGACCTTCGACGGTGATCTCGGTCAGAGAGCGCTGCGCGCAAATCTCTTCGACCGTGAGACCCTGCTCGTAGAGCGCAAAGGTCTCGTCCACTGTGCCCGGCTTCGGGGCTGTAACGGACGGGGTGGCGGAAGAGGAGCGCGAGGTCGTGCGGGAGGAAGAGGGCGCGGTGTAAGCCTTGTCTGAAAAGAGCGTGGGCAGGGACAGCCGGACGCCTGCGCGTTCGCGCATGACTTCGTTGCCGAGCTGTGTGTTGGAGACGGTCGGGTACGCGCCGCCCGTGACGTGCAGGCAACCGGCGGCGACGAGCGCGTCTACATAGAGCAGTATCTCGTCCTGAGTCCGTCCGGAGAGAATCCCGTAGGTCGAGAGTTGGTCAAGCCCCGCCTGCGAGAGCCTTGCAGAGCGCGAGCCGCGAAGCGCCGCCGCCAGCATCGCCTTGCCAAAGCGCCCGCCCATGCGCGCCGCGCACGCGAGAATCTTACGAACGGTCAGAGTCTCTTCTTCCGACAACTCGCGCGGCTCGGTGACGGCGATTGAGCCGCCGCCGCTGCCGCCGTCGTCGCCTTCATGTTCACCGGCGAAGGGGCCTTCGGCGGCCTCGCGTCGGCGGCGCGAGCGCGTCTGCGCTGCAAGCTCTTCTTCGAGGTCGAGCGCGACGGGCACATGCTTCATGATGAAGCGGTCGATGTCGCGCACGGGGTCGAGCGGCGGCGAGGTCTTGCCACGTGAGACAGAGGTCTCGACTCCGTCCGCGTCGAAGTCGCCGGACGTGAAAGCATCGGCAGGGGCGAGGCCGCCGTCTTCCGCGAACGTGTCCGCGCTGGTGCGCGTGCGCCGCCCCTGCCGGAGACAGTTGCCGCACTTGCCGCAGTCGCTATCGTGCGAGCGGTCGCCGAAGTAGTCGAGGATAAAAGAACGCGAGCAGTTATCCGTATAGCAGAAGGAGATCATCTCGCGCAGCTTGCGCTGTTCGAGGGCGGCGCGGCGTGCGAGTTCCTCCGGGCGTATGCGTAGGCGCGTCGCGGGCTGCTCGTCGAGCATCACGACGCCACGCGTGCGGCGTGCAGGCTGATACCTGACGATGCCCGCTTCGGCGAGCGTGGAGAGCGCGCGGCGCATCGACGACAACTCCATCCCGAATGTCTCGGCAAAATCGCTTACGTCCAACTCTGTGTCGGCGCGCTCGCTTAGCTCGTGGCCGCCGAGCAGTCCGAAGAGCACCTGCTTGAGCTGCGCGCTGCGCCGCGCCGAGACGGCCTCGCGCGCGAGGTGCGGGGGCATGAGCAGGCGCAGCGCGGCGCGATTCTCCGCGCCCGTGCCGCGTTCGATGTGGCCTGCCTTCTCCAGAGTGATGAGCGCCGACTGCACGGCCATCTCGTTGCGCACGCCCGCGCGGGTGGCGATCTCGCGCGTCGAAAGCTCGATGCGCTGCTGACGTGTGCCAATGAGCGCCTCGTAAACTTTGGCGATCAGCTCGGGCGGCGGGTAAGAGCCTTCGATGAAGTAGTCCTGCGTGCGCTTGTCTGCGTAGTTGAAGAGCAGAAGACAGATCGAACGTTTGCCGTCGCGCCCCGCGCGCCCGATCTCCTGATAGTAGGCTTCGATTGAGCCGGGCAGGTGGAAGTGTACGACGAAGCGTATGTCGGGTTTATCTATCCCCATGCCGAAGGCGTTCGTGGCGACTATGACCTGCGCGCGCCCGGACATGAAGTCGTCCTGCGCGCGCACGCGTTCCTCGTCCGTCATCCCCGCGTGATAGCCGATGACGGAGAGGCGCGCGTCGCGGAGCTTCTGCGTGATCTGCTCGACGGACTTGCGCGTCGAGGTATAGACGATGCCGGACTGCCCCGTGTACTCGGTCGCAAGCTGCCGGATACGCGCATACTTCTCGCGCTCCTTCTCTGTGTGGGCGACGCTGAGCGAGAGGTTCGGGCGGTCGAAGCCGCTGACGAAGGCGCGCGGCTCCGAGAGCTTCAACTGCTCGATGATGTCTGCGCGGACGTAGGGCGTGGCCGTGGCGGTGAGCGCGACCGTCTGCGGGCTGCCGATCTTTTCGCGGAATGATTGGAGGCGCAGGTAGTCGGGTCGGAAGTCGTGACCCCATTGCGAAATGCAGTGCGCCTCGTCCACGGCGAAGAGAGAGATTTCGGCGCGCTGCAAGGTCTCGACAAAGTGGTTGCTGCGGAAGCGCTCGGGCGCAACGTAGAGCAGCTTGAAGTCTCCGCGACGAACGCCCGCGATGCGCTCCTTCTGCTCTTCAAAGTCGAGCGAGCTGTTGATGAAAGTCGCCGGCAGTCCCCGCGCGTGAAGCGCGTCCACCTGATCTTTCATCAGCGCGATGAGCGGCGAGACGACGATGGTGACGCCTTCGCGCATGAGCGCGGGGAGTTGGAAGCAGAGCGACTTGCCGCCGCCCGTGGGCATCACGACGACCGTGTCGCTGCCCGAGAGAATCGACTCGACGACCTCGCCCTGACCCTCTCGAAAGCTCTCGAAGCCAAAGAACTTTCTGAGGGCGATGAGTGCGTCATCCATGTCTGCAGCGTGAGTCATCGGTGTGCGAAAGAAGCTAAATTGTACCGCAAACTCGGGGCGAACGCAGCCGCCGGGCGTGGCAGACAGTGCCGGTTGATTCTTGAATTCTAAGCGCCAGTTTTTTCACCACCGCAGACACAGAGGAAGCCGAGGAATCACAGAGGATTTGAGATTTAAGATTTAAGATTTGAAATTTCAGATTTGAAATCTGTAATCCTCAGCGCCCCCTCGGCTTCCTCAGCGCCTGCGGCGATGAAGTGCTCTTGCACTATCCTCAAGAATGAATAGAATCCGCGCGGCGAGCGAGGCTTGCTACGCCGCCGAAGGCCGTCGTAAGCTCGGGTTAATGAAACGGACTGAGTGGAAGGCGCGGACGAAGCGCGAGCTGATGATCGAGGTGTGGGAGCATCTCGACTGCGAGTCGGTGGGCGCGCGCGAGCTTGAGGTCGTGACGGAGGCCGTGCGCGAGCGTTTCGGAGAGGGCGCGGTTGAGGGCCCCGCGCGCATGGCCCGCGTGCTGGCGGACGAGGGCGCGGAGCTGCGCCACGCAGAGGTGCTCGACGCGGATGTTCGCTGGCGCACGCAAGACCCTTACGAGGCGATGTTCCGCAACGTGCTGAAGTTCTCGACCTTTGAAGAGGCCGCGCACTCCATCCGTCGTCTCGACAATCTGCGGAAACAGTTCCAGCGCAAGGGAGACCGCGCGGGGCTGCGTCGCGTCCAGGAGACGGTGCTCAAGGGGAAGCAGCGCGCGCAGATGATCGCGCGCAACCCGTCGGTCAACGAGCGCAAGCGCGCTGAGAAGAAGGAGATGGCGGAGTGGTTCACGGTCTGGCTCAACCAGCCCGAAATCTTCGAGGACTGGCTCGCTCTCCGGCTCGTCTCGAAAGACTTCCGCGCACGCTTCCGCGAAGAAGAGGCCGGGACTTAAAACTTCAACGCGCTATGGAAACGTCAACGGCTCTTTAACTCTTCCACCCTTAACTCTCCACCCTTCTCTTGCCGGTCACTATCCTTCTCTTGCCGATCACCAAAGCCCTCACGGCTCTCAGTCTGACCTGACCCGGTCGGTCAGGGCCGTTCATCCTGACCTGAAGGCTCCGGGTTAATTCCACTCCTGCCTCCTAACTCTTCAGCAAATTCACCTGCCTTGCGGTCACAAAGTCTGCGGCACGCCGGATGCAAAAGTCTCTGCGCGGGTCTGAAGTTTGTGCCGCTTGCATTTGATAGCGCTCAGGCCAACAGAACAAATAAGGGTAGTAGCTAAATAATGAAACCCAACAAACCAACATCCCTCGCCACAGGGTTCATCTCGCTCTCGCTAGTCGTTTCGTCCATCGTTGGTGGCGTCCCGGCGAGCCGGGCCCGCGCACAGTCGCGGACGGCTGCAACGCGACGGAGCGAGGCCGCGTATCCGCTGCTCTCACTCTACGCGAAAGACCTGACGCGGCTGGCACGCCTCGGCAGGCTTCAAGCTTCCGCGGACTACGAGGCCGATATCACAAAAGTCGTCGAGGTGCTCACGCGCGACGCAAAGAATAATCCCGTATTGCTCGCCGAATCGGTCGCTGGTTCGGCGGCTGTCGCCAGAGGCGTCGCGCAGAGAATCGCGGCGGGTCGTGTGCCCGCGCGACTCAATGGTGCGAGCGTCTACAGCCTGAACCGTGACGCGCTGCTCGCCGGTGCGAAGACGAACGAAGAGTTTGCGTCGCGCCTGCGAGGCGTTCTCGCCGAAGCATCTGGGGCGCGCGGCAAGGTCGTCCTTTTCATGGAAGACCTGCACCAGTACGTCGGCTCTTACACAGAACGTTCGGCGTCGGACGCCACGCGCGCCGCTATCGAGACAGGGCAGTTGCATCTGATAGGCGCGACGACGAAGGCGATCTATGACGAACACATCGCCAAAGATACGGGGCTGGCGAAGCTGTTCCAGCCGCTCAGCCTCCAAGCCGACGACAAAAATTCCGGATCGGATAAGGACGACGAGACGGCCACAGTCGAGGGCGACAAGCTCTCCCCCGAGCTGCGCGAGATGGTCGCGGGCGCGAAGCCGGGCGGCAAGCGCGTCAGCGTCATCATGCAGGCCGACGACCTCCAGAATCCTCAGCTCGAAGCCACACTCCGGCGCTACGGCGTCAAGGTGGATTCACGCATGATTCAGTTCGGCGCGCTCCGCGTCGATGTGCCGTTGAAGGCACTTACGGAGCTGGCGTCGAACGGCGCGACGAACTACATCTCGCCGGACAGGCGCATGCTCACATTCGGCCACGTCACGGCCACGACCGGCACGGACGCCGTCCGCAACGGCGGGCTTGTCAACGGGCTGCCCGGCACGACGCTCGACGGCACAGGCATCGGCATCGCCGTCCTCGATTCCGGGATAGATGTCGCCCACAAGGCTTTTGGCGGCCGAGTCAGATTCAAGAAAGACTTCACGGCGGAGAACACGACCGCGGACAAAGACGCCTACGGGCACGGTTCGCACGTCGCCAGTGCCGCCGCGGGGGTGAGCGTCACCAGCGGCAATACATACGAAGGCGTCGCGAGAAACGCGGACATCATCAACTTGCGCGTGCTGGACTCGACCGGCACGGGCCGCACCTCCGACCTGCTCGCCGCGCTCAACTGGATTCTCAGTCCCGTCGATCCGAACAAGGCAGTCAGCTCTGCCAACCCGACCAACGCGTCGAAGTACAACATTCGCGTCATCAACATGAGCCTCGGCGCTCCGGCGGTTGATTCCTACAAGAACGACCCTGTGTGCAAGGCCGTCCGTAAGCTCGTTGACGCAGGTCTAGTGGTCGTCGCTGCCGCGGGCAACAACGGCAAAGATTCAAAGGGCAACAAGCTCTACGGGCAGATTCACTCGCCGGGCGACGAGCCTTCGGCCATCACGGTCGGCGCGGTGAACACCTTCGGCACAGACGCGAGGGGCGACGACGGCATCGCCACATACAGCTCGCGCGGGCCGACCCGCGGCTACTACACGGACGCGGCGGGCGCTAAGCACTACGATAACCTGATTAAGCCCGACCTCGTCGCGCCCGGCAACAAGCTTATCTACGCCGAGTCCGACGACAAGGACAAGCTGAACCTGCTCGTCACGCAGCACCCGGAACTCGATAGCGGCATCAAGGATGACGACAACAGGAAGCTGATGTACCTGTCGGGCACCTCGATGGCGACGCCCGTCGTGTCCGGCACGGTGGCGCTGATGCTTCAGGCCAACCCACGGCTGACGCCGAACATGGTCAAGATGATTCTGATGTACACGTCGCAGCAGCTCGCGGGCTTCAACACGCTCGAACAGGGCGCGGGGCAGCTCAACGTTGAGGGCGCGATACGCCTGGCGAGGCTCGTCCGCACAGACATGTCTTCAAGCACGCAGCAGGGCGATCCGCTCCTGACGATGAGCATCCTGCCCGACCCGAAGACCTCAATCGCAGGCTATCAGTTCCTCTGGTCGCAGGGCGTCCTGCTCAAGCAGCGGTACGCGATGGGGACAGACCTCATCGCCAAGTACCAGACGGTCTACGGCACGGGGATGGTGCTCGGCGACGGCATCGTGATGTCGGACGGAATTCTGATGTCGGACGGCATCGTGATGTCGGACGGCATACTCATGGGCGACAACATCCTGACCAGCAGCGGCATTCTGATGAGCGACGGTACGCCCTTCATGGCCTGCGGCATCCTGATGTCTGACGGCATCCTGATGGCGGACGGGACGTTTATGGGCGACGGCATCCTGATGTCTGACGGCATCCTGATGGCGGATGGGATTCTGATGAGCGATGCCGCGATGCAAGCTATGTCTGCCGCGGTCAACGGCGACGAAGGGCCCGGGATGACCCCGAGGAATTAGACCTTTAAGACAATCGCTCTTACTACAAAGACAATCGCTCTTACTACCCGAAGCAATACCGGTCGCAAGAGATAAAAATCAATGAAGCTCAAACTCAATACAATTGCTTCCCTGATAGCCTTCATCCTGCTCGTCGGCGCGACGCTGGGACTCGTCCCCGCGAGGGTCGCCGGCGCGCACTCTTCCGCCCCACAGGAGAGGCAGAAGGTCGGCTGGGATGTAAGTGAAAAGTCCAGGAAAATGGCGGCGTCCGATGATCTGGACGTTATCATTCAGCCCGCAGGGGACTGGACTTCGTCGCTCGACGCAGACCTCGACGGCAAGGGCGCGGTCAAGAAATCTTCTTTCAAGAACTTCTCGTTCCGCGCCGTGAAGATGAAGGCCAGAGACCTTGACTCGCTCGCCTCAAGGTCGGACGTGGCTTACATCACGCTCGACCGCGAAGTGAAGCTGCTCGGTCACGTCTCGCTCACGTCCGGCGCGGATGCGGCCAGCGTCATGGCTAACTACAGCCCGCTCTACGACGGCACGGGCATCGGCATCGCCGTCCTCGACTCCGGCATCGACTCGAACCACGCTGCCTTCAGCGGCTCCCGTATCTCCCAGAGCCGCGACTTCACGGGCGAGAATCGCACGGACGACCCTTACGGGCACGGCACGCACGTCGCTTCCATCGCCGCGGGCGGCGGTCAGGTCTCGAACGGCGCGTACCGCGGCATCGCCCCGAACGCCAAAATCATCAACCTGCGCGTACTGAACTCACAGGGCATGGGCACGGTCTCGGGACTCCTGTCGGCGATAGACTGGATCAAGACTAACCGCGTCGCCTATAACATCCGCGTCGTCAACATGAGCCTCGGCACCGCCGCCGTTGACTCTTACCGCATAGACCCTCTGTGCCTCGCCGTGCGCGCTCTCGTCGATGCGGGCGTGGTCGTCGTCGCCGCAGCGGGCAACGAAGGCAAGGACGGGCAGGGAAACAAGGTTTACGGGCAGATTCACTCGCCCGGCAACGACCCTTCAGTCATCACGGTCGGCGCGTCGAACACCTTCGGCACAGACTGGCGCAACGACGACGGCGTGACGACCTACAGCTCGCGCGGGCCGACCCGCTCCTTCTCGACCGACTCTTCCGGCGTGAAGCACTACGACAATCTCGTCAAGCCCGACCTCGTCGCGCCCGGCAACAGGATTATCGACGCGCAGGCCGCCGGGAACCTGCTCGTCACGCAGAACCCGACCCTCGACGCCAACGTCAGCGGCTCGGCCTCGCGCGACCAGATGTATCTGTCGGGCACTTCGATGGCGACGCCGGTGGTGGCGGGCGCGGCGGCGCTGCTCTTGCAGGCCAATCCATCTCTGACGCCCAATCTCGTCAAGGCGCTCCTGATGTACTCCGCGCAGCAATTGCCGGGCTTCAACCAGCTTGAGCAGGGCGCGGGCGAAGTCAACATCGAGGGCGCGATGAGGCTGGCGCGACTCGTCCGCACCGACCTGACTTCGACGACTGCGGTCGGCTCGCCGCTCCTCGTCTCGGCGGCCCCGACCCCGCAGACAAACATCGCAGGCTATCAGTTTACTTGGTCGCAGGGCATCATCATGGATCAGACGTTCGCCACCGGCACGAACCTCATCACGAAGTACCAGAAGGTCTACGGGCTTGGTACGCTGATGGGCGACGGCACGGTCGAGTCGAGAGGGAGTTTGATGAGCGACGGCTCGTTGATGAGCGACGGCGTTTTGATGAGCGACAACATTCTGACCTCGAACGGAATCACGATCAGCGACGGCTCGATCTTCCTGAGCTGCGGCGTTCTCCTCGGGGACGGCGTACTGCTCGGCGACGGCACGCTGATGAGCGACGGCGTTTTGATGAGCGACGGCGTTTTGATGAGCGACGGCGTGCTGCTGGGCGATGTCAACGTACAGGCTTCGCAGGCCATGATTCAGGGCGACAACACGACCTCGATGGCTAAAGTCGTGGAGGCTTCGCTCCCCCCGAAAGCTCCGAGCGGGCTGACGGCCACGGCTGCGTCGAAGTCACAGATTAACCTGACGTGGTCGGACAACTCGTCCGACGAGAGCGGGTTCAAGGTCGAGCGTTCAACCGACGGCGTGAGCTTTACGCAGCTCGCGTCGGTCGGCGTGGGCGTGAAGAGCTACGCGAGCACGTCCTTGAGTTGCGGCAAGAAATACTACTACCGCGTGACGGCCTACAACGCGAACGGCAACTCCGTCTACACGGGCATAGCCAGCGCAACGACGCCGACGAAGTAGACGACGCTTTGGAAGGCGCGCGTCTCGGCAGAGCATGTGAACTGACGGAAAGGATTAAGCAGGAGCACGTAGAACCCGAACTCTCTTCCAAGCCCCATTTGAAAATCACTCACAAACCCGTCGCCTCACAAAAGGACGGGTGAGTGGTTTTTTATCAATCTGACTGGCCGTCGTCAGACTGACTGACCGCTATGCTCACCTCGCACGGTCGATGCTAACAAAGGCCGCTGTTTCCGCGGTTATCTCCCGCCCCGACACCTTCACGATCTTGGAATAAGACTTGCACAAGGGAGTGCGCCCGCGGGCCGACTAACGACCGGGGCTTCCCTACGATTTCAGGCAATTCGGCGGCACCGGCCAACGATGTAACTGATGCTCAACTCCACACAAAAACAGCGTCTCGCGCGACCGTACATGTGGACGGTCATCGCCCTCGGTGTATTCGCGTGCGTCTTCACCATCACGCGCATCAATTTTTTTGGGCTGGGGCTGCGCTTCGGGCTGATCAGCATCGTGACGCTGGCCTTCGGCTCGCGCGTGTACGTAGAGATACCGCGGGTCAGAGGGAAAATTTCGGTCTCCGATACCTTCATCTTCTTAGCTCTCCTGATCTTCGGCGGCGAGGCCGCGATCCTGCTCGCCGCCGCCGACGCCTTCTGCTCTTCGCGTCGCATCACGAAGAAGCGGATAGTCATCGCCTTCAACTCAAGCGTCTACGTCTGTTCGACCTTTCTGGCTGTCTTAGTGCTGCGGCTCGCCTTCGGAAACATCCAGCAGCTCCCGTTCGGCGACCAGACGGTCTACGTCATCGCGGTCTGCGTCATGGCGTTCGTGCAGTACGTCATCAACTCTGGACTCGTCGCCATCGGCGTCGCGCTCCGCGCCGGACAGCCGGTCTGGCAGATGTGGCGGCAGAATTTCCTCTGGACTTCAATCACATACTTCGCGGGCGCTTCCGCCGCAGGCATCATCGCGAAGCTCATCGAGACCTTTGGCATCTACGCCTTCCTCGCCACCGCGCCCATCGTCGTCGTCGTCTACTTCACCTACTGCACCTATCTCAAGAACGTCGAGGCTTCGACGAAGCAGGCCGAGCTGGCACGTCATCACGCGCTCGAAGTGCAACAGCACATGGGTGCGCTGCGCGAGTCGGAAGAGCGCTTCCGCAGCGCCTTCGACAACGCCACCATCGGCATGAGCGTCGTCTCGCTCGACGGGCGCTGGCTTCAGGTCAACCGCTCGCTCTGCGAGATCATGGGCTACGGCGAGCGCGAGCTTTTGGACTCGGACATCAAGCAGGTGACGCACCGCGACGACCTCGTCGCCCTCGACGAGCAGATGCAGCGTTTCGGCGCGGGCACGATGTCTTCGCACCAGACCGAGGTGCGCTACGTACACAAGAGCGGCAAAGTGGTGTGGGCGCATCTCGGCGTGTCGCTCGTGCGCGACGGCGAGGCCACCCCGCTCCACCTCATCTTCCAGATTCAGGACATCACCGACCGTAAGCGCGCCGAAGAGCAGTTGCTGCACGACGCCTTCCACGACGCGCTCACGGGCTTGCCGAACCGCGCCCTCTTCATGGATCACGTGAAGATGGCTATCCAGCGCTCGCGCCGCAGCGGCAATCGTCTCTTCGCCGCGCTCTTCCTCGACCTCGACCGCTTCAAGATCATCAACGACTCTTTAGGCCACATGGTCGGCGACCAACTCCTCGTCGGCATCGCGCACCGTCTGGAGGCTTGCCTGCGCCCCGGTGATACGGTCGCGCGCCTCGGCGGCGACGAGTTCACCATCCTGCTCGAAGACCTCTTGACGCCAGACGACGCCATCGACGTTGCGCTCCGCGTGCAGGAGGCCATCACGCAGCCCTTCAACATCGGCGGGCACGAAGTCTTCACCACGGCAAGCATCGGCATCGCGCTTTCCAACACCGGCTACGAGCGCGCCGAAGACCTTCTGCGCGACGCCGACACCGCGATGTACCGGGCGAAGCTCTTGGGCAAGAAGCGCCACATCGTCTTCGACCGGGAGATGCACGACCGCGCGATGGAGCTGCTCCAGATCGAGACCGACCTGCGACGCGCCATCACACGCAAAGAGTTCTTCGTCAACTATCAGCCCATCGTCTCGCTGGAGACGGGCAAGGTCTCAAGCTTCGAGGCGCTGGTTCGCTGGCGTCACCCAGAGCGCGGACTGGTCGGCCCATCAGAGTTCATCCCCGTCGCGGAGGAGACCGGTCTCATCATCCCTCTGGGGCAGTGGGTCTTGAACGAGGCGTGCCGGCAGGTGCGCGAATGGCAGAAGCTCTATCTCGCCGACGAGCACGTCACGATCAGCGTCAATCTTTCGAGCCGGCAGTTCTCGCAGGCAGACCTGATCGAACAGGTCTCTTCGGCGCTGCGCGAGTCGGGGCTGCGACCGGGATGCCTCAAGCTTGAGATTACCGAGAGCATGGTCATGGAGAACATCGACACGGCCATCGACATGCTCATGCAGTTGCGGGGCCTCGGCGTCGGTCTCTCCATCGACGACTTCGGCACGGGCTACTCGTCGCTGTCTTACCTGCACCGTTTCCCCATCGACACTTTGAAGATCGACCGCTCGTTCGTCACACAGATGACGGACAACACGGAGAACGCAGAGATCGTCCGCACTATCGTGACGCTCGCGCGCAGCCTCGACATGGATGTTATCGCCGAGGGCGTCGAGACCCGCGAGCAGTTGCGACAGCTCAGCGCACTCGGGTGCGACTACGGGCAGGGGTATCTCTTCTCAAGGCCGGTGGGCCCGAGCCAGGCGCTTGAGCTTCTGCTGAACGTTGAATACTCTAATCTCACTTCGGCGCAGGAGGAGGCGGAAAGCGTCCTGGCAGCTTAAAGGGAAAACGATGGCCGCAGCACTCCTTCACACCGACGCGAGGCAGACTTATCGGTCAGCCGCCGACGAGCTTGAAACCGCACGCCTGCGGCTCAGGATGTTCACGCCCGAAGACCTCGACGCGCTGTGCGAGATCACGCGCGACCCCGAAGTGATGCGATACATCGGCCACGGCAGGACGCTCACGCGCGACGAGACGCACTTCAACCTTCAGGCCATCATCAGCGCCTTCCGGCGGAGGGGTTTCGGCAGGTGGGCACTCGTCAAAAAAGATGGCGGCGCGCTCGTCGGCTATTGCGGGCTTTCGTTGAGTAATGACGAGGTCGGCGTCGAGCTGGCCTACCTGTTCGCGAAAGCCGAGTGGGGGAAGGGCTTGGCGACGGAGGCCGGGCGGGCGTGCCTGCGCTACGGCTTCGAGAAGATGCTCGGACTCGAATCAATCGCGGGGCTGACGCGCGGCGCAAACCTCAAGTCGCGTCGCGTGCTTGAGCGTCTAGGGATGAAGTACCTCCGCGACGGACACTTTTACGGCTACGACTGCGTCTGGTACACAGTCCGACGCGAAGCGTGGCGCGACGACGGCTCACCTTACCGCGTCATCTCTTAAGACCTTCCAGACTCTCTCCCAGGTTCCAAGCTGTTCGGTGAGCCAGTGTTTGATGACGGAGAGGACGTAGAGCTTTTCCGCTTCGTCGAGCGCGTGACCTTTCGGAATTCCGTGCCACTTCGAGAGGCAGCCGCGGCAGCAGGTCGCCGTGGCGTGCTGAGCGACGAAGACCGGGTGGTTTCGCATCGGCGTCTGGCGGCCGTCGTTCGGAGGCTCGGCCGGGGCGAGTCGCTTCGCCGTAAAATCCGCCGCGTGTTCGAGGATGACGGGCAGACCTTTCGCGCGCAGGTAGTCGAGTTCCTTACCCTTCAGGCGAAACCTGCGCCGGAAGTCCGACTTGCCAAGTTCCGCGAAGACTTCTTCGAGGTCGCGCATCTAATCCACCCGTCAGCATGCCGTCGATAATCCACCCGCACGCGTGCCGTTGTGCACACGCCCCGCCGAGCATCGTGTCCTACGTATGAGAGCCGCGTTATCCGGCGGTCGGCTCGAACGAGTTGTCCGGCGTCGCGCCTCTCCGCGAGGGGGTCAAATCGGACGGGGGCGTTCGTAAATCCCAGACGATCCCTAGCCACGAGAGCGCGCGCAGAGTGTAGTGCGAGACATCGATCTCCCACCAGTAGAATCCTTGTCGCTCCGACGAAGGGTAGTGGTGATGATTGTTGTGCCACCCCTCGCCGAGCGTGATGAGCGCGACGAAGAGATTGTTCCTGCTGTTGTCGTCAGTCGCAAAACGGCGACTCCCGAAGATGTGTGCGAGGGAGTTGACGGTGAACGTGCCGTGATAGAGAAGCACTGTGCTGACGAAGAATCCCCAGATCAACATCTGCCACCCCGAAGTGCCGAAGGACGGCGCGTATCGCTCAAGCGCCGCGCCCAGCAGAAACATCGAAACCGCCAACAGCAGAGGGGGCAGTGAGTAGTATCGATCAAGAAAACGCAGGTCGGCGTACTTCAACAGATTGGGGATGAGCTTCCGGTCGGTCACCTGACTCTCACGGGTCAGAAACCATCCGACGTGCGAGTGCCACAGGGTGCGTGTGATGGGCGAGTGAAGGTCGCGCTCGGTGTCCGTGTGCAGGTGATGGCTGCGATGATGTGCAGACCACCAGAGCGGCCCCTTCTGATAGCTGGCCGTTCCGACGAACGCCATCAGGAACTGGAAAAGTCTGCCAGTCCTGTACGTGCGATGCGCGAAGAGACGATGAAACCCGGCTGTGATGGCGAACATGCGTACGACGTACAGGCTCAGGCAGATGACGACCGCAAACACGCTCACGCCCGTCCAGACCACGAGCAGGCAAGCCAGGTGCATCAGGAGGAATTGAACGCAGATCGAGTAATCAAGTTTTTCCCGGTCGAGCCGGGGAAGATCATTGCGGACGGATTCAGACATTAATGAACCTTATTTCCTTTAACAAACCTTGTTCCCTGTAAGCTATCATCCACTATAAAGTGTATTTCCCTTATTGCAACTCCGGGGCGTCGGCGGGCAGGCGGACGAACAACAGGAGAAAGAGAATTCGCCTCACTGGCTCATCCACGGCTCGGATTCCGAAGCAGTGGAAGAGATGAGAATGCGCCCGGTTTATCACTGCTCGATTGCTTCTTCACGGCCTTTGATTCGGCGCGGGCCGAGGCCGCCGCCGTGCCGCAACACGTCCTTGCATCAAGGGGGTTGAGTAGGGCATCATAACGCCGTTTACTCCTTCTCTCGCGCATCAACGGTGATGCGCCCCGCGCCTCGAAATTGGCGGCGGCGTTTTGGATGGTTCGAGAGTGGGCCGATATTAACTACGCAGGAGCCGCTCTTTCGAGCACCCGTACGCGAAACCTTCGCTGCGACCGTTACGACGAAGCCACTTCACGTTGGAAGCTTCTCCTAAGGAGACCTCGTTCCGGGGTCAGAGGAACACACACACAATGGCAATAAAACTTTACGTCGGCAATCTCTCGTTCCAGACCTCCAGCGAAGACTTGCGCGATTTGTTCGCGCAGGCCGGAACGGTCGAGTCGGCCAACGTGGTCGAAGACCGCGACACGGGTCGCTCGCGCGGCTTCGGCTTCGTCGAGATGGCGACGCGTGAGGAAGGCGAAGCGGCCATCCAGCAGTTCAACGGCAAGGAGCTTGGTGGCCGTAACCTAACCGTCAACGAGGCGCGGCCTCGTGAAGACCGCGGCGGCAGCCGTGGCGGCGGCGGTGGTGGTCGTGGCTTCGGTGGTGGCGGCGGCGGCGGTCGCGGCGGCGGCGGCTTCGGCGGTGGCGGCAATCGCGGCGGCGGTGGTGGCGGTCGTGGCGGCGGCGGCTTCGGCGGTGGCAGTGGTGGCGGCGGCGGCAATCGCGAGCCGCGCTGGTAGTCTCTCTCCAACGCGGTCGTCTGTCTGATGTGAAAAGAAGCCCCGGCGGGAAAACATTCCGCCGGGGCTTCTCGTATTTCTAACGCGAGAGACTTAGAGCCGGTAAAGCTTGCTGCAAGCGTTACTGGCCTGCTCGTAGTCTCACGGATTTGCCGGTCGGTATAGGTGATACAATCCCACGCGCGATGAAATGTCCTGCCTGCACGCAAGAGATCGCCGAAGAGAGCGTGTCGTGTCCCTCATGCGGCGCTGACCTTAAAGACTCCTACGCCAAGACGCAAATTCTGCCCGACGACTCGAAGCCGTTGCGCACGGGCCGGACTTCGCCACCGAGCCGTAAGCCTTCCACGCCTTCGAGACACACGGGCGCGCACACGATCTCCGACTCGCTCGACCATGCGCGCTTCGTCTCGGGCACGATCCTGAATGAGCGGTATCGAGTTGTCGGCCTCCTCGGGCGCGGCGGGATGGGCGAGGTCTATCGCGCCGAAGACCTGACGCTGGAGCAGTCCGTCGCGCTGAAGTTTCTGCCCGAGGCGCTTTCGGCGGACGGCGCGGCGCTCGCACGCTTCCATCGCGAAGTGAGAGTCGCGCGGCAAATCTCGCATCGCAACGTCTGCCGCGTCTACGACATCGCCGAGACCGAAGGGATGCACTTCCTTTCGATGGAGTACATACGCGGCGAGGAGCTTTCGTCGGTGCTGAAGCGCTTCGGGCGGCTGCCTGTGGACAAGGCCACCGAAATCGCGCGGCAGATTTGTGCGGGGCTTGCCGCCGCGCACTCCGCCGACGTGCTTCACCGCGACCTCAAGCCCGCCAACGTGATGATCGACGAGAACGGCGACGTACGCATTACGGACTTCGGGCTGGCGGGGTTGATGGAGGAGTTCGGCGCGGGCGCGGCGCTCGAAGGCACGCCCGAATATATGTCGCCCGAGCAGTTAGCCGGGCGCGAACTGACGGCGCGCAGCGACATCTATTCGCTCGGTCTCGTCCTCTACGAAATCTACACGGGGCGCAAGGCGTTCTCGGCGCACACGCTGACGGAAATCCTTCGGCTGCGTAAGACCGTCTCGATGCCGGAGAGTCTCTCTTCAATCGTGAAGGACGTTGACCCGCTCGTCGAGCGCGTCATCGAGCGCTGTCTGGCGGTCGAGCCGCACGAGCGTCCTTCGTCTGCGTTGCAGGTCGCGGCGGCGCTACCGGGCGGCGATCCTCTGGCGGCTGCGCTTGCCGCGGGCGAGACGCCTTCGCCCGAGATGGTGGCCGCCGCGCCGAAGCAGGGAAGCCTGCGTCCAGCGGTCGCCATCGCGCTGCTCCTGTCCACGCTCGCGGCGCTCATGCTCTGCCTGTTTCTCTCCGATAAGGCGCTGCTGCACCGGCGTGTGCCTTTGGAGAAGTCCGCACAGGGATTGAAGGAGCGCGCGGGTGAGATTCTCAGGCGGTTCGGCTACGACGCGGCGACCGACAACGCATACGGCTTCGGCGTGAACACCGAATACCTGAATCACGTCAGGGAGACGGATAAGTCGCCCGCGCGTTGGGAAAGGTTGAAGACGGCCCGGCCCGTCGGCATCTGGTTCTGGTACAGGCAGAGTCCACGCTATCTCGTGTCGTTCAACAAAGAGGAAGTGACGGCCCTCGACCCGCCGCACACCGTTGCGGGGATGACGGGTCTCTCGCTCGACGGGTCGGGCCATTTGCTAACTTTCTACGGTGTCCCGCCGCAGACCGTCGAGACTACCGACGCGCCCGGCTTCGATTGGTCGAGGCTTTTTACGGAAGCGGGGCTTGACCCGGCAGACTTCCATCCGACCGAGCCGCGCTGGACTCCTGCGCAGCCCTTCGACGAGCGTGCGGCGTGGGAGGGGCATCATCCGGGACAGCCCGACAGCCCCATCCGCGTCGAGGCCGCGGCCTTTCAAGGCAAGCCCGTCAGCTTCCAGATCGTCAACCCCTGGACGAGAGCCGCGCGCGACGAGCAGGCACAGATGGGCGCGAGCCAGCGCGCCATACAGGCCCTCATCATCCTCATCTTCTTCGTGATCCTGATCGGCGGGGCGATGCTCGCGCGCCACAACCTGCGGCTTGGCCGCGGCGACCGCAGAGGCGCGTTCCGTCTCGCCGCGTTCGTCCTGATCGCGGAGACGGTGGCGTGGCTGACGGCATCGCACCACGTCCCCAATCTCTCCGGCGAGTTCGGCATGTTTCTGGTGAGCCTTGCGTATACGCTGCTGCTCACGTCTGTACTGTGGCTCGTTTACATCGCCATCGAGCCGTTCGTGCGCAGGCGTTGGCCGGGCATCATCATCTCCTGGAACCGTCTGCTGGCGGGCGACTACGGCGACCCGCTCGTGGGGCGCGACCTTCTGCTCGGCGCTCTCTTCGGCTTCGCGTCAGTGCTTGTCAGTTGCCTGTCGGTGCTTGTTCCGCAGTGGTTGGGGATGTCTGCCACGACGCCGCCCGCCACGAGCCTGACCGGGTTGGAGGGGACGCAGTACGCCGCAGCCCTTCTCGCCGCACAGGCGATTGACGCGCTTATCGGGCCGTCGGTGCTCCTGTTCCTGTTTCTGATCTTCTCCATCGTGCTGCGCAGGCGTTGGGTCGCCGCCGGGGTGCTCTTCCTCGTCATCACGCTGCTCGGTGCTCAGTCGGGCGAGCACCCGTCTATCGACTGGCTGTTCGCGATGGCGAGCGCCGCGCTGACGCTCTTCGTCCTGTTGCGTCTCGGGCTGCTGGCGGCGGTCTTCATGCAGTTCTTCGCCAGCGCGTTTTACATCTTTCCGATGACCACGGACTTCTCCGCATGGTACGCGGGCACGACCATCGTCGCCGTCGCCGTCATCGTCGCGCTCGTGCTCTACGGCTTCCGCACCTCGCTCGCCGGGCAGCGTCTATTCACCGGCTCACTGGTCGAGGATTGAAGTCCCACGACAAGTTTGCCGCTTGAGTGCAGCCAAACGTCCGACAATAAAGAAGCGGCGCGGCAGACTCGAAATAAAAAAAGCGGCGCAGCAGACTCACACGCGAGTCTGCTGCGTCTCTTCTTTTCACACGGATATTTTTATGACCGGCAGACTAACGACGCACGTTGTAGCTGACGATTCTCAGGTTTAGTCTCTTCTGCTCCTCTCTATTAAGAGCTTCAGCTTCAAGCTCCGCTTTCTTAATCCTCTCTTCTTCAGCTTTACGCTCTCTCTTCTCGGCGCTCGCCGGGATATAGACGCCGACCCCGCCCATGATGGTCGAGAACGCGAAGAGCCACCAGAGAGAGAAGGCGCTCGTAATGCCGAGCGGCGGATACGCGTTCAGCAGAAATATCTCTGTGGCAGCCGCAAGACCCAGCGCCAACTGTAAGCTCCCGCCAAGTTTCGATAACCTGTTTCTGTCGCCATTCTGCGCCGCTATCGCAAAGAAGATAAGCCCGAAAGCCATGCACAGTAAGTATAAGAGCCAGAGCGCACGTTCCGGGCTTGGCGGGAAGATACCGACGGACTGGGGAATGCCGAGAGGGAGTAAGAGAAGCGTGACGGCTGCGAGCAGTCCCAATGTCAGTAAGAGGATGGCGATAGTTCTAAGGATAGGCATTGTTCTCCTTTAAGCCGCTCGATGAGAGTCGCATCACGCCGGTCATCATTAGCAAATATCAAGCGAGCCACGCTGACGGCTCGCGGGTTGATGAAAAGGTTTCGTGAGGCTAACAAGTGACTGCTCTTGTCAGCAGGACAACGCGGCCACGCGGTATGCGTGCAAGATATTCTTCCGGTTGGTTGGGTGTCAACAGGAAAATGTTTGGACGAGTTCGTTTCATTCGGTGAGAATTTGCTCCGTCACACGGCGCTTTTGAAGTTGGCGGGGCGCGGGTGGAAATGTCCGCGCCCCCTTTTTAAAGCCGGTTCGCCGCCGTGCCCACGAACCGGGTGTGATGGTTATGTCTGCGTGGGCGTCTGCGGCGCTGGTGGAGTGCCGCCGCCGGGTTTCGTGCGGGCGGTATGTTCGATGTGGCGCGCGCTCTCCCACGCGGCGAGTTTGGCGGGGTCGTCGCGATACTTGTTGCGGACGATGGTGTCGAGCCGGTCTATCTCGTCATCGACGTGCCGCAGAGACTCTTTGATGGCGGCGTTCGTGTTGACGCGCGTGCCCGTGCTTCTGTTCTGGCTTGTGATGTGCTGGTCGAGCGCGTCGGCGTTCGCGCTCAGGCGGTCGATGAAGTCAGCGGGCAGGTCGTACTCGATGAAGAGCGACTTGAGCGGGAGCGCCGCCTCTGCGAACGAGCGCGCGACGGCGATGAGCGTCTGGTCGCTGTGGTCTGGCGGCGTGCGCGGGAAGCTGCCTTTCACATCGGGGCGGTCGCGGCTGGCGATCTCCGCCGTGTCGCAGACGGCGGCGATTTGCGTGCGTAGCGTCTCGCGCACGTCGTGGCGTCCGACGGAGCCTTGCCGGTGCGTGCTCATGCTCGTCGCCTTCGTCACGTCGAGCGCCGCGAGTTTGTCGATTTCGGTCTTTAAGCGTGCGAAGGATTCGCCGCCCTTACTGTTGGAAGGGAAGTCCGAGGCGTTGGGCGTGATGAAGGCCAGCACGCGTGAGCCGCGCTCGAACCGCCCGCGCTGTTTGTCGTTCATGGATTTATCTCCTTGAGTGTGAAGGGAAGGAACACGTGTGAATGTCCTCCCGGTGGGTCGAAAGGGTCGAGGTTAACGTTATCGAGGGCGCGAATTATACTCCGTTTCGCCCCGCGCACAATACAAATTCACACGCGCCGCCACCCGTCCGCACCGACACGTCCCCGGCACACACCGCCACAGACTTTTCCACACCGATACGGACTTTTCCACACCGCCACAGACTTTTCCACACCGCCACAGACTTTTCACACGCTGATACGGGCTTTTCCACACCGCCACGGACTTTTCCACGCCAATACGGCCCCGGTGCATGTCAATATGACATAAGCACACGCCGCCACGGCATCGGAACACACTAATATGGCGTCGGAACACGCCGCCACAGCACCGGAACGCACGAATACGTGTACGGCACACGCCGCCACGGACTTTTCCACGCTGATACGGCGTTGGAGCACGCTAATACGGCTCCGGTGCATGCCGCTACGGCATCGGCACACGTCATTACGGCGTCGGAACACACTGCTACGGCGTCGAAACGCTGCGCGCCGGGGTTTGATATGCCGCTTTCGGGTTTGACTTACCGACACGGTGAGACTGCCGCGCGCCCCCTCGCGTCATGGACGATTGTTTGCCTCCGTGCGTACTGCCGTCCCGCTTTAAGACCAGCCGCCCCACTCGCCGCCCGGCGAGAACTGCGACATGCTTCTCAACTCCTGCTTTAAAGTGATGACCCAGAGCTGTGCGCAGCCGTTGTTCTGCTGCGCCGCCGTCACATCGTAGACCTGCGTGTTCGCCCAATTGCTGCTCGACCAGCCGCTCCAACCTCCGCCGGGCGAAATCTGAAGGTCGCTGGTGAGCGTATAGTCCTCCCTGATGCCCCAAATCTGCGCGCCGCGCGAGCCTCCCAACTGGCACGCTGCGATGTTCGAGAGCCGAGGCGCGCCGTTCCAGTTCGGGCCAGACCATCCAGTCCAATCGCCGCCCGGCGAGGTCTGCCAGCAACTCCAAAGTTGCTGCTTCGTGTCAATCACCCATAACTGCACGCGCCCGTCGTTCTGCTGCGACGCCGTCAACTCGATGAACTGCGAATTCTCGGGCGTGGCGGCCCAGCCCTGCCAACCGCTCCATTTGCCGCCCGCGGTTATTTGGTAGCAGGTGACGAGAGAGTAGTCGCTGGTGATGCCCCAAAGCTGCGCGCCGCGCGAGCCGCCCTGTTGCGACGCACAGACGCGCTTCATCCCCCGCGGCGCGTTGTTCCAGTTGGGCCCAGACCACGGCGTCCAATCGCCGCCCGGCGCGGACTGTCCCGTCGTCCAGAGTTGCAGCTTCATGTCGAGCGCGAAGAACTGTACACAGCCGTTGTTCTGCTGCGCCGCCGCCAGTTCGTAGACCTGCTTCGGGTGTCCCTGACCGGCCCAGTTCGGGCCGAGCCACTGGCTCCACCCGCCACCGGGCGTCACCTGATAGATGGTGTTAAGAGTGCCGTTGGCCTGTACGCCCCACAGTTGTGCGCCGCGATTGCCGCCCTGCTGCGAGGCCGTGATCTTGGTTAAAGTAGGCGCGTTCTGCCAGGACATAAAATGTTTCTCCTTGTTCGCACCGCCGTGCGTGTTGAGTTTGATTGCGTTGTTTGTCGGCGAGGTTTTTGTTTGCGTGTGACCGGCGAACGGCCCGTGTGTCAATGAAAGAGAGGCCGGCCTTGCTCACCAAATCTCTGGCAGACGGAGGACGAAGCCTTTGAGCACGGCCTCGCCCGACAGGCTTTCGGGGTCTTCGAGCACCTCTGCCTCCTGCGCCCCCGCGCGGTAGACATGAACGCGCCGTCCCTGCGGGTCGATCAGCCACCCGAGCCGCGCGCCGCCTGCGACGTACTCCTCCATCTTCGACTGCAACTCCGAGAGGCTGTCCGTGGCCGAACGCAACTCGACGACGAAGTCGGGACAGAGCGGAATAAATTTCTCCTTCTGCTGCTCGGGTAGGTTTTGCCACTGTTCCAGCCTGACCCACGCGGCATCCGGCGAGCGAACGGCTCCGTTAGGAAGCCTGAAGCCTCCGGACGAATCAAACACTAATCCCGTTCCGGTGCGGTTTGCCCACTCAGACAGGAAATAGATGATCTGTGCATTACGGTGGCTGGTTCGTCCTCCGGTGGGTGACATAATCACTAACTCCCCCTCCGCCGTGCGCTCAAACCGCAGTTCCCGATTAGACTGAGAAAGCTCATATAGACGCTCGTCAGTTAATTCGACAATGGAGCTTAAATCCATCACCGCTAGAGTCGAGCTTTCGGGTTGACTCAATATCTTACTCACAGTTCTCCTCCGTCAAAACATGAAGGCCCGAGCGCTGTCTACTCTTCCTCTTCGGCACGGATTCTGCCCTCGGCTCTGGACTGTTCGACGATCTTGTGGGCGATCTGTCCGGGCACGGGGTCGTAGTGCGAGAACTCCATGTGGAAGGAGCCGCGTGCGGCGGTGATCGAGTTGAGCTTCGACTGGTAGTCGAGCATCTCGGACATCGGAACCTGCGCCTTGACGACCTGATTCTTGCCGCGCATGTCCATCCCCTGCACGCGCCCTCGCCGCGAGTTGAGATCGCCCATGATGTCGCCGCTCGCCTCGGCGGGCGCGACGACCTCGACATCCATGATCGGCTCAAGGATCGTCGGCTTGACCTTCTCGACCGCGTTGCGGAAAGCCTTGCGACCGGCGGCGCGGAAACTATGCTCGTCGGAGTCAACCGTGTGGTACGAGCCATCGATGAGCGTGACCTTGAAATCGACGAGCGGGTAGCCTGCAATCGCGCCGTGCGATGCGGCCTCGACGATTCCTTTCTCGATGGCGGGGCGGAACTGGTGCGGGACTGAGCCGCCGAAAATCTTATCCTCGAAGACGAATCCGCCGCCGCGCGGCAGAGGCTCGAAGACGACCTTGCAGTCGCCGAACTGTCCGCGCCCGCCGGTCTGCTTCTTGTGGCGGCCCTGCACTTCGGCGCGCGCCGTGATCGTCTCCTTGTAAGGAACCTTCGGCGGGTGGAGCGCCACTTCGACGTGGTAGCGGTTCTTCAGCTTCTCGACGACGGTCTCGATGTGGAGCTGGCCCGAGCCGGAGAGCAGGAACTCTTTCGTCTGCGCGTCGCGGTCGAAATGGAGCGAGGGGTCTTCTTCCAAAATCTTGTGGAGCGCGACGCTGATCTTCTCTTCGTCCTGTCGCGACTTCGGCTCGATGGCGAAGGAGATGGCGGCCTCCGGATACTCGATGGGGTCGTAGACGACCGCCGCGGCCCTGTCCGAGAGAGTGTCGCCGGTCTGCGTCTCCTTTAGTTTGACGACGGCGATGATGTCGCCCGCGCTGGCCTCGTCTATCTTGTCGAGCTGCTTGCCCTGCATCGAGTGAAGCGCGCCGAGACGTTCGGTCGCGCCGCGTGTAGTGTTCTGCACGCTGGCATCGGGTTTGACGTGGCCGCTGATGATCTTCATCACGTTGATGCGCCCGGCGAAAGGGTCTGCGACGGTGCGGAAGACGTAGGCCGAGAAAGGCTCTTCCGGGTGATAGCCGCGTGTGACTTCCGCCGCGCCCTCGTCGAGGCTCGCCTTGCCGTGCTCCTGTGCGTGTGTGTCGGGCGCGGGCGCGTAGTCGATGATGCCGTCGAGGAGCTGCTGCAACCCGACGAGCGACAGGGAAGAGACGGCGAAGACGGGGCAGAGGCGCGAGGCGGCGATGGCCCGACTGATGTTCGGGATGATGTCCGCCTCTTCGAGCGTGCCGTTCTCAAGCCACTTCTCCATGAGCGAGTCGTCCGACTCGGCGATGACTTCGACGAGTCGCTCGCGCTCGCGCTCGACGACCTCGCGCCCCGTCTCGGGGATGGGAACCTCTTTGGCCTTGCCAGCAGAGTCGTACTCGTATGCCTTCATGTGGACGACATCGACGACGCCGCGGAAGTTCATCTCCTGCCCGATGGGGAGTGTGAAGGGGACGATGGCGCGGCTGAAGGTGTTGCGTGCACTGTCGAGCGCCGAGCCGAAGTCCGCACGTTCCTTGTCGAGCTTTGTGACGACCAGCATGCGCGGCGTGATGAACTCGTTGGCGAAGGCCCAGGTCTTCTCCGTGCCGACCTCGACGCCGGTCACGCCATCGACGACGACGAGCGCACAGTCGGCGACGCGCAAGGCGGGGCGCGCGTGCGGGACGAAGGCCGAGAAGCCGGGCGTGTCGATAAGGTTGACCTTGTGTTCGCGCCACTCGCAGTGCGCGAGCTGGTTGTTGAGCGTGATCTTGCGTGCGATGGAGTCTTCGTCGTGGTCGGTGACGGTCGTGCCCTCGTCCACCTTGCCCCAGCGCGGCGTCGCGCCGGAGAGATGCAGGAGCGAGCTGACGAGCTGCGTCTTGCCCGCGTGGCCGTGGCCGATAACCGCGAGGTTGCGAATCTGGTTGGTTGGATAAGATTTCATGGCGTCAGGTCTGAGACATCCTTTCGACAGGTTGGCAGGCGCTTGGGATTGGTTGCGCGAAGCACCCCACGCTGCCTTGCGGATACAATTGCTGTGCGGGATAGAACTTCCGTGGTCGAGAGAGTAATTTAAGCGACCGGGAGGCGGAATGGCAAGCGGTGTTACAGAAGTCTATAGACGGGCGCTGCGCCCGGACGGCCCGGCGCGCACAGAAAATTGTTAGCCGCCCGCCCCCTTCCTTCCGAAGCAATTTTTCCAACGCACACAAGAAGGTTTTTCCATTCTCGGTCGCCCCCGCGCCACACTGCGGCATCGCGTTTGCCGGGAAGTTTGATGGGCAGAAGCCCTTTCATAGCTTTAAACGAAAAACTCTCCCATCTGAACAAATTGGACATGGAGGCAACAAGGAATGAGACGTGAATTTCGTACACTATTGAGGTCAATAAGTACGTTCGCCGTTCTACTGACGCTGGTCTTGGGCACGAGCCTCGGGGTGTCTGCGAAGGGGCACGGGCACAGGCTGGGCAGGCATGACAACGGGCGTCATCTGGGTTGGACTAAGGGACGCCATCTCGGCTGGTCGCACAGCCGTCACAGCGGCGTGGGGACAAACAACAATCTGGGGAGCATCTTCAGGAGCAACCGCCGGAGCAACCGCGACGTTCTCACACGGCGCGACGACAACCGACGCGACCGAGGCATCGACATGAGCGGCCACGGCATGGATGTGAGCGGCCACGGCCACGGCCACGCACATGGCCGCCACTAATACTCAAAGGGCAACACACGAAAAAGGCAACACACGAAGAGGCGAGAGCGAAACTCAAAGAGGCGAGAGCGAAACTCAAACGAGTAACTGCTCCCGCCTCTTCGTGTATCCGCCCGCCACCCGCCACGCCGCACGCCTGTTAACTCTTCCGTTACTCCATTGCCGCCCGACCGCACGCACGCGCGAGGAGCGTCGCGTTCATCCGCGTCAGCCTGCCTTCTGGGAGATGGAGACGGGCTTCGTCTTCAGGCGCTTCGAGAAGGAGACGAACAGTCGATAGCCGAGCAGGAGGCCGACCAATGAGGCGAAGAGGAGCGGCTTGCGTATGTCGGATTTGACGAGCAGGTAGAAATGTATGACAGCCGCCGCAGCCGAGAGGTACGTCAGGCGATGCAGCTTCTGCCAGCGCTTGCCGCCGAGCCGCTTAATCATCTTGTCGGTCGAGGTGATGGCGAGCGGCACCATCGAGAAGAAGGCGACCATGCCGACGAGGATGAACCAGCGCCGCACCACATCCTGCGCGATGGCCGAGAAGTCGAACGCCTTATCGAACCAGACGTAGGTCAGCAGATGCAGTGAACCGTAGAAGAACGCATAGAGTCCGAGCATGCGGCGCAGGCGCACAAGCCACTGCACACCCGACACCTTGCGCAGAGGTGTGATGGCGAGCGTGAGCACGAGAAAGACGAGCGTCAGCGTCCCCGTCGTCCGCGTCACGAAGTCCAAAGGGTTCGCCCCCGCCTGTCCACGCCGCCAGTCCCACGCGAGCAGAGCCAGCGGCACCAGAGCATTGACGAAGACGACGAGCTTGTAGAATTTGATGTCTTTCATGAAAGAAGTAGACAGTAGACAGTAGACAGTAGACAGTAGACAGTAGAAAAACCTTTATCAGCCGAATGGTCAGTGTGAAAGCAGCAACACCCGCGGAGCGGAGCCTACTGACTACTGACTACTTCCTACTGTCTACTGCTTAATAGTAGTGCTTCAAATCCATCCCGTCATACAGACTTGCGACCTGATCGGCGTAGCCGTTGAAGGGGAGCGTCTTGCGGCGCGTAAACTCGCCGGTGCGCTGCTCCGTCGCCTGTGCCCGGAGCACGTCCACCTTTGGGTTGACGTTTGAGAAGAACCCGTAAACATCCGGCACTTCTTTAACCCACGTTGTCGTCGGCATGCGCTCGACGAGGTTTATCTTGACGACCGACTTGATGCTCTTGAAACCGTACTTCCATGGAACGACCAGACGAATCGGGGCACCGTTCTGCGGCAGCAGCGGCTCGCCGTAGATGCCCGTCGAAAGCGTAGCCAGTGGATGTATCGCCTCATCGAGCCGCAGCCCTTCGACGTAAGGCCAAGAGAGCGCGTCGGTCTCAGGGATGTGGCGTCCCTTCGGGTCGTTCGCGGTCTGGAAGACGACGTACTGCGCCGTGCTCTGTGGCTCAACCAGTTTCAGCAGACCCGCCAGCGAGAAGCCGAACCACGGGATGACCATCGACCAGCCCTCGACGCAGCGGTGGCGGTAGATTCGATCCTCGGGCGTGAAGAGACGTGTCAGCTCGTCCAGATCGAAGACCTTCGGCTTGTTGACCAATCCCTCGACCGAGACCGTCCACGGGCGCGTGATTAAGACTTGCGCGCGGCGCGCGGGGCTGTACTTGTCCGTACCGAACTCGTAAAAGTTGTTGTAGTGCGTGATGTCCTGATAAGGGGTCGCCTCTTCGCCGGGCAAGCCCCACTGCTTCTCTGCGGCCTGTGTGCCGGACTGCGCGCCGGGCGCATCATGTCGCGTGGGCGTCGCGACCTCGATCTGCGGGGCGAGGAGCTTGCGGTAGAGAAGTCCGGTGGCGGCGGTCGTCGCGGCGAGCGTCGCGCCGCGAATGAAGTTACGGCGGCTCAGATAGACCTTCTTGTCCGTAATCTCGCTGCTCTTGATGTCGTCCGGCTTCTTTATCAACATGACACTCGCTCCGGTTCAACTACTCGCTCCAGATACTCGCTCCGGTTTGGACTCGACGCTGCTCACAAGGAATTTACGTGCGTGCCCGCCGCCGCGGATTCAAAGCGCGAAGCCGTCACTGTGACAGTCTCAGCCGAACAGCTTGAGCGAGGCCGCGGCCAGCATGCGCCTCGTCCCGCGCTCCTGCGCAAAGACGACTGCGCGCAAATTCTCGCGCCGCCATCCCTTCTCGATTGGTACTGTCGTCTCGACCGTGAATGCGCCGCCGTGCGCGTCGGTGAGGCTGCCGATGCTTGTGAGACGGCGCACGACGCCGACATGTTCGAGCCTGCGCCCCGAATTCTCTCCGCGCGCCACGTCCGAAGAGAGGCCGCTCTCCGTCAACGCCAGCAGCACGTAGGCCGAGTCGCCTTCGGTCAGCTTCGGGAAATTCTTGATGGTGATGGAGAGACGCGCACCCGCCTGCGTTTCAACGTCCACCTTTGTTTCGGAAGCCGCTTCTGAATCCACGCGTCTAAGTTGCACGTCGGCCTTCTGCGCGCTTGCGGCCTTGCTGATGGCATCGAGCGCCGCAGTGTTGTTGCCGCCGGGGAATTCGTTGACGCCGTCCACGATCATCTGCGGCGTGTAGACACCGTCCTTGCCGAAGGCTTCGGCGTACTCGCCCTGCCGTTCGCTGAACTCGTGCGACGAGAAGGGGTCGGCCCATCCGAGGTAGTTCCAGTAATCGACGTGCATCGCCAGCGGGATGACCTCCGCGCCGCTGGCGGGCTGCGTCCGGTCGAGCCGCGCGAGCAGGGCGTCGGCGGGCGGGCAGCTCGAACATCCCTCGGAAGTGAACAGCTCGACGATGACGGGCGTGCGTCTGGCATCACCGCCCGTCGGCGCGGCAGTCTTCATCTCTTCGGACGCCTTCGGTGCGCGTGGCTCTTGTCGCCGCTGACCTTTCAGGACGGTGAGGGCGACAGCGAAGACCGCCAGCCCTGCGATGACGGACACGATTGCAAACAGCTTTCTCATCATCCGATTCCTTATACAAAACCTTACGGCGGCGCGCGGGTTAAATCATTTCAGACCCTTTCAAATCTTTTAAGACCCCTTCAGACTTTGAGCCGCCCCGGCACACGAGCGTTGCTCCAAGCTTCTCTTCTATCAACTCCAAGCTTCTCTCCTCATAGACTCCCGCGTCAACCTTTCCTTGTCAGCGAGTAGGCCAACTGTCCGGCATCACAGGGCATCAAAAAGGAGTCGAAAATCTCGGGTTCGGGCGATGCTTGAGAAGCTGTCCGGTATTTCAAAACGGGGTTTTCGCAAGGAAACATTATGAGAAAAACACCTACTTTTTTAGCAGCTATTCTGTTAGCCGTCGCCTCGTTCGGCGTGTCGGCTGTTCCAGCGAGCGCGCAGGCGAGGCAGGGAAGTAAGTCTCTTGCCGCCGAGCGTGTGCGCGTGTCTTTGAACCTCGCGGTGCTGATACAGGACGACCTGGTCTCGCGCGTGGGCAATGAGCTTCGCGAGACGGGCGAGTTTATACGTACTCTCCCTCCCGGCTCGCGCGTGATGGTCGGCTATATCCGCTCCGGCTCTTTGCAGGTGCGCCAGCGCTTCACGAACGACCTCGAAGCGGCCTCGCGTGCCCTGCGCATCCCCGTCGGCTCGACCTCCGTGTCGCCCTATAACCCTTACACACAGGTGCGCGATGCGATCAAGCTGTTCCCTTCAGACGGCGCGAACCGTAACGCGGTGCTGTTGGTCTCGGACGGCCTCGACACCTCGCGCGGCTTCGACTTCTCGTCCTCTGTGGATTCGATAGACTTGAATCGCGCGGTGCGCGAAGCGAAGAGCCACGGCGTCTCGGTCTACTCGTTCTACGCTCCCTCGGTTGGGTTGACGAGCTGGAACAATCGCGCGATCAGCTTCGGTCAGAGCGCACTCAATCGCGTCTCGGACGAGACCGGCGGTCGCGCCTTCTTCCAGGGCACGGACTTCGTGACCTTCAACGCATACTTCGACCGTCTCACACGGACGCTCAACGAGCAGAGCGACAGGGCCTTCTAAGCCGGTTGCCCCGAAGGTTCGGGCTGATACATCGAGAGCGCCGCGTGGAGACTTAAAACCTCCCGCGGCGCTGTCGGTTTCCACACGAAAAAAGTTTTGTCAGCCGTCGCCCGGCGGTGTTAAAGTGCTCCGCGGGGCGGCAAGCCCTCCACTCGCGCTGCTCTAAGTGGGCATGGCCGTCCAACTCACAACATGAAGGGACAACACCCCGGCGAATACTGTCTGGTCGTGGAAGGCTCGTACCTTTCCGTCAACGAGGCGGAGCACGCGCTGCGTGACCCGTTCATCGAAGACCTGGTCGAGCAGACGGGACGCTTTCGTATCCACAATCTCAACGAGATGATGATCGTGCCCGGCGTCGCGCTCGGGCAGCTCGGGATCGAGATGATCGAGGAGGGCGTCTTCCGCATCTATAGCCTCGACCCCGAGAAGCCGCTCACCGAACGCAAGGCCGAGGGCATTGCCGAAGCGCTCCGCCGACAGGATATGTTCGACGAGATGGAAGTCGAGCCGCGCTGGCTCAACATAGAAGACGAGTCCGAAGATTCCGACGAAGCGGAGACCGGCGGAGTCGAATCCGTTGAAGTCGAGTCCGATGAAGTCGAGTCCGAATAAATCCCGACCGGACTTTTACACAACGCACCGCAAACGCCTGTAAAAGAGAGCTTCCCGCACGCAGCAGCGCCTGTACGGGGCGGAAGACGGGTCGGGCGGCCTTGCCGTAAACCCTCGCGCGCGTGTATCTTTCTGCGTCTGGCGGTAGGCTTTGTTTCCCGAACAAACTAAGACAATCTTTGTGGGCGGGCGCGTCCGCGTCGCGTTGGGCGACATCACGCGCCAGTCAATCGACGCTGTGGTCAACGCCGCCAACAGCACGCTTCTGGGTGGCGGCGGGGTTGACGGCGCGATCCACCGCGCGGGCGGCCCTAGTCTACTCGAAGAGTGTCTTGAGATTCGGCGCACGCTCTACCCCGAAGGGTTACCGACGGGCGAGGCAGTCATCACGTCGGGCGGGCTTCTCGCGGCGCGTTATGTGATTCACACCGTGGGGCCCATCTACGGGCGCGAGTCGGGGCGCGAGGCGCAACTGCTCGCCTCGGCTTACCGCAACTCGCTCGCGCTGGCCGCCCGTAGAAGGCTCTCGGGCGTGGCCTTCCCTTCGATCTCCACGGGGGCTTACGGCTACCCGCGCGAGGAGGCCGCGGCGGTCGCGTCCGACGCCATCGCAGAGTTCCTCGGCGGCGACGAAACTTTAGGGGAAGTCAGACTCGTTTTCTTTTCAAAGGGCGACATGGAAGTATTTCTACGCAATCATAAATTTGAAAGCTAACAGATAAACCGTCCGCCCGTCCGCCCGCCCTCGCGGCACCAGAGTCCGAAGGGCCGGCGGCTTTTCTTTGTCGGCATGTCTACGCCTTGAGAATTGAGCATAGAAGAATGGTTCAAACGATGAGTGAGGTCGAGCAGGGATTTGAAGGAACGGGTGAGGCGACGATGCTGCCCGAGACGATAGCGGCGCTTGAGCGCATCTCTTGGAACTACTGGTGGAGTTGGACGCCGGACGGCGCAGCCGTCTTCCGCGACCTCGACCAGGAGGTCTGGGACGAGTGCGAGCACAACCCGCGCCGTCTGCTGAAGGAAGTCCCACAGTACAGCCTGATGAGAGTTGCGACCGACCCGGTCTACATCGAGCGCGTGCGCCGCGTCGCCGAAGGGTTCGACTCTTACATGAAAGCCGAAGGCCGGACGTGGGCCGCCGAGCACGCACGCGCTCTCACGCATGAGCATCCGGTCGCATACTTCTGCGCGGAGTTTGGCGTGCATCACTCTCTGCCGCTCTACTCGGGCGGCCTCGGAATTCTCGCGGGCGACCACCTGAAGTCGGCGAGCGATTTGGGTCTGCCACTGGTCGCCATCGGCCTGCTCTATCACCACGGCTATTTCCGCCAGCACCTGCGCCGCGACGGTTGGCAGGAGGAGGCATACAGCCAGATCAATGTGGGCGAACTGCCGCTCACACTCGTCCGCGACAAAGATAGACGGCCCGTCATGATCGAACTCAGCTTACGCGGGCGCACCGTGCGCGTTCAGGCCTGGCGTGCTGAGGTTGGCCGCATACCGCTCTATCTGCTCGATACGAACGTCGAGGGCAACGACGAGATTGACCGCTTCATCACGGGCCACCTCTACGGCGGCGACCGCGAGACACGCTGCGTGCAGGAGATGGTCTTAGGCATCGGCGGCGTGCGCCTGCTCCGTGGGCTTGAAATCGAGCCTCACGTCTTTCATCTCAACGAAGGGCATTCGGCCTTTCTGACTCTGGAGCTTTCACGCGAGCTGACCGGGCGCGGAGTCGCGTTCGAGGACGCCGCGCGTGAGGTACGATCACGCTGCGCTTTCACGACTCACACGCCCGTCGCCGCGGGCCACGACGAGTTCATCGCCTCGCTTATCGAGCGGTGCTTCGGCGAAGACTACTGGCAGGCGCTCAAGCTCACGCGCGAAGAGTTTCTGAACCTCGGTCGCGTGAAGGAAGGCGACGAGGAGGAGTTGTTCGGCCTGACGCCTCTGGCCTTGCGCATGTGCCGTTCGTCGAACGGCGTGAGCCGCAAGCATGGCGAGGTCTCGCGCGAGCTTTGGAACAAGATGTGGCCCGAGCGTCGCGTCGAAGAGGTTCCGATAACTTCGGTGACGAACGGCGTGCATGCGCCGACGTGGGTCTCGCCGCTGCTGCGCGCACTCTTCGAGGAGCACGTCGGTGCGGACTGGACGCAGGTCTTGCACGACGACGTGGCGTGGTCGCGCGCAGTCGCGAGCATCCCCGACGAAGAGCTTTGGAAGGTGCGCCGCCTCCAGCGCAAGCGTCTCATCGCATTCGTGCGCGAGCGTCTCTTCCACGCGCGGCTTCAGCAGCACGAGCCGCGCTCGTACGCCGAGTCGGCGCTCTCGATGTTCGACCCCGACGCGCTGACCATCGGGTTCGCGCGCCGCGTCGCGGCCTACAAACGCTGGGGGCTTCTGCTGACCGACGCGGAGCGTCTGCACCACCTGATGCTCGACGCGGAGCGTCCAGTGCAGTTCCTCTTCGCGGGCAAGGCGCACCCGCAGGATCAGGGCGCGAAGCTTATCCTCCAACAGCTCGCGCTCTGGAAACTCGACCCGGAGGTCATGCCGCGCGCGGTCTTCCTGCAAGACTACGATCAGGAGATCGCGCGCCAACTCGTGCAGTCCGTCGATGTATGGATGAATGTGCCGCGGCGTCCGCTCGAAGCGTCGGGCACGAGCGGCGAGAAGGTTGCGATGAATGGCGGACTGAACCTCTCGGTTCTGGACGGCTGGTGGCTCGAAGGCTACGACGGGCAGAACGGCTGGGCCGTCGGCGACGAGACGATCAGCGAGACGACGGAAGAAACGGACAGGCGCGACGCGGAGTCGCTCTATCGCGTGCTCGAAGGCGAGGTCGTGCCGACCTTCTACGAACGCGACGGGCAAGGCGTGCCGCGCCGCTGGGTCGCCATGATGCGCCATGCCATCCAGACGCTCGCGCCCGCCTTCAACAGCGACCGCATGGTGCGCGACTACACGCAACGCGTCTATCTCGGAGAGTAAGGAGACAGGGCCGCAAGCCCGACCGTCAGGGAGGGCGTCAGTCTTCGTCGTATTGCATGACGGAGGCTAACGCCCTCCCTGACGGTCGGGCTTGCGGCCTTCTGGTTGTGTTAACAATGCGTATGGCCGAGCAATCTCAGGCGGCGTTGGCGGGTGCGTTGGCGACGATGTGGCGGACAGTGTTCTTGCCGTGGCGCTTGGCCGTGTACATGAGTTCGTCTGCGGCGCGCAGCATCTCGTCCACCCCCGCGGGCGGGGCGATCCATGTGACGAGTCCGGCGCTGAAGGTGACGGTCCAGTCCTCTCGGCGCGCGGCTTCGAGCAGTTGGTGGCGGACGCGGCGGATGACGACCTGCGCGGCCCTCTCATCGGTCTCGGGCATGAGGATGGCGAACTCGTCGCCGCCGAGACGCGCCACCACGTCGAAGGCGCGCACGTTCTCGCGGATGGTATCGGCGATAAGTTTCAGTAGCCGGTTGCCCGCGCTGTGGCCGAGCCGGTCGTTGACGAGCTTGAAGTCGTCAACGTCCATAAAGGCGACGCTGAAGGGGTGCGCGTGACGCTGCGCGCGACTGATCTCGGCTTCGGACGCTTCCGCGAACGACCTGCCGTTGAAGGTTCCCGTCAGGTAGTCTGTGCGCGCAAGCTCCCTCTCGTGCGAGAGCGAGCGCCGGAACGAGGCGACGAGGTGCGCGAGGAGGAGCATCGAGCCTAGATGAACCGAGGCGTTCCAGTAGGCGATAAGCGGGTTGGAGAAATGTCCGGTGGTGGCGTGCGCGACCGCAAACCACGCGAGACCGCTCGCCGCGCATGTAAGCAACCCCGAGCTTCGCCCTGCATACCACGCCGCGATGAAGACCGGCACGACGTAGAAGATCAGCAGTGAAACATCGGGGCCGTTCAGATAGTCGAAGACGCCGAGCAGCGAGACGAGCAGCAGCGCGATGGTGATGATGAAGGGCCTTGAGCGCCGTTCCAGGAATGAGTTGAGCAGCATAGTTGACCGCACTGCGAGCCGCCGGTGGGGTCGCTTTCGCGTGGAACATCCGGGGATAGCTTCGGAATCGAAAGCGCCGCGGGCCGGGGGACGCGTGCATCTATTTGATTCGCCGCGGGTGCTTTTCCGTTGCTCAAGGGCGAGCAGCTCGTCCCCCTTGCGGCGCGTTCCACAAACCTTACAACGCTCACCGCTCGCCCTAAGTTCACATGCGGGTTTGGGCGTGCTAGACTTCTGCTCTCCCGCACGCCGAATGCGCGTCGCGCCGCTCGCTCTTGATAACCTTTCACGGACTCTTCGGGACTGAAGCGAAGTTTACCCCAGATGAAGCTCTGCTCCGCTTGCAATAAGTCGTTCGCCGACACCGAGACCTTCTGCCCGCATGACGGCGAAGTGTTACAGCAATCGCCCGAGGACTTTGTCGGTCGGCTCATCGACGGCAAGTACAAGGTCGAGGGCTTTATCGCGCAGGGCGGCATGGGTGCTGTCTATCGCGCGCGACACATCCTGCTCGGCGACATGGTGGTCATCAAGACGTTGCGCTCCGAGATGCGCAACAACGCCGAATGGCTCAAACGCTTCCAGCGCGAGGGCAAGGCCGCCCGCTCCTTCCGCCATCCGAACTCCGTCACCGTCTATGACCTCTCTGCCGGCAGCGACGGCATGATCTACATGGTGATGGAGTACGTCGAGGGGCACACGCTCGACAAAGAGCTGAAGCGCCGTGGACGCTTCACACCCGCGGAGGCTCTCGACGTTTTAGAGCCTGTCGCCGACGTGCTCGACTCGGCGCACGCGCGCGGCGTCGTCCATCGCGACCTCAAGCCCGAGAATATCATGCTCGGCTCGGACGACCGCGGGAACACCGTCGTCAAGGTCTTAGACCTCGGCATTGCGAAGATCGTCGGCGCGGGCGACGTACACGCCGCGGGCGCGACTTCTCTGACGGTGGCGGGTCAAATCCTCGGCACGCCTTATTACATGTCGCCCGAGCAGTGGGGCGAGATGCCGCGCGACGGCGACCCGGAGGTGGATGGGCGCACGGACATCTACTCTTTAGGCGTCATCTTCTTCGAGTTGATCGCGGGCAAAAAGCCGCTCGGCGGGAAGACGCTGGCCGAGTTGCGGCAGAAGCACGTCGCGGCGGTGCTGCCTTCCTTGAGCGAGGTCGTGTCGGGCGTGCCCGAAGCTTTTGGCCGCGGCGTCATGCGAGCGATGGCGAAGGATCGCGCCGACCGGCCGCAGACCCCCGGCGCTTTTATCGACGAGCTACGTGTCGCGCTCGGCCTCACGCCCCACAATCGCAAGCCCAACATACACTCGACCGAGACGGGCGCGGCTCATGCCACCGACGCGGGGCTGCGCGGCACGAGCGCTCAGGGGCGAGGGACGGGAATGAGCGAAGCCGCGACCGCGCACCTCTCGGCGGGCACGAACGCGGAAGCTTTTGACCAGAGTCACGCCAACACTATCCTGACCTCAGAGTTCGAGTCTCCCTCTACGTCGGGCGGGGGCCGCGAGACCAGCGCGCAATCCTCTCAACCCGCCACGAGCGGCAACGTCGCCGCGCGCCGCGAAGGGGGCCGGGAGACCATTGCCTCGCACGCCGCTGAGACCGTGACGGGCGCGGGGTTGGACGCGCAGCAACGCACTTACGAAGAGTCTTCACCAGCCTTCCGTCAGGACGCCGCGCAGCACGCGGCGGCAGGGCATGGAGCGGGCGTGTCAGTCACCGCGCCGGAGCCGCGACGAAGTGTCGCGCCGCTTGTCGCGGGCGGGACGCTCGCGCTGCTGCTCGTCGCGGGCGTGGGCGGCTGGTTCGTCTGGAAGGGCACGCGCGCCGCGAAGCCCGATGCGCCGTCCACTCCGACGGTTAACGGCTCCGTGCCCGCGAAGCTTGCGGAAGCGCCGAAGGTCGAGGCGGCGAGCTACTGGTACGAGGCTTTCGACAAGAAGGACGATGCGTCGGGCAAGCACGTCGCCGACGCAGCGGCCACGCTCGAATCGGGCAAGTGGTTCAAGTTTCATTTCATGCCGCGAGAGCGCGGCTACCTCTACATCATCGGCCCGTACAAGGACGGCAACGCGCAGGTCACGATGCTGACGGCCGAGGGCGCGGGCGCGCTCAAGTCGAACCTCGTCGGCGCGGGCGCGGACTTCTCGTTCCCGTTCGGCGGCACGAAACTCCACCTCGACGAAAACGCCGGAGCCGATGACTTCACCTTTATCTTCTCGCCGACGCCGCTCATGTCGCCCTCGTTTCTGGCGGGCAAGTTCCTGCACGAGCTGACGCCCGCAGAGGTCAAGGAGCTTGAAGACTTTCGCGCGCAGGCAAGGTCGGGCGCGTCCGAGGCGTCGGCCAAGGGCGAGGGCGGCGACGCGCGGGTCGCGGTGCTCGCACCTGAGGCGGCAACCTCCGGGGGCAAGCCGCTCATCTTTGATGTGAGGGTTAACCACAAGTAACCCTTTTCCGCGGCCCTCGCCGACGGCGCACAAAACTTTTAGGAGAACCGCACATGCGCTTCAAACCACTTCTGATGCTCGCCACCCTGTCGCTCTTGATGTGCGCCCCGGCGCTCGCGCAAGATCAGCAGAAGGATCAGCAGGTCATCGACGACTTCGTCACCACGCGCGGCGTGAGCTTTGACGACCCCGGCAAGACGACCCAGACGCAGAAGCATTCGACGCAACCCGCCGCGCCGCGCCGCAATAACTCCAGCGCTTCCTCGAAGAGTCCGGGCGCGAACACGCCTTCGGGGAGCCTAGCCTCCAACAAGAGTCCTTCCGGCAAGAGCAACACACCGGCGAAATCCCCAAAGGGTGAAGCCGCGCAGCCGGGCAAGAGTCCGGAGGTGTTGGCGCAGGCGGGCGGCGAGAGCACGAGCGACACGGGCGTACAGACCTTGAACGCGAGCGCCAGCACGGGCGGGCCGCCTCGCCCCATCGCGCTTGGCTACACGATCTTGATGAAGGACGGCGCGGGCAACCTGATGCTCGTTGACCAGTCGCGTGAGTTCAAGACCGGCGACCGCCTCGCCGTCGCGCTCGAAACCAACACCGACGGCTACCTCTATATGTTCAATGCGACGGACGGGAAGAATCCGGAACTGCTCTTCCCGAGCGTGCTGCTCGACGAAGGGGCCAACGCCCTTCAGGCGCACGCCCGCGCGACCTTCCCCGCCGACACTTCATTCGACTTCGAGTTCACAGACCCGGCTGCCACCGAACATCTCTTCGTCATCTTCTCGCGCCAGCCGCTCGCGGGCGTCCCCACCGGCGAGGAGCTTGCGAAGTTCTGCGGCAAGAACCGTAAAGACTGTGCCTGGAAGCCGACGGCGGCGCAGTGGGAGCGAATCAAGAGCGAAGCTAAAGGCAGGGGCGTCACCGAGGCGAAGAACACGCAGCTTGCACAGGCCGGGCCGCAGCCCGTCATGCCCAACACGCTCCAGCGCGGACTCAAAGTCAAGCGTGACGACCCCAAGCCTGCGGTCGTGCGCGTCAATGATTCGGCCAACTCGAACACGCTCGTCACCGAGATCGTGCTCGTCCACAAATGAGCCTGTCGCGCGCCGCCCGTTCGTTTCGCTTCGGCTTACATCCGCCTCGAATGTTCGGCTCAAACATCAACCTCGCGGCTCCGGGGTTGATGTTTTAGTTTTTGCCTCTCGCCCCGGCACGCCTCTCCGTTTGAAGAGTCATCGTTCGTCGCCATTCTCCGTTTGGAGAAGTCATTGTTCGTCGTCATTACAAGGAGTACAGGAACATGCGTATTGTCACAGGCGGTCTCGCGGGAGTGCTCATCACTTCTCTGGCGCTCGGCGTCGCACACTTCGGAGCAACAGGCGCACAGGCGCACGCCGCTACGCCGACGGAGAAGGCACTGTCTGCGTCAACGGAGAAGCCTCTGTCTGTTGCGGCGGCGGAGAGTTCACTAACCGAAGTCCCGCAGGCGGGCGGAGCGGCGAGTGAGCGCGAGCAGGGGCGCGCACTGCTCCATCGTGGGCGAGCTGCGGAGGCGCTCGTCCATCTGGAACGCGCGCTGAAGGCTTTCCAGCAGTCGAATGACAGGTCGGGTGAGGCTTCGACGCAAGACCTTCTCGGTGAACTCTACGAGCGACAGGGACGCTACGACCTCGCGCTCGAACACTTCCGCGCCGCGCATGACCTCTACGCCGCCGGGTCGGTCGGGGGCACGCTCCCCGATGCGCCCGTCGGCGGGATTCCCGGTGTATCTACGGTGAAGGCGGGCGCATCCGCGTCGGCGGCGCTGACGACCGAGGAGAGCGGATACAACGCGCAACTCATGCTCGCCAAGATCGGCCAGATGCTCTATCGTCGCGGCGACATCGCGGGCGCGCGCGCGACCTTTGCTCAGATGACTGTGAAGAAGCCCGACACAAGCGCGGGGGGCAAGGTGAAGCGGACGAAGGGGCTTCTGGGTGGCCTCGGTGTTGCTCTCGGCTCGGACAATAGTAGTGTGCAGGTCGGTGCGCCGACGGTCGGCAGCCTGCTGACGGTCAAGGATCAACTCAATCACTATCGCGAGGTCGTCATCTACGCGACCTACGAGCTTGGGCTTGGGCGCGCAGACTATCAGGATCAGCAACTCGACTCTGCGCGCAAGCACTTCGAGAATGTGCTCGCCGCCACGAAGGGCGATCTTCCACTGCTCGGCAAGCTCGGCCAGACGCGTCGTTACCGCGCCGCCGCGCGCACGAGCCTCGGCGACGTGGCCTTTCGACAGGGCCGCTACGCCGACGCGGCAAAGCTTTACGGCGAAGCGCTGAAGGGCGCGCGCGACGACAAGCGACTTGACCTGATGTGGCCCGCGCAAAGCGGCACGGGCCGGAGCCTCTGGCGGCAGGCCGCAAACGAGAAGGATCAGAAGAAAGCCGCGAAGATGCGCGAAGACGCGCTTGATTCTTACCGACAGGCGCTCGACACCATCGAGACGATACGCGAGGGAAGTCTACGCGCGGACGAGTCGCGCACGACCTTTCTCGCGACGACACGCGAAGTCTTTGACGAGGCCGCGGGCGCGCTCGCGGAGATGGCTCTAAGCGCATCGACGAGCGCATCGACGGGCAACACGGACGCGTCCGCCACGACCGCGCCGCTCGAAGGCGGTGCTCTCGTCTATGCGGGCGAGGCACTCGGCGTCGTTGAGCGGGGGCGTGCTCGCTCGCTCCTCGACATGCTGAACGAGGCGGGCGCGGAGATTACAGAGGGCGTGCCCGCAGACCTTCTTCAGAAGAAGCGCGAGAATCAGGCGCGGCAGGAGGAGATCGCCGCGTCTCTGACGGGCGTCAGTCTCGGCGGTGGTGAGAAGCAGAAGAAATCACCGGAAGAGCTTGAGACCGAGTTAAGCTCTCTACAGACTGAGTTCGACAGCATCGAGAACAATATACGCACGGCAAGCCCGCGCTATGCCGCGTTGACGGCCGCGCACCCGCTCGCGCTCGAAGAGATTCGACAACAGGTCTTGGACGACGACACGGCGTTGCTGGAATACAGCCTCGGCGACACGCGCTCATATCTCTTCGCCGTCACTCGCACAGGCTTCACCGTCTCGCGCCTGCCCGGTCGCGAAGAGATCGAGCGGCAGGTCGTAGCCTTCCGGCAGCAGATACTACCTGCGAGCGTGCGCCGCTCAATCACAGACCTCGTCGCCGCGGCTACAGACCCGCAGCGCGGGCTAAAGGTGAGCGCGGCGGTGGCGACTGCCAACCCCGCGACGGTCGCCGCCTATGCGCAGGCCGCACAGGCGCTCTATAAGACCGTCGTCGAGCCAGCCGCGCCGCTCTTCAAGGGGAATCGTCTACTCATCGTCGCCGATGGCGCGCTCAACTACATCCCTTTCCACGCCCTCGTCACCTCGACGACGCCCGCGGGCGCAGATTTCTCGACGCTCCCATATCTCTTGAAGACGAATGATTCGCTGTTCGCGCCCTCGGCGTCGGTCGTCGCCGCCATACGCCAGCAGCGCGCCGCCACGGGCGAGAGCGCGTCGGGCGGCATGCTCGTCGTGGCCGACCCCGTCTTCGACTCATCCGACGCGCGCGCACACACAGCCCACGCCTCCGCAGCGCAGCAGCCCGACGCAGAGGCGGCTGCGCGAGCCTTGAGCTTTGACAGTGCGATCACAGATGTTGCCGAAGGCGACAAGTCTGATGGCGGCGCGCAAAGCTCGGAGCGCGCGTCGAAGGGCGTGCTCGTGCGGCTCGTGGGGACGCGGGTCGAGGCACAACAGATTGCGAAACTCGCGACGGGCGCGGGGCGCAAGGCAGACGTGTGGCTCGACCTCGCAGCTAACGAGGCCGACCTTGAAGGACGCGACCTGCGGCAGTACCGCGTGCTGCACTTTGCCACGCACGGCCTCTTGAACGCGGAGCGGCCACAGTTCACGGGCGTCGTCCTCTCGCTCGTCGGGAATCGCGAAGGGGCGGACGGCTTCCTGCGCACCGACGAGGTCTTCAACCTGCGTCTAGGCTCGCCGCTCGTGATGCTCTCGGCCTGCGAGACGGGCCTGGGTCGCGAGAAGCGCGGCGAGGGCGTCATGGGCTTGACGCGCGCCTTCATGTATGCGGGCGCTCCGACCGTGGGGGTGAGCCTCTGGTCTGTGGCCGACAAATCGACGGCAGACCTGATGACGGACTTCTACAGGAACCTCCTCGGTGCGTCGTCTGTGAAGCCTTCGGCGGCCATGAGCGCCGCCCGCCTCTCGATGATTGCCGGGAAGAAGTACAGCGCCCCCTTCTACTGGGCTCCCTTCGTGCTCGTCGGCGATTGGAAGTAAGATAGAGGCTAGAGGCTAGGGGGTAGAGGCTAGTTAAGAAGAAGCAGTTCTTAACTAGCCTCTACCCCCTAGCCTCTAGCCTCTTTGCCTTCCCCGAAGGGGCTGGGCTAATATCGGAACAAAGTTACAGCAGAAAATTTCAGACGTGCAGAGGGTGGATGCGATGGAGACGAACTTCAATCCTGTTTCAGACGCCGCCGCGCTCGAAGAGCTGTTCGCGCGCTCGAACGAAACGCCTGTGCTGCTCTTCAAGCACAGCAACGCCTGCCCCATCAGCGCGCGCGCCTACCGGGAGATGGAGGAGGTCAAGACGCCCGTCTCTATCCTCGTCGTGCAGAAGAGCCGCGACCTCTCGCGCGAGGTCGAAGAGCGCACGGGTCTCCGCCACGAGACGCCTCAGGCGCTCGTCCTTCGCAAAGGGCAGGTCGTCTGGTCGGCTTCGCACTTCGACATCACCGCGGACGTGATCGAGCAGGCCGTACGCGAGAATGAATGAAGGAAAGAAAGTCTGGAGTCTGGAGTCGAGACTGGAAGAAGTCTGGAGTCTGGAATCAAGACAAGATAGCGTTGGTGCTTTGTCTTGACTCCAGACTTCAGACTTCAGACTCAAAAAAGTATGAGCGGAGCGACGAGACGCGGCCCGGAGGTTGAGCCGCGCGAGATCATGCAGGAGTCCGACGCGGAACTGCGCGTCACTTGGGCGGACGGCCGCGAGTGCCGCTACGGCGCGCCGCAGTTGCGCAGGCTTTGCCCTTGCGCGCAGTGCGTCAACGAGTTCACGGGCGAGCGCGTGCTCAAGGCCGAGGCCGTCCCCGAAGACTTGCGGATAGGCGATGTGAACGTGGTCGGGCGCTACGCGCTCACGTTTCACTGGAGCGACGGCCACGACACGGGCATCTACAGCTTCCGCTACCTGCGCGAGATATGTGAAGGCGAATGAATCAGTGACAAGTTCAAATCTGGAGTCGGAAGGCTGGAGTCAAAGGCAAGGTGCTTTCTGCTTTGACTCCAGACTTCCGACTCCAGACTTCTCCTCTGCCTTATGAAAAAAATCCTGGTCGTCGAAGACGACGATGTCGAGCGCGAGCTTGTGCGGATGACGCTTCAGCGCGAGGGCTACCTCATCGTCGTCGCCGACGACGGAGCACGCGGGTTGGAGCTGGCAACGCTTGAGCGTCCCGACCTCATCATCACCGACGTGTCGATGCCCACGGCGGACGGCGTCTATCTCATCAGGAGCGTGCGCTCGACGCCGGAGCTTGCGGCGACGCCCATCCTCGTGGTGACGGGCTTCGGCACGGGCAGCGCCAGCGTCTCACTCGCCTACGGCGCGGACGCATACGAGCCGAAGCCGCTCAACCCGAACTCTTTGCGCGAGACCGTCAGACAGCTTCTTTTCTCGGGCGCGACTTCGAGCGAATAGTTGCCGCGGACTTTCGCGGTGAGAAGTTTTTCTGACAAGGGGAAGACAGGCGTGCTCACGGAGGCCGTCGGCTGGGTCAGTTCATTCATACTTGTCCTGACTATCGCCAAGCAGGTCTACAAGCAGTGGCAGGAGGGTTCGAGCGAAGGCGTCTCGAAATGGCTCTTCGTCGGCCAGATCGCGGCATCGCTCGGCTTTACCATCTACAGTTGGCTTGTCCATAACTGGGTCTTCGTCGTCACCAACACGCTCATGCTCATCAATGGTCTCGTCGGCCTCCTGATCGTCTTCCATCACCGCCGCAAAGAGCGCTCGCAAGGGGGCGGCGGACGGACAGGCAACAGGGCTGCGGGCAAGGGCGAGGGACTTAAGGCCGCCGATTGACTTTCGGCCCGTGCCCGACATCTGGCATTATATCCGCATGAACGAGAGAGACTTCTTCGACGAGAAACCCGAAACCAAGCGCGCCTCCTATTCCTGCCCACATTGCCGCGAGCGCGGCGACTACGAAGTGCGCTGGCTGCGGCGCACAAAGAAGCGCCAGCCGCCGCGCGGCATGAGCGAGCAGGACAAGGCGCAGTTCGCGAAAGCGCTCGACTACATGGTGCGCGTCGATGACATGCTCGCCTGCCCGCGCTGCCGCCGTCGTTTCGACATCCCAAACTCCCAGACCGTCGTCTTTATCTGACGACGGTTTCGGCAACCCTTCGCTTTCAAAACATCGAGCCGTTTACACGCGGACACAGAAGAGGAGAACTATTCATGGACGAGTTAGTCAAACAGGTCGTCGAGAAGACGGGCATCAGCGAGACGCAAGCGCGCACCGCCGTCGATACGGTCGTCGGCTTTCTGAAGACCCGCCTGCCCGAACCCATCGCCGGACATCTTGACGGCGTGCTCGGCGGCGCGGCAGGTGCCGTCGGCGGAATGGCGGGCAAGGCGGGCGACGTGCTCGGCGGCCTCGGCGGCATGTTCGGCGGCAACAAGGAATAACCCTGAACCGCAAAGGGACGGAGCGGCGTGCCCCAAACCCAGACCGCCGCTCCGCTTCCCCACAAACACCTCACGCGCCCTTTCGCCGCAGCCGCCCGCACCCCTTTCAAACTCTGATCAAACTCTGACCTCAACACCTACCGAATGCCTTTCGCTCATCCCAACCTCGAAGATTTGCGAGAGAAGATGCGCTGAGAAGACCCCGAAGGACTAAACGGCGTCGTAGCGTTTGAGCTTGCGGTAGAGCGTGGAGAGGTCTATGCCGAGGACGACGGCGGCGCGGGCTTTGTCCTGGTTGACGGAGGTGAGGGTGTCGAGGATGTAGCGGCGCTCGACTTCGTCGAGGGTGGGGCGGAGGCCGTCTGGGTCTCGGACTGCGGGCGTGTGACCGGCGGCGGCGCGGACGCGTGGTGGGAGGCTGTCGGCGTCTACGAGTTCGCCGCTTAAGGTGAAGGCGCGCTCGATGGCGTTCTGGAGTTCGCGGACGTTGCCGGGCCAGTTGTAGTTGATGAGCGCCGTCAGGGCCGCCGGGTCGATGGTCTTCTCAGCCTGTCCCTGCTCGCGCGCGGTGCGCTTGACGAAGTGGCGCGCGAGCAAGGGTATGTCCTCGCGTCGCTCGCGAAGGGGCGGCAGGTGAACCTCGATGACGTTGAGACGATAGAAGAGGTCTTCGCGGAAGCGGCCTTCCGTCACCTCTCTTTCGAGGTCGCGGTTCGAGGCGGCGATGATGCGCGCGTCGAAGCGTGCAGGCGTACTCGACCCGAGCGGCGTGACCTCGTGCTCCTGCACGGCGCGCAGCAGTCGCACCTGCAAAGCCTGGCTGATCTCGCCTATCTCGTCGAGGAAGACTGTGCCGCCCTCCGCGGAGCGGAAGAGGCCGGGACGCGCCGAGGCCGCGCCCGTGAACGCGCCCTTCGTGTGGCCGAAGAGTTCGGATTCGAGAAGCGTCTCGGGGAGCGCGCCGCAGTTGATGGCGACGAAGGGGCGTGGGGCGCGCGGGCTGTTGTGGTGGATGGCGCGCGCGACGAGTTCTTTGCCCGTGCCCGACTCGCCGTAGATGAGGATGTTGGTGTTCGTGGCGGCGATCTTCTCGACGAGGCGGAAGACCTGTTGCAAGCTGTCGGACGTGCCGATGATCTCGGAGAAGCTGTAGCGCCCTTCAAGCTCGCGCCGGAGCGCACGGTTCTCGCGGAACAGCTCGCGCTGGCGGAGTGCGTTCTTGATTGAATGGAGGAGGTCTTCGTTGACGAAGGGCTTGGTGACGTAGTCGTATGCGCCTTTACGCAGGGCGGCCACGGCGGAATCGACGGACGAGTAGGCCGTCATCACGACGACCAGAGCCTCTGGGTCGATGTCCTTGATGCGGTCGAGCAGCGCCAAGCCGTCCATGCCGGTCATGCGTATGTCCGTGAGCGTGACGGCCACGTCCTCGGCGGCGAACGCCTCCAGAGCCTCTTCCGCGCTCGCGTGGGCCGCGACGCGGTAGCCAGACTCTTCCAGCAGGTGCGAGATGATCGCGCGCATCAGGTCTTCGTCTTCGGCGACGAGGATGAGTGGCTGCATGTTCATTGGTTGTTTTTGCCCGGCCACTCGCGCGCGAGCATCGAGTAGGCGACGAGGTCTTTGTAGTGGTCGTGAACCCACTCGGCCTGTCGGTGCGTGCCCTCTTCGGTGAAGCCGAGCCGTTCGGGGATGCCGCGGCTGCGAAGGTTCCCGACGGCGCAGTAAATTTCGATACGGTTGAGACGCAACTCCCCGAAGGCATGCGTGACGAGCGAGCGGCAGGACTTCGTCATGATGCCGCGTCCCTGCGCGTCCGCGCCGAGCCAGTAGCCGATGTCCGTCTTGCGGTTCAACCAGTCGATGTTGTTGTACCCGATGCTTCCGACCACGCGTTCGCGGAAGAAGATGAGCGTGGAGAAGCCCTGGTCTTCGGTATACTGGCGAAGGTTCCGCTGGATGAACTCGCGCGCGTCTTCGACCGAATAGCGCTCCGTGGCCCAGGGCATCCACGGCCTGAGGTGCGTGAGGTCACGGCGGACGAGCGCCGTCAACTCCTCCGCGTAGCGCTCATCGACGGGGCGTAGTTCGAGTTCGTCGTCTATACGGTGATTGAACATCGTCGTCCGTGTCATCCTCCGCCGTCACAAAGGTAATCTGCAAGGCTGCCGTCACAAAGGTATCCGCAAGGATGCGCTCAACGCTCTCTCGCCGTGGAAGTCTGCACGGCGGCGGCGCGTGGCGCAAGCCCTTCCCGCACAGGCTCGCCCGCAGGCAGAGAGACGCGCAAGGTCGTGCCGCGCCCGCTGCCGCCGTCAGGCGCGACCGTGATGCTCCCGCCGTGCGCCGTGACGATGCCGTAGCAGACGGCGAGGCCAAGCCCCGCACCCACAGCCTTCGTCGTAAAGAAAGGGTCGAAGACGTGCGGCAGCGCGTCAGCTGGAATGCCGCAGCCCGTGTCCACGACCTCGACGACGACCTCGCCCGCCAGCTCGTCGAAAAAAGTCCTGACTCTCAGGTCGCCGCCCTCGGGCATCGCATCGCGCGCATTCAAGAGAAGGTTCAAAAAGACCTGCTGCATCTGGTCTGCATCCGCCGAGACGTGCGGAGCAGCATCGTCGAACTCCGTCGAGACACGCAGGCGCTTGAAATCCTTGTCGAAGTTGGCGAGCCGCAGACTCGACTCAACGACGCGTGCGAGGTCGAGCGGCGTGCGCGCCGGTGCGCGCTGGCGCGCGAAGTCCATCATGTCGCGCAAGACACGCGAGATGCGCTCGATCTGCGTGGAGACGAGACGAAGCATCTCGCGTGTCTCCGCCTCGTTCTCGCTGCCGAGCGGGCGCGTCTGAAGGATTTGGATAAGCGACGAGATGGAGGCGAGCGGATTGTTGACCTCATGCGCTACGCCTGCGGCAAGCGCGCCCGCGGCGGCGAGTTTTTCGGCGCGGATGAGATGTTCGTTCAAAGCACGCAGGCGTTCGATGTCTTCGGCCATCTTGCGGCTCATCTCGTTGAACGAAGCGGCAAGCAGTCCGACTTCGTCGTTGCTCTTTAGCTCGACGCGTGTGCCGTATGCGCCGCCCGCCACATCGACGGCCGCTTCGGTAAGTCTGCGTAAGGGACGCGAGATGATGCGTATGACGAGCGCGACGAGCACGAGATTAGGGACGAGCGCGGTGATGACGCTGAAGACGAGATAGCGCTTCCAGGCCACGGGCGTGTGGTCGGCGAAGCTCCACCAGACGATGGGAATCTGGAAGAGCGCAAAGCTTAAGACCGCGACCGCCGCGATGGAGAAAGCGACTTTATAGGCGATGGGGAAGAGTCGGAACTGGTCGAGCGCCGACTGGATCGAGAAGAGCTTGAAGTTCGTGATGGCGTAGGCGTAGATGACCGCGCCGACGAGGACGAAGACCGAGCCGACGGGCAGCAGCGTGTAAATCCCTGCGAGCGGGAGCAAGATGTTGGCGACGGTCTTTAAAGTCGCCGTGATGACGAGCGCGAAGAGAATCGCGCCGAGTTGCTTGCCCCAGAGGCTCCCGCGGTAGCGACGCCACTTGGCAACAAGCACCGCGAAGCCGTAAGCGAACAGCCCGTAGATGTAGAGTCCGAAGGCGTATGCGAGCGGCGTCAAACGGATGCGGAAGTCCGAGCCGTCGAAGTCGATGCCGCTCCACATCATCCCCGCCAGCGCCGCCGGAACCAACACCGCGCCGGGCGCAAACATCACCGCCGCGCGCCGCAAAGGCACTTCCGTGTTTTCAGGGAAGACCCACGCGAAGACGACGAAGGCGAGCTGCAACAGCAGCGCAAGCCCGAAGCTCAGAGCTGCCCACCACGCGGCAAGCTGACGCCCCCCGCCGAAGCCCCACATCACGATGTCGTTGATCGTCCAGAGCGCGAGGCATGCGATGAAGGCGGCGAAGGTCTGGTGCCCGCGGCTGCGCGGCGCGGCTACGAAGACGTAGAAGCCGAGCAGGACGAGCGTGAAGAGCGAGAGCAGGAGCAGCGCGAGAAGCATTGGTCAGTAGACAGTAGACAGTAGACAGTAGACAGTAGCAGAACTTTCGCTATCGAATCGTCAGGGTGAAAGCGCAACGCCCAACACGCGGAGCGCTACTGACTACTGGCTACTGGCTACTGGCTACTCTAATTCATCTCATTCCCGGGCCGAGGATCAGCGCGGCGATTGTCAGGGGCACGCCGAACGCAAGCGGCCAGAGTCGGCGCTCCTCAATCATACCACCGCGTGAGAGAGCGCGGTGAAGAACCGCGAAGACAGGGAAGGCCGCGAGCGCCACGGGCACAGCGCAGAACACACCTGCGAGCGCGCCGATGAGGAAGACGATTGCGCCCCCCGCCGCGCCGGTGACGACGCCCCACGCGACCGCCATCATCAGCGACGAGAAGACGAACACCGGCCAACGCCACGCACGCGGGTCGCCGAGCTTGCGCCCGAGCAGCGCACCGAACTTGCGCCCGACGAGACAGCAGATGGCGTTCATCACAAGGAAGAGCAGCGCCCAGAAGACGAAACCGTCCGCCGCCGGTAAATGCCCCGTAATCCCTTCGAGGAGCGCGGCGCGGTAGATGCGCGCGAAGAGTGCGAAGGTCGGGAAGAGACCGAGGAAGGTTCCGAACCATGCGTAAGCCTCCTCGGTCGTGAGCGACGTGCCGAGCGGATTCGAGCGCAGCAAGCGCCACTCTTCGGCGACACGCCGTGGCATCTTCTCTGACGCTTCCTGGCTTGCGAGTTCGACTTTGAGCCAGCTCAAGCGCCGTGTGACGTTGTCGTCCGGAGGTGCTGCGTAGCAAACGCTGTAGGAACCGCTTGTGTCGTACATTGGTCTCCTCCTTCATGTGCGCCGTCGTGTGTCCGGGCGTCCGCGCGTGCTTCGACGCGGCGCAAACGCGCGCACTCCGCGTCGAGCAGGCGAGCCACGCCGACAGTCGCCGCGCGGTCGTCGAAGAGCGAGAGCAGTTCGATGACACGCGCGAGAGCACGCAGCAGCGACTCCGATACCAGTTTCACCTGCTCGTCAAAGGTCTGTTCCGCGGAATGAAGACGGGGCGGCGAAGTGTACAAGTTGTGTGCGATCTCACGTACGCCAGCAAGAGCATGGATAAGTTCCGCGCGTGCGCGCTCGCGGTACGCGAAGAGGCGCGTGACGTTACGTCGGTGGACGCAGAACCCTGCGACGAGCAAATCGTCGCCCACGCGCCCCGCGATGCGGCATAGCTCCATCTCGCGCGGCGAGGGTCTGGCTTCCGCGCTCGCCGATGCACAGGCGAGCGCAAGTCCCGTGTAACGCTCGATGCTCTCTCGCGCGGCGAAGAGCGTGTGACGCTCTTTAACGTCTTTGAGCCGGCACGCATCCGCAAGCGAGTCTTCGACTGCGCGGAGCGCGTTGACCGCAGCGCGCTTCACACGCTCGACCCTTTGCTCGTCCGGGTCGCTGCCTTCGTCGCCCGCGCGCCTTCTGTCCGCACGCGATGCCGCGCGCTTGTGCAGGAGGCTCAGCGACGTGAAGGGCCACGCGAGCGCCGCGCCTGCGGCCTTGAAGAGAGTCGGCAGGTTGCGTCTCCCGCGCGTGCGTTCGCGTAGGAAGCTTGCCACGCCGAAGGGCGCTGCCGTCGCGAGATAGATGATGGTAAGTTCGCTTAGAAGCATTGCGAACTGCCCGAAGGGCAACGCACATGCCATCTGCTCGGAGGGCTTGATGCGCGAAGCGAGGTTGAAGAGCAGCGTGCGCAGGAGCTTGGATTTTGGCGGGTTCGATGGAGCGCGAGGTGGAGTGCCGGGTCACACGGCAGTCGTCGTCGATTTTGGCAAAGAGCGCGTGTGCCGACTCGGGTTGGCATTCTGCGAACACGCCACGGTGTGGCAAAGCTGTTCGCAAAAAGGCCACGCGCTCTCGCTTCCTGTCCGTTGCTGTTGCGGCACGGACACGAAACTGGCCGCGGCGTTGCGGAAATAGTTCAGGCAACACGAAGGCTCCGGCGCGCATCTTTAAGATTGCTCCCACGAAACTTTCCTGCAAAACCTCGCGCGGGCGTGGCCGACCGGCCTTGAGATGTCAAAGTTTTATAACGACCGTCTCATTACGAGCAGACAGCGACACTCTCCCGCCAACACCGGAGGATTGTGGCCTTTGATTTGCTTTTCATCTCGTGCGAGTTCGACGGGCAAGCGATAACCGAACAAAAGGGAACTTTTAAGTAAGCTTGTTCGTCTTAAGTGAGCGAACATCAATTTGTAAATGGAATTATCATCATGCAGAAGAAAACCCCGATCAAAATCATCAAGCGCGACGAGAGAAATCGTCAGCCACAACCAGCCGAAGAGGTCTTGACTGAACGCAAGTCGCCGCAGGAGACTGCGCGCGAAATGGTTGCGACCGTCTCGCAGTGGGTCAACGAGTTTCAGCAGAAGCGCCGCACCGAGACGAAGCAGGCCATCAAGACTCTGTTCCCCGACGCGACGCCGCAGGCGAGCAAGGCTTAAAACACTCTCTCCGCTCCGGTCTCACCTTAACAGGCGCTTAAACCGCGACGCGGCTGCGAACCGTAACATCAAACCTTAGCCGCGAACGACGCGTCGCCTTCTTCAGTCAAACGAAAATCTGAAACGACGAAGGCGACCGGCGCTGCACGCAAGCTCCCGGTCGCTTCGCCTTTTCGGTGTGGCAATAGTCAGGGCGCGGTGCGTTGTGATTCATCATTCATTCGTTGTGATTCATCATCCGTTGAGTCTCACAGTCAAAGTTGTACGCGCCCGCAAGGACGCCGCACCGGCGTTGACAGGGGAGAGCCGGGGCGCATAGCATGCGCGCAAGATAACCTGCGGCCCTGGAGACTCGCCGATGAAGAAGAACGACGGAAAGCAGTCGCGCACGCGGGAGGAGCGAACCCTGTTAGCCTCGACCCCCAAGCCGGTCGCTCATCCCGGACATCCGATCTTGCGCGCCAAGCCCGAAGACCGCGCACACCCGGCTGAACGCAAGGCCAAACATAAACGTCGTCCGGAGGACTCGAACTGATGTGCGAGACGGCAAGCGCCTTCCTCGAAGAGGCACGCACTTACTTGCGCGACGACTTCCTGCCGAAGATCGAGCGGTGTCTTGAGCGTCTGACCGACGAACAGGTCTGGTGGCGCGCGTGCGAAGCCTCGAACAGCATCGGCAATCTCCTGCTCCACCTTGAAGGCAACGTGCGGCAGTGGATTATCAGCGGCGTGGGCGGCGGCGAAGACCTGCGCGTGCGCGACCGCGAGTTCGCCGAGCGCGGCGGAGTCCCGCGTGAAGAATTACTGTCCCGGCTCCGCGCAACTCTCGTTGAAGCCGACGGCGTGCTCGCGCGCTTCGATTCTTCAAAGCTCCTTGAGCGGCGGCCCATTCAGAGTCTCGACGTGACGGTGCTGTCTGCGGTCTTCCACGTCGTCGAACACTTCTCGATGCACACGGGCCAGATCATCCTCCTGACGAAACTTCTCGCCGACGCAGACCTCGCCCTCTACGACTTCTCGGAAGGAGTCCCGCGCCCGAATTGGCATAAGTGAGTTTTCGGTTTCCGGTTTTCAGTTTTGAGCAGGCAAGTGCCTGCCGGCATGCGAACCTATCACCGAAATCCGCAGGGATGCTCTACGCTCGGGCTTATAAACTGAAGACTAAAAACTAAAAACTGAAAACTTGAACTTTTCACTTTAAAATCTCGCGGGTTCATGCTTAATATATCCGACGAAGTAAACATCCCTTGATTGGCGGCGCAGCCGCACTTGCGGAGAGGGACTTGAGTTTGTCCAGCGCCGCCGCCGTCATACACAAATTTTCGAGGAGCTTCTCCAATGACATATACCGTTTGCGAACCGTGTGTGAACTGCCGCTACACGGACTGCGTGGTCGTCTGCCCCGTCGAGGCTTTTCACCTCGACGACACCGCGGTGTGGATCAACCCGGAGACCTGCATCGACTGCGATGCGTGCGTGCCCGAGTGCCCGGTCGAAGCGATCTTCGCCGAAGACAAAGTGCCCGAAGAGTGGGCGCACTACACCGCGATCAACGCCGAGAAGTCACTGAGCGGCCTGCCGATCATCAGCGAGAAGCTCGAACCGCTCTGCTAGACGCGTTGAAGTCTAGCCGGGGCCTCGGCGTGTCCGCTCCCGGAGACGGGGATGCGTGCGCGCCGATGTCACTTCGGCAAAAGCAGCGCGTTGACTCGAAGCATGCGCCGACTGTCTGTGCCGTGGGGGTTTTTGCTTTGAAGGGTGGCGTGAAAGTAAGACGAGGGCGGCGTTGGCTCGGGACGCTGACCGGCCTTGCGGCGGGGCTGACCGCGGGCGCGGTTGGGGCGTCGTTGCTTCTGCGGCGGAGGGGCGCGGTGGTGGAGCAGGGCAAGTCAATCTACCCGGAATATAACCGCCGCAACTCAGACCGCTGGGCACGTCCCGGCATGAGCGTTACCTTACGCGCCGAGTTGATGCCGGGGCGCAGCCGTTCCGAGCGCACCTTCCGCGTCGCCGAGGTCATGCCGAGTGGCCGCGTCCTCCTCGAAGGCTTCAACGGCGAACACACGGAGAATGAGTTCGAGCCGATACGCTAGACCTGCTTAGAACGAGAAGTCCGCATTGAAAGAGAGGCGCTGCAATAACGCGACGCCT
>JAVRON010000098.1:0-89935 GCA_032162705.1 Acidobacteriota bacterium
ACCGCAGCGCCGCTTAGCACGCGGAGGATGCGCACACACTAGCAACCCACTGCCAGACTCCCCGTCCTCAGCGCCTCTGCTGTGAAGTTCATTTCGCTCTACACTCAATTGATATTTGATATAGACAACATCATCAGAACTGGTTGACGCTTCCCCGGCCCGGTTCGTATGCTCGCATGCGGATTCGTGAACACTGTCCATTTACACTTTCCGTTAACTACTTTGAAGATTTCCGCGACCATCATCTCTTTCAACGAGGCCGAGAACATTCGCGCCGCGTGCGAGTCTGTCGCATGGGCCGACGAAATTCTTGTCGTCGATTCGCGCTCGACCGACCGCACGCGCGAGATCGCCTCGGCCTGCGGCGCGCGCGTCATCGAGCGAGACTGGCCCGGCTTCGCCGCGCAAAAACAGTTCGCCGCCGAAGCCGCGAGCCACGACTGGATTTTCAGCCTCGATGCAGACGAGCGTGTCTCGGACAAACTTCGCGCGAGCATACTAGCCCTGCGCGACGCGGACGTGAGCAAGCGCGACGCGAACGTGAGCAAGCTCGACGCGAATGAAATCAAGCATGGGGCGGACGAGAGCAAGCTCGCCGACGGTTATCGCGTCGCGCGCCGCTCCTTCTACATGGGCCGCTGGATACGCGGCGGCGGCTGGTATCCCGACTTTCAGTTGCGCTTCTACCAACGCACGCGTGGACGCTGGGAGGGCGCGCACGTACACGAATCCGTCAAGCTATCTCCGGGCGGTTGCGTCGAGACCTTAGACGGCGACCTGCTCCACTTCAGCGTGCGCGACGCAGCGCATCATCACCGCATGATCGGCGAGCGCTACGCGCCATTGGCCGCGCGCCAGATGTACGAAGCCGGACGCCGCACGACGCCGCTGCGCATCGCTACGGCTGCCCCCGCCGCCTTCACGCGCAGCTTCATCCTCAAGGGCGGCTTCCGCGACGGCCTCGCCGGACTCGCCATCGCACGCTTCGCCGCACACCACGCCTTCCTCAAACACGTCATGCTCTGGGAACTGCAAAAAGGTGATAAGTGATGAGTGATAAGTGATGAGTGATAAGTGATGAATGATAAGTGATGAGTAAGAACTGCCACCGTATTTTCTTATCACTTATCACTCATCACTTATCACCTTTCCAAGACTTCGAGGTCTGTGCTCTCAAGCTGGTGGCGAGGCTTTTCGGGCTTGGGGATGGGAGCGGGTGTGTCCTGACTGAGAATGATTTCTGAGAGGAGCTGGTCCGTGAGCTGGCGCGACTCGGCGACGCCGGAGCCTTGATTGAGAACGACGAAGCAGACCTTGCCATACTTCTGCGTGTAGATGATGCCGCCGAGGCTCGCCATGCCGCCGTCGTCGTGGACGAGCGTGCCGGTCTTGCCGACGACCGCGCCTTCGAGTGGCGTGCCGACCATCCTGCGCCGAAGCGTCCCGTAGTCGTCGCTCGCCACGGCCATGATGTCAACGAGTTCGAGTCCCTGTCGGCGCACCTCTTCATCGAGCGCGCGGATAACAGCGACGAGTCCGCGCGGCGTCAGACGGTTGACCTCAAGCCCCGAAGTGGTCGCCAGCGTTACCTGCTCGGGCGGAAGCTTCAGCTCTTCGACGAGAAAGGCACGCACGCCTTCAGACCCGCCAAGCAGCACGCCCAGACGCTCCGCGACGAAGTTGCTCGAATGCGCGTTCATGTAGAGAAGTATGTCGTGCAGCGGGTAGGAGAGAATTGAAAAGGCAGGCTCGCCCGCCGCCGTGCCGCTGCTGTTGCTGTCGCCGATGGTAAAGGTCTTCGGGTTGAACTTGAGAACCTTCGCGAGCCGTGTCGCGGATTCGTCAGGCTTATCGGTGAAGTTGAAGACGAAGTCCGGCGTGACGACCAGCTCGCCCTCGAACTTCCTGATGCCGCGCTCGGCAAGCTTCTTCGAGATGAGCGCGGCGTTGAAGTCTCCGAAGGTCGGGTCGCTTCCCGCGACGAGGAGCCTGCCGCGCAGCTCGCCCGACTTATCAACCGTGCCGTCGATAAAGATTTTCGTCTCGAAGCGGAAGTCCTTCCCCAAGCGGCGGAGTGCCGTGAGCGAGGTCGTGAGCTTGACGAGCGAGGCCGGGTTGAACCCTAAGTCGGCGCTGTGCTCGGCGAGCGTCACGCTTCCGTCAAAGGACTGTACGAGCAAGCCGTGACGCGCGGGGTCGTCGCCGCGATCCGTGTACCACCTGACCACGTCGAAGGCAGGCAGGGGTGTCGGAGTCGGCGCGACAATTTGGGGAAGAGACGGCGCATGGTTGACGTGAATGTATGCGGTGACGGCCTTTTGCGCGCGGGAGAGAAGCGCGTAAGGCGTGAAGGTCAGCGCGAGTATGATCGCGACGCCGATAGAGAGCATCGCGTAGATCGGTTTACGAGAATTCAAAACTGCCGCCCCCCCTGTTTATTCCACACAAGCCGGACACATCATACACCTGTCGCACCTTTCACAAAGCCGCGCAAACCTTTAATATGCAAAAGGGGCTATGCGCGTCAAGGCGACATGCCCCGCCGTAACCCATTCTCATTTCTTCATCCACATCGCATGGATAATCTTCAAAGATTCGTGACATTCGACGAGGTGGCGGGGCTGCCCCCGGCCTTCTTTATCGCGGTGGTCGCCGCGGTCGGCGCGGTCATCGGCAGCTTCCTGAATGTCGTCATCCACCGCGTCCCGCGCGAAGAGTCTATCGCCTTCCCCGCCTCGCACTGCCCCTCGTGCGGGACGGCGATACGCCCCTACGACAACATCCCCGTAGTAAGCTGGGCAGTCCTGCGCGGGCGCTGCCGCACGTGTCGCGCTCCCATCTCGGCGCGCTATCCTTCAGTAGAACTACTGACGGCCGTGCTCTTTGCTCTGACCTACGTGTTGCATTCGGGATTCACGCTCGCCTTACCCTTTGACCTCGCTTTCGTCGCATGCATCATCGCGCTGGTCTTCATCGACGCGGAGCACATGATTCTGCCGAACGTCATCACCTATCCCGGCTTCGCGCTTGCGCTCGTCGCACGCGTCATCATACCGAATCTCTATGGCGTCGCGTCCTTTGGCGTCGCACATCCACAGACGCCCGCGTGGCTGCTCTCACTCGGCGGTGCGCTCGTCGGCGCGCTCGTTGGCGGAGGGTTTCTGTGGCTGGTGGGGTGGCTCTGGGAACGCTTTCGCGGTGTCGAAGCGATGGGGCTTGGCGACGTGAAGATGTTGTTGATGGTGGGCGCATATCTCGGCTGGCCGCTCACGCTTTTGACGATCTTCATTGGTGTGCTGACCGGCTCGCTTGCGGGCGTCGCCGCCATGCTCAGGCGCGGCGAGCGCGACATGCAGATGCTTCTGCCCTTCGGAATCTTTCTGGGCTTAGGCTCACTCGTCAGCCTGCTCTTCGGCACACAGATTATCGACTGGTACGTGGGGAAATTTTGATAGAGTAATAAGTGATAAGTGATAAGAATGAACAGTCGCGCTTCTCATCATTTATCACCTTTTTCAAATGCCAAGATACGAGAACAGAATGCAGTTGGCGCTGGCGCTGGTGGTGGGGCTTCTGCTGCTGGCTAATCTGTTCACGCTGACGCTGGTGGCGCTGACGCCCGCGACGCGTGCGGCGCGCGCGCCCGTCTTGTTCACGGTCTTCCTCATCACGCTGGTCGTGAGCGTACCGAGCATTCTGCTTCTGCCGCGCTGGCTGCTCAGGCCGTATCGACAACTCGTCGATGAGGCCGAGCGAGCGCCCGTCGGGCCAACGGGGCGCGAGCGGACACGCGACGAATCGGAGTTCGTGCTCCAAACTTTTCAAGAGGTGGTCGCACAGCTTCGCACGAAGCAGCGCGAGCTTGAGCGTCTGGGCGCACGTGCCGCGGAGCGCGCGGCCACTGCGGAGCAGTTCAGCGAGCGCGTCGTGGCGAGCCTGCCTTCGGGGCTTGTCGCCTTTAATTCCGAAGGCCGCGCGACGGTCGTCAACGCCCCGGCGCGCTCGCTCCTCGGCCTCGACGGCACTCAAGCGTCCGCGAGCGGCGAAGACTTCCAAGTGTTGCTCGCGCGCGCGCCCGAGTTGATTGAGTTGGTCGGGCGCTCTCTGAAGGCGGGCGAGCTGTACAGGCGCGAGGAGGTGACGGCGGCGGCAATCGAAGGCGGTCGTGCGCGCAGGCTCGGCGTAACGGTCGCGCCGATTGACCCGAAGCCTTTGGGTGGTGCGCGCGGCGTGCTCTGCATGCTGACCGACATTACGGAGGTGGCGGAGTTGCGCGAGGCGGTCGCGCGCAAGCGAAATCTCGAAAGCCTCGGCGAGATGTCGGCGGGCCTCGCGCACGAGTTCAAGAATGCGCTGGCGACGCTCCACGGCTACGCACAACTTTTACAGAACGCACGGCTTGACGAAGACGCGCGCGCAAACGCCACCTCGGCTCTGCTGCAAGAGGTGCGTGGCCTCTCCGAGATGGTCACGTCCTTCCTGAACTTCGCGCGCCCGAAGCCGCCCGACTTCGACGATGTTTCGCTCGGCGACCTGCTCGGAAGCTGCGCGGAAGACCTCCGCACGCTTTTCGACGAGCACCGCGTCGCTCTCTCAATCGAAGGCGAGTTTGCGGACGTTCGCGCCGACGAGCGCATGCTCCGACAGGTTCTGCTCAACCTTTTACGCAACGCGGCGGAAGCGATTCCCGAAGAAGGACGCGCGAGGCGCGTGACCGTCAGGGGCTTGGTCGAGAGCGACCCCTCGGGGCGCGCATGGACGAGGGTCGAGATCGAAGACACCGGCTCAGGCATCGACGAAGAGGACTTGGAGCGAATCTTCATTCCCTTCTTCACGACCAAGTCGAAGGGGCACGGCATCGGCCTCGCGCTCGCGCACCGCGTCGCCACCGACCACGGTGGCACGCTCTCGGCCTCAAACTCTACGGCGGGCGGCGCAGTCTTCACGTTGCGTCTCCCGGCTTAACATTCAAACCTTACAGCGATTTGCGATTGGATGTGACTATAGAAATTTTCACTTGAATGTAGAGCAAGGCGTGATTCACCGCAGAGGCGCTGAGGACGCGGAGGGGGCGCAGAGATAATGCAAGTCTCTGCGAGACTCAGCGCACTCCGCGCCTCTGCGGTGAACTCTGCTCACATTACCCTCAAGGAAGGGCGCGCTTAGCCCAACGAAACTGACGCTCAGAGTTTCACGCGCACACGCTTGAAGCCGAAGCCGATGACGCGCGCGGGGAGGTCGCGCAGGATGGGGATGCGAAGCAGGAGGCGAAGGACGAGCGGGATTCTGAATGTGCCGCGCGGGTCGAGCGCGGCGGCGATGATGCGTTTCTGTATGCGTGTCTGGAGCGCCTGGATGAGACGCGTCGGCCATTCGCGCTGGCGTTGGACTTCGCGCAGGTTTGCCTCCGTCAACGCGCCTGAAAGCAGCGGTTCGGTCAGGACGTTGGCCGCGACGACCGCGTCCTGAATCGCGTAGTTGATACCGACGCCGCCGACCGGCGACATGATGTGCGCGGCGTCGCCGATGAGAAGCAGTCCGGGCTTGTCCCAGCGAGTCACTCGACTCGATTCGACTGAAAGCATCGAGACCTGTTTCCAGTCCGACAGGTGCTCGAAGCGTTCGGCGAACTGCGGAGCCGTGACTTTGAGACTCTCGCGCAACGGGCCCAGTCCAGCGGCACGCACTTCGCGGAAGCTGCCTTTGAGAATGAGATTGGCAACCTGCCAGTCGCGCCCCCGGTCGAGCATGACGATACCGTGTCCGCCGCGGAAGTATGCGACACCGCCTTCCGGGTCGCCCTCCTGGCGCGGCACGCGGAACCAGAGTACATCCATCGGCGGAGAGGTCTTCACCTGCTCGAACGCTCCGAGGTGACGAAGGCGTGAGCCTCGCCCGTCCGCGCCGATGGTCAGCGCGGCACGAACTTCATGAGCGCCGCTCTCGTCCTCGTAGCGGACGCCGCGCACCGTACCATTCTCTTCGATCAACTCTTCGACACGCGCGCCCATCCTCAACTCGAACGACGGATAGCGCTTCGCCTCCTCGACGATGAAGGCGAGAAAGTCTTTCTGCGGGAGCATCATGATATAGGGAAAGCGCGTCTTGAGGCGGCGGAAGTCGGCGAGCGTCGTCGGGCCTTCCTCGGTCATGACGATGCCGGTGCTGATCTTCGAGTGACGAAGCTGATGGAGGCGTTCGGCGAGTCCGAGTTCATCCATCAGTTCGAGCACGGAGGGGTGAAGCGTGTCGCCGCGGAAGTCGCGGTCGAAATCCTGATGTGCTTCCAGAAGCGCGACCTTCACACCTTTACGCGCGAGCAGCAGCGAGAGCACCGCGCCCGCGGGCCCACCACCGACGACGCAGCAAGCCGTCTCGCTCACTTCCGTCTCAACACTTGATTCTGTTCGAGCAGACGGCATTTGGCCTGTCCCTACAATTCTTGTGGGAAGTATTCGCGCCAGCGACTTGTGACGAGTTCAGCGATGTCCGGGCGGACGATCAACTCGTCGGGGTAGCCAGGCTTCATCCGCGCGTCGATGACGAGTGGCGCGGTGTAGGAGATGTGTTGGCGGCGCACGTTTGTCGCTGAAGCGTATATGTCCGATGCGGGTTCAAAGCGTGTCCAGGTGGCCCAGAGGAAGTCCGGGGTCGAGCGTGCGACTTTGGCATCGTCGTGTAGGACGATGAGCGGCCAGTCGCGCAAAGCTTCTTCACGCGCGAGGCGTGCGGCCTGCTCCGGGTCTTCCTCAAACGAGTAGCCCTGCAAGACGAGACAGCCGGGGCAGAAGACTTCGGCGCGTGTGATGCCCGACGGGAGCGCGCCGCGAAACTCGCGCGGGAGTTCACGCACCGCGTCCCCGAGTCCGAGCAGGACGGCCTTGCTTCCGAGGTTGATGGTGCCGCTCGTGTAGTCGAGCGTGTCCATCGAGAGATTGGAGAAGATAAAGAGATCGCTTTCGGGGCGGAAGCGCGCGAGCACGTGCTCAAAGAGTTTGGGAAAGTCGTGCAAGTCCTGCGGCGTGTCGGTGAGGATGAGAAACTTGGTGAGCGAGAGTTGTCCCTCTCCAAGAATGCGGAAGGCTGAGACGAGCGCCTCGCGTGCGTAGCGCTCGCGCACGACCGCGGCGGCCAGCGAGTGGAAGCCCGTCTCGCCGTACGACCAGAGGTCTCGGACGCTCGGCATCACGAGGGGAAAGAGCGGCGAGAGGAGCTTTTGCAGATAGTCGCCGATGAAGAAATCTTCCTGTCGCGGCTTGCCGACGACGGTCGCGGGGTAGATGGCATCCTTGCGATGGAAGACCGCTTCGACATTGAAGACGGGATAGTCATGTCGGAGCGAGTAGTAGCCGTAGTGGTCGCCGAAAGGGCCTTCGGGTCTTCGCTCGCGCGGCGGCACACTGCCCGTCAGCGCGAACTCGGCTTCGGCGACGAGGCGGTGCGGGTGGCCTTCGAGCGGACTGTCGGCGACACGGATTTTTTCTCCCGCGAGCACCGATGCAAGGACGAGTTCGGGCACGTCCTCGGGCAGCGGAGCGATGGCCGAGAGGATGAGCGCGGGCGGGCCGCCGAGGAAAACCGAGACTGGGAGCGACTGGTTCGCCGCTTCGGCTTCGTGGAAGTGAAAGCCTCCGCCCTTGTGTATCTGCCAGTGCATGCCGGTCGTCTGCGCGTCGAAGCGCTGCATGCGATACATTCCGAGGTTGTGCTTGCCGGTCGTTGGGTGCTCGGTGTAGACGAGCGGCAGCGTGAAGAAAGGGCCGCCGTCCTCTTGCCATGTCGTGAGCACGGGGAGGTCTTCAAGGCGTGCCGGGCGCTCGCAGACTTCCGCGACCGGCGCGTGCCGGACGCGACGCGTGCCGAGCTTTAAGGCTTCGAGCGCGAGCGCGCGTTGTTGCCAGAGCGCGGCGGGTCGCGGCGGCAAAAGCGATTCGGCAACGCTTACCGCACGACGCACGAGAGCTTCGGGTTTCGGCCCGAAAGCGTGTTCGATGCGCCGCTCCGTCCCGAAGAGATTTGTGACGACGGGGAAACGACTGCCTTTGACTTTTGTGAATAGAAGAGCGGGGCCGCCGCGCTCGATGACGCGGCGATGAATCTCCGCGAGTTCGAGATGTGGGTCAACTTCCGCGTTGACTTCGACGAGGTCACGCTCGCGCCGGAGCAGTTCGAGAAACGAGCGGAGGTTTCGGTGCATATCGCCGCCAGTAAATCATAAGGGCGGCGGATGTCAAAGTTGGACGGCTGCGATGAAATGACGCGGATGCGGACGAAGCGGCGTAAACCCGGAATGCACGTTGGCTTTTGACTTCAACGCTCGGCGGCGTTTGACTTAGAGCGCCTAAAAAAATTAGCCACGGAGACACAGAGACACAGAGATTAAGAATCAAAGCATGTCTGACAGTCCTTCTCTTATTTCTCTGTGTCTCTGTGTCTCCGTGGCTAATTTTGGTTTTTGTTAGGCATTCTTAGGATTTCAGAACTCTCTCGGCGGCGCAGCGGTGTCGTCCGTGTTGCCGACCTTGCGCTGGCGCTTGGTCTCGGCGGCGGGCGTCTCTTCGACGCGGATGCCTATCTCGCGTTCGGCGAATTGGGCGGCAGAGGCGATGCCGGGGTCGAGCGATTGTGTGAACGGCTTGATCCGTTCGAGCGTGCCGTGGTCGCCGACGGCGGCGAGCACTTCGAGGAGTCGTATCTGCGTGTTGCCGTTGACGCCGTTAAGAAAGACGTAGAGCGGCTCAGGGCCTTCGAGTTGTTTGAGGTAGGCGACCGACTGCTCGGCCTGCTTCTTCTCGTCGAGCGCACGCACGAGCGCGAAGAGGCTCTCGTTCTTTCCCATCCGGTAGAGCGCCCAGTCGAGCGCAAGGCGCACACGCGCGTCTCTTTCCTGTGCGCGGTAGCCTTCGACGAGTCGCCGGTGCTCGACGGCTGCCTGTCGCGCAAGCTCTTCGGCTGCGGCGCGACGCTCAAGCGGATTCCTGCTCGAAAGCTTCCTCGCGACCGTAGCCGAAGCGATGCCCGCCGAGTTCGTCTGCTCGTCCTGAGAAAGAAGATGCGCCGATACGCCCGCATGTGCCTGTCCGAGAAGGAGTGTCAATAGAGCTAGAGTCAAAACGCGCTTGGTCGTCATAGCTAAACCTCAGCCACTTCGGGTTGTTTCAATGTTGAGAATCGCTTTGGTAGCAGTTAACCGCAGAGGCTCAGAGGATGCGGAGATGACACGGATAGAATTTGAAATTTCAAATTTCAAATCATAAATCTCTGCGCCTTCCCCACATACTCTGTGCCTCTGTGGTTAATCACTGCTCACTCAACTCTCTACGAAAGAGGATGAGAACAAACGGGCGAAGAAATCACGCCCGCATTCTCACTGTTTCGCTGCGCCGCCCGCGGCCTTGTGGAGCGTTCCCGTGTTGAGGTCAAGCTCATCGCGCTTGATGATCTCGACGTTTGGAAACTGCTTGCGCAGCGGCTCGATGAAGTTCTTCGCATCGCCGACGATGATGATGCTTGCGTCCTTGACGCCGAGACGCGAGCCGGCGAACTTCTGAATCTGCGCGGGCGTGACCGACTGCACGCTCGTGATGTAGTGGTTGATCTCGTCGAGACTCAACCCGTAGAGCGCCAGCGATGCGATCTGTCCGACCAGTCCTTCGGTCGTCTCCAGCGAGCGCCCGAAGCCGCCGATGAGAACGGCCTTGCGCGGCGTCAGCTCCGTCTCCGTCACGGCCTCGTTCGAGAGACGCGTCAGCTCCGTCAAGAGCAGCGAGGCAACCTCCGCGCCCGACTCGTTCTTCGTCTGCGCCGAGGCGACGTATGGGCCGATTTCGCGGCGCGTGTCGAGCGAAGAGCGCGCGCCGTAGCTTAAGCCCCGCTTGATGCGTATCTCCTGATTCAGACGGCCCGAGTAGCCCGAGAGCACGGAGTTGGCGACCAGGCCCGTATAGAAATCCGGGTCGGTTCGCGCGATGCCGCGCCGTGCAAACAGAACCGCGGCCTGCCCCGCGCCGGGCATGTCAACGACGACGACGCGCTGGTCGCCCTTCCCTGCCGCCGTCGCGTCCGAGGCTTTCGACTGCGCCGAAGGCAACGCCGTCGAAGGCTTCGCCCAATCGCCGAAAAGTTTTTCGGTCAGTGCAAAGGCGTCCGCCGCTTTGATATCGCCGCCGATGACGAGGATCGCATTGTCAGGACGGTAATACATCGAGTGGAGCGCGGCCACGTCTTCGCGTTTGATGCGTTGAAGCGACTCGGTCGTGCCGGAGACGGGATGGCCGTACGGCGTGTCGCCGAAGACGACGCGCGAGGCGACCCAGGAAGCGAGCGTGCCGGGACTGTTCATTCCTACGCTCAAAGAGTCGAGATACTGCTGGCGCAGGCGCTCAATCTCTTCGTCGTTGAAGACAGGATTGCGAACCACGTCGGCAAGTATCGACATCGCAGGCTCGGTCTTCGACGAGATAACATTGACGGTCGCATGCGCGGCGTCCCAACTCGCGCCCGTGCTGATGACACCGCCGAGCGCCTCGATCTCCTGCGCGATCTGCGGCGCGGTGCGCGTCTTCGTACCTTTCGTCAGAAGCTCCGCCGTCATATCGGCGACGCCGCTCAAAGAGGCCGGATCAACCTCGCCGCCATTCTTTACCATCAACTGCGCGCCGACGAGTGGCGTGTTGTGATTCTCAATGACGATGACGCGCAGGCCGTTCTTCAGTGTGCGCTCGACGGGCTTGGGAACGTTGACCGAGCGCGGCGCGGCGGGCGGAGGCGGCGTCTCCTGCGGCACGGGCGCGCCGGCGGTCTGCGCGCGTGCGTCGCTCGCCGCAAGCACGCCAGCCGAGGCCAGAAGGACGACGCAGACAAGCGCCGCGAGTCGAATCTCTTTCAGAAAGGATTTCATCGGCTTCTCTCCTTCTGCGCGCCCGCGCTCGTCTTCTCTGTCTTCGGCGTTTCGGCCTGATACGTGATGACGACGCGATTCCTGTCGTTGAAATACTTCTTCATGACGCGCTGAACGTCGGCGGACGTGACGGCCTGAAGGCGTTCGATGTCGGTGTTGACGCGGCGAGCGTCGCCGACGATCACAGCGGCCTGTCCGATGGCGAAGGCTTTGCCGCTGTTCGTCTCGCGCTCGCGCAGAGCGTTTGCGACCAGTTGGTTGACGGCCTTCTCAAGCTCCGCCTTTGTGACCGGCTCGTCCTGCATACGCTTCAGCTCGACGAGCAGAGCGCGTTCGGCGTCCGCTGGCTTCTTGTCGCTCGCGAGGATAGCGCCGAGGACGAAGAGACCGGGGTCTTGCCGCAGGTCTCCGTTGGCGAAAGCCTCCTGCGCGATCTGCTGCTGGTAGACGAGCGACTGGTAGAGCCGCGAAGACTCGCCGTTGCCCAGGATAGATTCGGCGACACGCAGCGCATCCGCGTCGGGATTGGAGACGGGCGGCGCGAGATACGTGATCGCGACGGCGGGCAGCGGCACGTTCGGGCCCGTCTCGTCGTAGCGCTTCTCGGCGGTGCGCTCCGGCTCCTTCACCGTCACGCGCGGGATGGGCGTTCCCGGCTTTGCGATCTTGGCGAAATACTTGTCAACCCATGAGTCGAGCTGCTGCTGCTCGAAGTCGCCGACGACGATCAGCACAGCGTTGTCGGGGCGGTAGAAGGTCGAGTGGAAGGCGCGCACGTCTTCAAGCGTCGAGGCGTCGAGGTCTTCCTTGCTGCCGATGGTCGGGCGATGATAAGGGTGCGTCGTGAACGAATCCTTGTCGATGGCGTAGAAGAGTCGTCCATAAGGCGGCGCGAGCACGCTCGTATTGAACTCCTCTTTGACCACGTCGCGCTCGCTGTGGAAGTTCTTGTCGTTAACGTTCAATGAACTCAAGCGGTCGGCCTCGGCCCACAGAAGCGTCTCAAGATAGTTCGACGGCACGACCTCGTAATAGTTCGTCACGTCGTCCGAGGTCGAGGCGTTGTTCCAGCCGCCCACGTCCTCGGTCAGACGATCCATCTGCTCATCATGAAGGTTGCGAGCCGACTTGAACATCAGGTGCTCGAAGAGATGCGCGAAGCCGCTGCGATGGTCTGGGTCGTCCTTCGAGCCGACCTTGTACCAAACCTGTATGGCGACGGTCGGGCTTGAACGCTCTTGAGCGCTGTAGACGACGAGGCCATTGGCGAGCTTGCGCTCTTTGAAGTTGATGGGCGGCACGCGCGTCTGCGCCGCCGCCTGTCGCGCGACGAGCGCCGCGGAGGCGAGCGCGCACAGAAGCAGAAAGACTGTCGTTCGTCGAAGCATAGCTGAGATTCCTCTTGTTACTCGGGTCGGACTTCCCCGGCCCGCGCGGGAGATTGGTTTGCGCGAGCTTGGATGCCCGTCCACGGAAAGATTGTTGTACGTGAACACGGTCGGCCAGCGGTGCGGTGAGTCTCGAACTTGAGGGAAGAACTTCCGCGCTTTCGTTGGCCGTTCAGGTCTCTGGTTTACGAACTCCGCATCGTGTAAGTTTCCGGGGAAAGCCCTCGATTGAATGATTTAAGCCTCTACACCACGTCAATCATCCAACAGAACGGAAACTCTATACGTGAAACTGGATTTCCGGGCGGAAGCCCGACCGTGAGGGAGGGCGTATGGAAGGATGAACTAGGAACGATGAACGATGAACTGAAGACCGTTTGCCTTCAGTTCATCATTCATCGTTCCTAGTTCATCGTTTAGCTTACGCCCTCCCTCACGGTCGGGCTTGCGGCCTCGAACTCTTTGCCCGTGCGAAGAATGTAATATAAAATCGGCGCTGGTGGCGAACGCCGCAAGGGCCGTCGGTAAGTCTGTTGAGACGGTCGAAGGCGTTCGCCACAGTTTAGTCTTGGACAGAAGTCAGGGAGTAGTTCGCGCAGGTTATGGCAGGCGGTCTGGTCGTCCACATCACTTCGGGGGATGAGAGGCACACGGAGGTGCTCTCGCAGGAGCGCGTCCTGATTGGGCCCGGCGAGAACTGCCATATCCGCCTCGGCTCCGACCTCCTCACCGATTCCAACGTCATGCTCGAACTCGCGCGCCACAACGGCAGCTTCCGCGTCAACGAGTTCGACCCCGAAATCGGTATCACCTTAAACGGCCGCCCGCTCGCACGCGGCGCGAAGATAGATGACGGCGACGAACTGCGCTTCGGCGCATTCAACGTCGCGATGCAGTTCTTCCCCGTCGGCAACCTACCGGCCGTCACCGCCAACCGACGCGCCAGCGTCGCGCCCTTTATCGAGCAGGCCGCGATAGAGGCCGCCGCCACCGCGCGCCGCGACGACGCCAAAGTTTTCCTGCGCGAGTTCACGCGCGAACTCCTGCGCGAGATCAACTGGAGCACGAAGATCGTCGCCCTCTTTATTGCGATCATCCTCGTCGGCGGCATCCTCTATCTCGGCAACGCCGTCTATCAGGAGATGCGACGCGGGCGCGAGTTGATTAACAAGCAGAACGATCAGCTTGCGCAGCAGCAGGGCGAGTTGAACCGTATGGGCGAGCAGTTCGGCGCGGTTGACCAGCGTAATCAGGAGATCATCAACAGCCTCTCGCTCGCGCCGCGCCTGCGCAGCCAGTACGGCAACGGCGTCTGCCTCATCGCCGGCTCTTACATGCTCTTCGAGCCGGGGACGGGACGACCCATGCGCTACCCGGAGACGCAGACGAACCAGAACGGCGACACCTTACAGACGGGCGGCGAGCAGCCGATACTCACAGCCGAAGGCAACGGCCCGCCCTTCATACGCGATTTCGTCGGCACGGGCTTTCACGTCGGCGACGGCTACATCGTCACGAACCGACACCTCGCCGTCGAACCCTGGACGGCGGACGAGGGCGTGCAGGCGCTCGCGGGAAGCACCCACGGACAGTTCCGCATCACACGTGTGATCGTCTTCTTCCCCGGTATACATCAGCCTTTCGTTCTGCACCTCAAACAGACTTCGACGCGCGACGACCTCGCCGTCGGTCAGATGGAGATGAAAGACTTCCCTGCCAACCTGCCCGTGCTCCCGCTCGACAAAGACCCGGACACGGCCATGATCGGAAGGACGGTCGTGATGATGGGTTATCCGACCGGCGAGGAGCGTCTGGTCGCGACCATCCCAGAACCGGAGGCGCACACACTTCGCGAGCGCTGCGGCGCTTCGGTCGAGACGCTTCTGTCGTGCCTCTCCGACCGCAACTACATCAAGCCGCTCATGACACAGGGACACATCACAGACCTTGAAACTCGCGGCATCGTCTACGACGCACGCAACGCCGTCGGCGGTTCCGGCTCGCCGCTCTTCGGACAGTCGGGTCGTGTCATCGGCGTCAACTTCGGCACTTTCACACAACTGCCCGACCAGAACTACGCCGTCCCCGTCCGCTTCGCCTATCCTCTGCTCGAACGCGCGGGCTGGAAGACGGCTGAGCCAACCGAAGAGCAGAACTCTAGCGCCAACGCCAACCAGCAGCCGAAGGAAGCGCGCCCGCCCACAAACCAGCCACACTGAATCCCCATTCACGCGCCCCCTGTCGAAGTGATGAGGACGCTTTTTTTACCGGCATACTCCGTTTTGACACGCGCCCCTTTGTCCGTTACTCTGCCAGCTTTAGAACTTGGCACAATCTTTACAGCGGGGCACGATAATGTCTTCCGCGACCCCTTCAAGAGTCTTTACGGAGATTTCGCCGAACCTTGTCCGCGCCAGCCGCACCCGCCACGAACGCGAGCATCAAGCCCGAAATCTTCTCAGGGCGGATGGTACGCTCGAAGAGCCGCGCGCTCGTCCTGTGGGTGCTGGCGCTGCTCGTGCTCGCAGGCTTTTCCTTTCGCGTCTACAGGCTCGGCGCAGAGAGTTTGAGCGAGGACGAGATGAACAAAGTCCGCGCCGTCGCCGAATACCGCGAGCGCGGGTTGACGCCCGCCAACGGCGAGCACCCGTTCCTGATGAAGGCTCTGCTCGCCTTGAGTATCGTCGCCTCGGAACGTTGGAACCAAACCTCAATCGCATCTCAAAATCCGCTGCTTCAGGTTTCGACAGAGACCGCCGCGCGTCTGCCCGGCGTACTGCTCGGGGCACTGACTGCGCTTCTTATCTTTCTCGTCTCTACTGAATTGTTCGGCGTCGAGGTCGGTCTTGTCGCTGCCGCGCTCTGGGCTTTCGACCCCGCCGCCATCGGCTTTAACCGCATCGCCAAAGAGGACAGCTTCCTACTCTTCTTTTTCCTTTTAGCCAACGTCTTCTGGCTGCGCGGGCAGAGGGTCGCCGAAGAGGGCAAACGCGGGCCCGAGCCTTTCTACTGGGCCACAGCCGCCGCCTTCGGCGCGATGATGGCCTCGAAGTACGTGCCGCACTTCATCGCCATCAGCGGCGCATACTACTGGGCCTTTCAGGGCGTCGAGCAGACGCGCTGGCGGATGGGCAAGCTCAAGTGGCTCGTCTTCTTCTCGGTGATGGGGCTGGCGTTCCTCATCTGCAACCCGACTATTTTGTTGCCGGGCACATGGCACGAGATGCGCGTCTTTGCGAGCGAGAATCGCATCGGCCACGACAGCTATGAATTCCTCGGCCAACTCTATCGCAATCAGGTGACGCTGTGGCTTCAAGGCTCGCCCTGGTATTTCTACTACGTCTTCATGGGCGTGAAGCTGACATTGCCGGTGCTGCTCGCCTTCATCGTCGGACTTCCGCAACTCTTTCGCCGACGCCTCGGTGACGGGCGCTACTTTCTTCTCTTCTGGCTCTTCTTCTGGTTCTTCCCGTTCACATTTATGGGCGGGAAGTTCACTCGCTATTTCACCTTCGCACTGCCCGCGGTGTTGATGACTTCGGCCATCGGCATCTGCTTTGCCGCGAGTCTTCTGGCGCGTCTGCCCGCGCGACGACCCGGACAAGACGGTTCGGCTTTGGTCTATGCGCGCGCCTGTCTCGCTCTCGTCGTACTCGCCTTCTCGGTCTACGGCTCGGCGAGCGCCGCCCCGCATTATCGCCTCTACACGAACATGCTCGGTGGAGGAACGGCGCGCGCGGGCAGTTACTTTCCGCACGACGAATTCTACGACGCGAGCACGCGTGAAGTGATCGAGACAATCGCGCGACTCGCGCCCGCGGGCGCACGTGTCGCCAGCGAGACCCCGGAACTCTTGGCTTACTACGCACAGCTCGCAGGCCGCGCAGACCTTCGTACCATCTCGCTTTCGGATCGAGCGGCGCTCCGCGACTTCGCGCCCGGCGACGTTGTGGTCGTCGCACGCGGTCGGCGCTATTTCAGTAACGATGAGTTAACGTCGCGTCTGGAAGCTGCGTCTCAACCGTCGGTGACTATTTCGCTCGGCGGCGTCGAGTCGGCGCGCATCTACGTTCTCGATAATGTTTCGCTCGGTGCGGTGTCGGAGTCGGTTAACCGTTAGGCTGGAATTTTCCGGGCAACAATGTTTGAGCGCGGCGGCATCGCACGGGCCGGCGAGAAACAGTGGCGGGACTTTTCGAGAGGCGTGGGAATTACGCCTCCGTTCGTGTAAATTGATCTGGTACGAACGTTGCACACTTCAGCCGCGAGGCTTTGTGAGACACGGCGTCCGCCGGATTTTGACTTCTTCGGAAACTGGCGAGGCGCAGTCTTCTCGCTCCCGTTGGAGCTTTCCCGTGAGGGATGAGGAATCATTGAGGATATGAAGATCGTTTTCCCGAAGCATCAGGCGAGGAAGTTTCTGACCCTCCTGCCGGCCCTCTTCATACTCTTGGGGCTTGTTCCCCGGCAGGCGGTGGTCGCGCAGATCGCGACCGTCCTCAGCAGCGACGACACGCTCCCGCGCAAGGCCGAAGGCGCATCGCCCTTCCGCATCGAGACGCTGCCCGTCGGCCAAGACGCGGAGCTTCTGACCGTCTTTGGCAGCCTTGACGGGCTGAGCACTTCAACGGAGAAGACCAAGGAAGTGCCGCTCGTCAGCATCCTGCGTGACACGCTCGGCGACAAGAATCCCGAGAACGACCGTCTGCGCTACGTCTGGATGCTCACCTACACGCGCCCGTCCGCGCTCCAACGCGTCGCCTCGGCCATCCCTTTTCTGTACGGACGCGTCGGCGACAAGAAGAAGGCGAGCGCGAAGGGGATGCCGCCGCCCGTGCTTGACCTCGCAGACCCGCAGCGAGACGTGTGGCAGCGCTTCATGTGGCTCGCGCTTCAGAACGTAGTCTTCAACCCCTACGGCGTCGTCGCCAAAGCCTCGACCGGTGCGCTCAGGCGTAATTCCGAGCGCTACCGGCAGGCGCACATCCTCCGCGCGCTCGCAATCCTTTCGCTCTACGAAGCGGAGACGGGCAAAGAGTCGCCCTTTACCGTCGCCGAGTCCGCAGAGATACAGGCGCGCCTGATGCTAACGAGTAAGACCTTCGGCGGTCTCATCGACGACTCGTACCTCGACGAGGTTCTGCGCCGTCAGACTACCGAGATGCTCGATTCGCGCGGCCACAACTGGGAGCTTCTGCGCCAGCGCGCAGAGACCGAAGGGCTTTACTTCGAGCCGCTGGAGATGCCTGACGGGAGCGCCACGCACGCGCTCGTCTGGGTGGCGCGCGAAGATTTGCAGAAGAACAGCAAGCGCAAGTTCGGCGAACGCTTCCTGAACATCGCGAACCCCTGGAACGACTCGCGGCTCGCGCGTTGGGACGGCTTTACCGAGACGCGCTACCTCGACGCCGCGGGCCGACCAGTCGCCGAAGGCACGGAAGGCGCGCGCAAGGTCGAGTTGATTCCGCTCGCGCTCTACGGTCTCGACTTTCCAAAAATCCCCACGCTGCTTGTAGACTTTCGCGACCATATGAACCCCAAGAAGCGCGAGATGTCGCACCGCGTCATCGAGGACGTTACGCGCAACGTGCTCTCGCTCTCGCGCTATGGCGACATACACTACTTTCTCGGGCGCACCGTCTTCGACTTCGTCACCAGCCGACGCGGCATCGACATCAATCAGCCGACGCGCCTGCGCGCATACTCACAGCTCAAGCTTCTGCTCTCGCTCGACGCGACACTCGACCGCAACCTGCGCGACGAGATCGGCAAGCGACTCGAAAGCGTCTCGCTCAACCCTCTGGAGAACGACCTCGATGCCGAGGCGCGGCTCGCGCGCCAGCAATACGCCGCGCTCGTCGCAAGCGCCCGTCGGCCCGACGGACTCCCGGCTCGCTTAGACCGCGAGCGCCGCGAAGAGATGGTGCCGCTCGAACACGGCAAGGCGGGCCGCGTCATCTTCCGCTTCGCCAACGTCCTGAGCTTCGGCGCATACAGGCATCGTGAGAGTGCGCCGCCTGAGACGGTGCGCCAGACCTTAGACGGCGAGCGTCGTCTCGCCTATCACAAGCGATTCCTCGAAGAGGTGGCGAAGTCCACGCCGCTCGTCGAGGTCGTCTGGAACATGGAGGACGTGCGACGCAGCCTCCGCTTCGTCGCCGAAGCGGGCGAGCGCGCAGACGGCGAAGCCGCACGCGCCGCCGCGAAGATTTTCGCGCAGACGCAGGACGGCGAGACGCGCCGCCTCTGTCTCGACTGCCTCTACCGCATCAACAACGAGGCCGCGAAGAGCGCACTGCTTCGCATTTATCAGTCGCCCGAACTCGATCCCGATTTGCGCCGCCTGACGGCGGAGTACCTGCGCAACGCTTTGCGCGAAGACCAGCGCATCGCGCCCGAGGACGCCCGTGCGATCATCGCCACCGTCGGCCAATAGCAGCGCCGCCGCCAGGACGTGACTGTCAGGATGCGACCTCTTCAGAGGGTTTTCAAACGACTCGCCCCGCGCCGCCTGCGCCTTCCGGCGGCATCATTCGCGCTTCTCTGCTCGCTTCACTTGATATCGTGTGCGGCCACGGCGAAGCGCCTTGTCGTCATCAAGGTTGACGGGCTGCCTTACGACACGGTTGACCGCTTCGTCCGCGAACGCGACCCGCGTACAGGCAAGAGTCTCCTGCCCTGGTTCGATTACATCTTCTACGAACGCGGGACGCGGCTCGCTAATTTCTACGTGCGCGGCATGAGCCTTTCGGGGCCTTCTTGGTCGCTGCTCGACACGGGGCAGCACTTACAGATTAAAGGCAACGTCGAGTTCGACCGCTACACGCTCCACTCTTACGACTACCTTAATTTTATCCCCTTCTGGGTCGCCAACGTCGGCGGCGTCCGCGTCGATATGCCGGGCCCCGAGCTTTTAGATGAGGTCGGCATCCCTCTGCTCGCGGACGCGTACCCTTACGACGAACGCTTCCTGAGCTTTCAGCTTTACCAGCGCGGCACACGCTGGACGACGCTCCAACGCGGACTCCAGAACAAGTTCGTGCGGGGCCCCGAGGAGCTATTCGACGAGTGGCAACTCGGCATCGGCGGACGCGACATCCTCGACGCTGAGCAGGAGCGCGAGTTGACGGCCAAGCTCAAAGACCCGAAGGTTCGCTACCTCGACTTCTACACCGGCGACTTTGACCATGCGGCGCACCACAACCGCGACTCGGCGACGCAATTCGCCGCGCTCCGCAAGCTTGATGCTTTCCTGGGACGCATCTGGACGGCTATCCGTCAAACGCCTGAGGCTCCGGACACGGCGCTCGTCATCGTCTCCGACCACGGCACGAACACGGACGAGCGCGTCTATTCTCAGGGTTACAATCTCGTCAAGTTACTCGGCAGCGCCGCGGGCGGGGGCCACCACGTCGTCACCAAGCGGCGACTCCTGACCGACTACGCGCTCAAGGGAATCTACCCGCTCATCCCGCTTATCTACACGACCACCGAAGACTCTTTCTACCTCAAGGAGCAGAGCACGTCTTATCCGACCGCGCTCGTCGATTTCGACGGCAACGAGCGCGCCTCGATCCAGTTGCGCGACAGCGACCTGAATCTCATCCACATTCTTCTGCTCCAACTCAAACGCGGCGACCTCTCCGCCCCGCTCCGGCGCGCTGCGACCGATGCCCTCTTTGCAACCATCGACCGCCGGCGCGAAGGATGGCGGAAGACTCTCGCCGAGTTGAAGGATGAGCTTGGAGCGCTTCACCGGCTCATCGAGCGGCAGCGCGCAGTGGTCGAAGCACAGCCAAAGAAATGGACGAAGGAGGACGGCGACGCCGGGCGTGACAAGGAGGCGCGGCGACAGTTCGCCCGGCTCGACTCGTGGTCTTCAGACGAGCGCGAGTACACGGCCTACGCGCAGACGCTCGCGAACCTGCTCGCGCTCGAACGCGTGCGCTTCAATGCTCCGGCTGTGAACATCGAGGAGCTGATTCCGAAAGGGGCGATGGGCGACCACAACAGCCTCTACGATCTTCAGAACTACATTGCGGGCCCCGCGCCCGGCGGGCTTGTGCTCGCGCCCGACGGCTCGCTCGACGCAGAGAAGAGCTTCGTTCGCGTCAACTACTTCTCGCTCCTCTCCGACCTGAGCGTACGCAATAACGTGCAGCCCGGTGTCGAGAATCACCCGGTCGATTTCGTCGCCGTGCGGCTTCCCGTCGAAGGGCTTCGCGCCGCGCTCGGTAAGGACGAAGATGCCGGACAGGCCGTCTGGCTCTACGGCGGACGCGACCGGCAAGCGCTCATCCTCGCACGCGAAGATGAACACACAGCAGGACAACTGAAGCTCCGCTATCTGCCCGTCGCGAACCTTCGCCAGGACGCCGACGGACGCGTCTCGTTCGACCGGGTGGCGTGGCGCGCGGGCGCTCCGCTCAAGCTCCGGGAAGACAAGCGTCTGAGCATCCCTGCGGGCGAGTCACGCGACGAATGGCTCGACGGCTGGCATACGGACACTGACTGGCTGCGCGCGACACATCACACGATGTACTCGAACGCCGTCGTCGGTCTGCACGAACAGCTCGCACGCCACATCGTCGAAGGGACTGACTCGGGCGCGCATGGCCTATCCGATGACGAGAGGCTCATGCGCAGCTTCCGCGAGCGACAGCGCGTGCTTGTCGAGAGCGACCTCCTCATCCTCGCCAACGACCACTGGAACTTCGACGTGCGCGGCTTTAATCCCGGCGGCAATCACGGCTCCTTCTTCCGCATCTCGACGCACTCGACGCTGATGCTCGCGGGCGGCGAGCGCACGCTCATCCCGCGCGGCCTCTCAATCGAAGAGCCTTACGATAGCCTGAGCCTGATGCCCACGCTGCTGGCGCTGACGAGACAGATCGACGTTGAGACGCCGCAGGTTGGAGATGGGCCGGGGCTGATTACAGCCGGGACGCGGGAGTTCGGAGCCGGTGCGAGACCCATCCCAATCCTCTGGCGGCAGGGCTTCCGCCCCTTCCCCGGTCGGGTTATAAAGGAGCTATTCCAGACGACGGATACGAGCGCACCCGTCGCAAACAGCATCAACACGAGCTTGGAGGCCAAGCCTTGACCGTCGCGCGTGAAGAACAGACCCACGAGAGCACGCCTGAGGTGGCCGACATCGACCACATCGGACTGTTCGACGCAGAGATTCACATCACCGCCGATACGGACGAACCCGGCGGGCGGCGGCGGCGCGGCTGGCTCTTCTATCTACACATCCTCGCCTTTGTCTTCGGCGCGACACTGCTTGTCATACTCATCCGCGCCGTAGGGCTTGAGCCGATCTTTCAGGCGCTCGGCCAGATACATTACGGATTCCTCTTCCTGCTCGCCATCGCGGGCATACGCCACTGCCTGCGCACGGCCTCGATGCGCCTCGCGGTCGCGCGCGAACACCGTCGCTTCACTTTCTGGGAGGCTTACACCACTCGTCTCGCGGGCGAGACGATCAGCTTCTTCACCTTCACGGGCCCCGTGCTCGGCGAAGCGACGAAGGCCGCGCTGCTGCGTAAGCGCGTCCCGCTCGCCTCCGCCGTCCAGGCGCTCGCCGTCGATAACCTGCTCTACAATCTCTCGGTCGCCGTCTTCATCTCAAGCGGGGCCTGCGTCATGCTCGCTACATATAATCTGCCGGTCGGCGCGCGTGTGCCGCTCATCGCCATCGCCGCCGGGATGACGCTCGTCATCGTCGCTATCACTGCCGCCGTTCTGAGCGACGTGATGCCCGTTACGGGTGCGGTCGATTTCTTTATCCGGCGTGGAATAAAGGCGAGCTGGTTCAAAGCGAAGCGCGAGAACTTCCACCGCGTCGAGGCGAACGTCTACGACTTCTATCGACAACGCCCGCGCTCCTTCTTCACCATGTTCGCATGCGACTTCGCCGCGCACGCGACGACCATCGCCGAAGTTTATGCCATTCTCTGGATGCTCGGCTTTGAGCCTTCGGCGCGCGTGTCGTACATTGTCGATTCGTTGACGAAAGTCATTAACCTCGTGTTCAGCTTCGTGCCCGCGACCATCGGCGTCTACGAAGGCGGCACGGGTTTCATCCTGCGCACGCTCGGTTACGCCGTAGCCACCGGCCTGACCATCGGCATCGTGCGCAAGGCGAGCATGATCGTGTGGGCCATCATCGGTCTCGGGATGCTCGTCCGGCACACTGCGCCCGACGCGATGCGAAAGGCCATCGAACGCAACCCGCGACTGCGAGCAATTATGGACAATCTGGTTCTCTCGAACATGACGCACCGCCCGGCGCGCACCTTCGTCAGCATCCTCGGCGTCGCCGTCGGCGTCCTGCTCGTCGCCTTCACCGTCGGACTCGCCCACGGTGTCTTGCGCGAGCGCGGGCGGCGCGAGTCTGAAGTCGGCGCAGAGATCATGGTGCGCGCTGCTGGCACAATGGGCTTCGGCGGCTCGCAACGTTTCCAGATGCCCGTCTCGCGTGCCGACGATATCGCGCGTCTGCCAGGCGTGCGAGTGGCCGTCCCCGCGGCGCAGACGACCGACAAGAGCGACGCCGGTTGGGGCGTGCGCGTCATTGACGGCATCGACTTCGAGAGCTATTCGCGGCTTTCAGGGCTTCACGTTATCGAAGGCAGGTCGCTTCAGACCGGCGACGAGGCGATTGTTGACACGGTCTGGAAGGAGCAGCGGAAGGTGCGTGTCGGAGACACCGTCAAGGTCTTTGAACGTGACTTCCGTATCGTCGGCGTCTACGAGCCGCCGGGCGGCGCACGCATTAAAGTTCCGCTCTCGACTTTGCAGGAGAATGCAGGAGTCGAAGACCGCAACTTCTGCACGGCCATCCTCGTCTCCGTGAACAACCCTGCGGAGCAGGACACAGTGGCGGAGCGAATCCACGCGGCTTTCCCCGAAGAACAGATCATCTTTACACGCGACCTGCCGGAGCTTTACGCGTCGAGCGTGCCCGCGCTTGATGTCTTCATCGACGTTGTCGTCGGCGTGGCCGCCGTCATCAGCATGCTCGTCATCCTGCTTGCGATGTACACGACCGTCACCGAGCGTACGCGGCAGATCGGCGTGCTCAAATCGCTCGGCATGTCGAACGCGGGCGTGGCGTGGGTGATCGAGCAGGAAGCGCTCGTCGTCAGCGTCCTGGGCGTCGTCGTGGGCGTTGTGCTCACACTCGCCGCACGCTTCGTCGTGATGCGCGCGACCTCGCTCACCGTAGACATCGAGCCATACTGGCTTGGCGTCTCGCTTCTCATCGGCCTGCTCGGCGGCACGCTCGGCGCACTCTTCCCCGCGCTGCGTGCCGCGCGGCAAGACCCCGTCGAGGCGCTCAGCTATGAATAACAAGGACTGAGTGAAAAGTGATGAGTGATGAGTGATAAGAAAAGGCAGCCGCTCTTTCTTATCACTCATCACTCATCACTTTTCACTTATCACTTATCACTCGCGACAAAGTGCCAAATCTTTCCTACATCTCTCCAAAGGCAGCAGCGAAGCAGAGCTTGATTCACGGCACGGGACTCTTCGCGGTCGAGGCGTTTGCCGCGGGTGAGATCGTCTGCATCAAGGGCGGCTATATTTTCGACCGCGAGACTTTGCGCTCAATGCCCGGTTGGTTCCGCTCGGCTGAGATACAAGTCGCGCAAGACCTCTTCATCGGCCCGACGGAAGAGAGCGAGCGCGAGGGCTGCATGATCTTCAGTAACCACTCGTGCGATCCGAACATCGGCGTCCGCGGCCAGATCGTCTTCGTCGCCATGCGCGACATCGAAGCCGGAGAAGAGTTGACACACGAATGGGCGACGACCGACGACGACGATTACGAGTTGGAGTGCAACTGCGGCTCGGCGCTTTGCCGCAAGGTCATTACCGGGCAGGACTGGCAAAGAAAAGACTTGCAGGAGAAGTATCAAGGCTTCTTCTCATGGCACCTCGCCGAGAAGATACAGGCTCGCGGATAAGTTGTGAACGTGCGGCCCGCCGGGCCGTGTCGTCCCGGCGCGGACTTCTTTCTGCGCGCGTGCGATGAAGCTCTCGATGTCTGGAATCGTCCGTGGGAGCGCCGCCGAAAGATTGCGGTAGCCGTCGGCGGTGACGACCACATCGTCTTCAATTCGCACCCCGATGCCTTTGTACTTCTCGAAGGCGGGGCGCACGGCGGCGATGAACTTCTCGTTCTCGGGCGTCTTTGGCAGATAGTCGAGGGCGTCGGGGCGAATGTAGATTCCAGGCTCGACCGTGAAGACCATCCCGGCATCGAGTTTCGCGCCGCGCACATTTACGTCGTGAACGTTCATGCCGAGATAATGCGAAGTCCCGTGCATGAACCAGACGCGGTACTGTTCGCCGCTCTTGTCCGTGATGAGGCCGAGGCGGAACAGTCCGTCTTTGACGACTTCGAGCGCGGCGTTGTGTACGTCGGGCAGTTGCGCGCCGGGTCGTATGGCGCGAAAACCCGCCTCCTGCGCCGCGAGCACGATGTTATAAATCTCGGCCTGCGCCGGATTGAACTTACCACTCACGGGAAACGTGCGCGTCACGTCTGCGCTGTAATGTTCGTACTCGGCACCCGCGTCCATGAGCAGAAGGTCGCCCTGATGCACGCGCCCCTGCGACTCTTCGTAGTGGAGCGTGGTCGCGTTCGGGCCGCAGCCGACGATGTTCGGGTAGCCCCAATTGTCCGCGTTGCGCCGCTTGAATGTGTAATCCAGCTCGGCCTCGACTTCATACTCCCACTGCGCGCGAGACGCGACGGCTTGCGCGCGCTCGTGCCCCTCGATGCTGATGTCTACGGCGTGCTGCATCATCCGTAGCTCGTATGGCGACTTGCGCATCCGCATCTCCGCGAAGATGGCCCAGGCCGTGCGGACGTTCAACCCGGCGGCGGTCTTCGCCCAGGTAGATGCGAACTCCTGCTCCTGCCTGTACTCGCGACTGTTCTCGCCGCCCGGCAGTAGTAGATAGAGCGTGGCCTCGTTCTGCGCCATCGCAGCGAAGAGCGCGTCGAGCCAGGAAGGCGCGACTTGCACCAGAGCGTTGGAGAGAAGAACCGCGTCCGGCTGCGGGCGATACGCGCGGCGCGTGCGCAGGGCGCGCATGAAAGGCTCGAACTCTTTGGCCTCCCAGATTTCGTTGACGCCGGAAATCTGCCGCGCCTCTTCCGGAGAGTACATGTGCCCCGTCCAGGTCTCGGCTGCGGGATTGCGCCGTGGCAGGAACAGAATCTCATGCGCGCCGTTGGTGTTGCCCGGCAGAATGACCAGGGTCGCGCCCTCCTGCTTCAGGTTCGTCAGGTAGTAGAGATTGTTCTCCTGCCGGAACTCGTAGTCCACATCGTTTGTGTAGACGCGAGGCTCGCCGCTGAACATGATGAGCACAGAGTTCGGCCCAATCTTTCCCGCCACATGCTCGCGTCGCGCACGCAGTTCCGCCACACGCTCGTCGTCCTTGACGACCGGCGCGGGCGGTGTCTCGCGTATCACGGGCGGCTCGGCGGCTCGTGCAATACGTCCGCCGACGAACTCGCTGCGGAGGGTGGACGAGAGGACGCAGACACACAGCAGCGCCACGATTGCGATTCTAACTCTCAAATCAAATCACTCCTTGAAGTCTAAGAGAACAAAAATCAATAGCCGACCGGCTCGCCGTAGTTGCGCGGGTCGCTTGCGCCGAGTCGGACGCCGGTCTTCTCCTCGATCATGATGCCTTGCGCGTCGCCCATGTAGTGTGGCTTCTGCGTCAGTTTGTGGCCGCGGACTTCGAGCGCGCGGAAGGTGTCGGCGCTCATCCCGAAAGGCTCGTAGACGATCTCGTCGGGCAGCCATTGATGATGTATGCGCGGCGCGTCAATCGCCTGCTGGATGTTCATGTCAAAGTCGATGATGTTGGTGATGACCTGCAAGACCGTGTTGATGATGGTGGGCCCGCCCGGCGAGCCGACGGCGAACCAGAGCGAGCCGTCTTGACGCATCACGAAGGTCGGCGTCATCGCCGAGAGCGGGCGCTTGCGCGGGGCGACGGCGTTGCGCTCACCCTGAATCAACCCGAACATGTTCGGCGTGCCGGGCTTGGCGGCAAAGTCGTCCATCTCGTCGTTCATCAGCACGCCCGTCCCCTTCATCACGACCTTCGAGCCGAAGCTATCGTTCAGCGTGTAAGTGTTCGAGACGCAATTCCCTTCGGCGTCAACGACCGTAAAGTGTGTCGTCTCCTCTGACTCAGCACCCGTCGGATGCCCGGCCTTCACTTCGTCGCTCGTCGAGGCGCGGTCGGCGCGAATGCTCTTACGCTGTCGCTCGGCGTAAGCCTTGTCGATGAGTCCGACGACGGGCACATCGACGAAGTCCGCGTCGCCCATGTACTCGGCGCGGTCGGCGAAGGCGCGGCGCATCGCCTCGGTCTCGGCGTGATAGCGCTCGGAAGAGGATGCCCCCATGTGACGCAGGTCAAAGCCTTCGAGGATGTTGAGCATCTCGATGAGCACCGCGCCTCCGGAAGAAGGCGGCGGCATCGAGATGACTTCAAAGCCGCGATAGGTCGTCCGCAGAGGCACGCGCTCCTTCGCGACGTAGTTCTTCATGTCTTCGAGCGTGACCAGCCCATCGTGCGCGCGCATGTCTTCACTGATCAGCCGTGCGGTTCGCCCCTCGTAAAACTCGCGCGGGCCGAGGCGCTGCATACGCGCGAAGGTCGCGGCCAGTTCGGGCTGTCGCCAAACCTCTCCCTCTTTGAAGAAGTTCCCGTCCCTCAGGTAAACCTTCTTCGACTCCGCATAAACCCCCAACTCCTTTGCATTGCCTTGCAGCGAGCGAGCCAGATGGTACGGGAGTGCGAAGCCTTCGGCGGCGAGGCGGCGTGCAGGCTCGACGAGCTGCGCCCAGTTGAGCCTGCCTGAGCCGTACTTCCTGAGCGCCAACTCCATCCCTGCGACCGTGCCGGGGACGCCCGACGCACGATAGCCGACGAGCGAGCCACCCTCGCCCTTTTTCAGTTCGCCGCGCTCATCCAGATACACGTTGCGATTCGCAGACGCCGGGGCCATCTCGCGGTAATCAATCGCGGTCGTGCGCCCGTCGCGCAGACGTATCAACATAAAGCCGCCGCCGCCGAGGTTCCCCGCCGCCGGGTAGGTCACGGCGAGCGCGAAGGCGACCGCGATGGCCGCATCGACCGCATTGCCGCCGCGCCGCAGAACGTCCACGCCCACCTGTGAAGCGATCCTGCTCGTCGAGGCGACCATGCCGTGCGGCGCGCGTACAGGCTCGGGCGACGCCGCGAAAGCAACACCGTAACGCCCCGCATCCCGCAAGAGTGACGCGGCGGGCGAAAGCAGAAGGACGAAGACGAGAAGCAGTCTGACGAAGGTCTGTTTGGTTGGCATCGGAATGAGCCTCATAAGTGATAAGTGACGAGTGACAAGATAAAATAAATCCTTCAAGCAGTGACGAGTGACAAGATAAAACAAGTCTTTCAACTCGTCACTTGTCACTCGTCACTTTTTTAAACTCAGGTCAAGCTCCATGTACAGTGCTCCCTCAATCGGATTGAAGCGATAAGGCTCGATCTCTCGGAAACCGAGCGAGCGATAGAGTGCGATGGCCGCGCCCATGACGGGGAGCGTGTCGAGGCGCATTCGCTCGTAGCCGATTTCGCTCGCTTCGCGGATGACGGTTTCAGCGAGCGTGCGGCCCAGTCCGGTGCCGCGGAAAGCAGGGCGCACGTAAAGCCGCTTCATCTCGCAGAGGCTTTCGTCAATCTTACGCAAAGCGACGCACCCGGCAACGCCGTCTTCGGAATACGCGACGATCAGGCGACCCGTCGGTGGCGCGTAGTCGCCGGGAAGCGAGGCAAGCTCCTGCTCGAAGTTTTGAAAGCAGAGGTCGATGCCGGTCGTGCCTGCGTACTCGTTGAAGAGGCCACGCGCCTCCTCAACCTGCGCGCTCGTCTCAGCCCACAGCAGTTTCATGCCTGACCTCTTCGGCGAGTTCGGCGAGTTCAAGTCTGACCTCCGCGAGTTTATGCCTGCCCTTCGGCGAGTTTATGCCAGACCTTTATAAGCTCGCGATGAGCGCGGCCAGCAAAGCTCCGCGCCGCACCACTGCGTCGGCGTCGATGTGTTCGTGCGCCGCGTGCGCGCCGTCGCCATCGACGCCGAGACCATCAAGCACGGTCGCACCACAGGCGGCAGCGAAGTTCCCGTCCGAAGCTCCGCCCACGCTCGCCTCTCCAAGCTCGATGCCGAGAGAGGCAGCCACGTGTCGCGCCCGCTCGAAGAGTTCGGCCACGGCGGGGGTGCGCTCCATCGGCGGGCGATTAATCGTGCCGCCCACACGGAGCCGCGCACGCTCGTCGAACGGCTTCAACCCGCGTATCGACTGCTCGACACGCTGTGCCTCGTCCGCGCTGCTGAAGCGCACGTCGATCTCGGCGCGCGCCTCTCCGGCGACGACGTTGGCGACCGTGCCCCCCGACACAGTTCCGACGTTGATGGTCGTGCCGAGTTCGGGTCGCGCGAGCGAGGCGACGTGCTCTATCTGCCGCGCAATTTCGAGGACGGCGCTAATACCCTTCTCAGGCTCAAGCCCCGCGTGAGCGGCGCGACCTTCGACAACGAGCGTGAAGAGTCCAGTCCCTTTGCGTGCCGTCTTCGCGCGTCCGCCCGGCGCTGGCGGCTCAAGCACGAGCACGCACTCGGCGCGTGCCGACTCGCGCTCGACGAGTGCGCGCCCGCTGAAACTCCCTGCCTCTTCATCACACGTCAAAAGAAGTACGACCGGTCGTCGCGGCTCGATCCCGAGCACTGCACAAGCGTGAATCGCTTCGAGCGCGACGGCGCAGCTCGCCTTCATGTCGTAGACACCCGGCGCGTGTATGCGCCCCTCCGACTCGCGCCACGGTCTTTCGGCGAGAGTGCCGCGCGGATGCACAGTGTCCGTGTGGCCGAGCAGAAGTATCGTGCGCTCTTCGGAAGAAGCTTGACCGAATGCGCGAATGATTAAGTGCTCGCCATAGCCTTCGGGCGCTTCGATGCGCTCGACCGATTCGACAACGCTTAGAGACTCCGCCGCTTCTGAGAGCAGACGGACGACCGTACCGCTTCCCACGCCGTCGCCCGACGGCGATTCTATCTCGCAGAGCTTACGCGACAGCGAGAGAATCTCAACGCGCCTGCTCTCGAAATGGCGGAGCAGCCTTTGCGCGTTTGTGCTGTCGAGTGCGAGCTGCATGTGTTTCAACCGGCGGTCAGCGTCTCTGTGCGTACGGTCAGTGATTCGATGAGATCACGTCGGACTTCAAAGCCGATGCCGGGTGCATCGGGCGCATTGATGGTTCCATGCGGCGTGACGGTGACTTGCGGCTCGATGATGTCCTCGGCCCAGTAGCGTGCGCTGGCGGACACGTCGCCGGGGAGCGTGAAGCCGCGCAGGGTCGCCATCGCGATATTGTGTGCGCGCCCGATCCCGGATTCGAGCATGCCGCCGCACCAGATGGGAATCCGGCTGCGACGGCACACGGCCTCGACGCGTGCGGCCTCACTGTGTCCACCGACGCGGCCCAGCTTGACGTTGATGATGCGACAGGCCCCAAGCTCGATGGCCTTGCGCGCGTCCTCGGCTGAGTGGATAGACTCGTCGAGGCAGACAGGCGTTTTGATCTGACGCTGGAGCGCGGCGTGGTCTTCGCGGTCGTCATAGGCGAGCGGCTGCTCGATCATCATCAGGTCGTACTCGTCGAGCGCGCGTAAGGTAGGCAGGTCTTCGAGCGTATAGGCGGAATTGGCGTCAACCATCAACGGCGTGTCGGGGAAGCGTGCGCGGACTTGCTCGACGACGGCGCGATCCCAACCCGGCTTGATCTTGATCTTGATGCGTTGGTAGCCTGCGGCAAGCTCACCTTCGATTTTTTCGATAAGGGCTTCGGGCGAATCCTGTATGCCGATTGAGACGCCGCAGGGAATCTCCGTCTGCACGCCCCCGAGATGCTTCCAGAGCGGCACGCCCAGACGCTTCGACTCCAAGTCCCAACAGGCCGTCTCGATTGAAGCCTTCGCCATGCGATTGCCGCGCACGCTCCGCATCAACTCGCCCACGTCGGAGGCCGTCTCCGACTCATGGCCGAGAATCATCGGCGCGAGGAAACCGCGCGTCACCTCCCAGGCCGAGTCGATCCACTCCTCGCAGTAGAAAGGCCCCTCGCCCGCCGTACACTCGCCCCAGCCTTCCGCGCCGTCGCTATCCGTGACGCGGACGAGCATAATGCGTCGCTCAATCGTGCGCCCGAAGCTTGTCTCGAAAAAGTGTACGAGCCGCAGGCGTATCTCGCGCAACTCGATTAGACGGATGTTCATGCGGGCAAAAGACTCCGAAGTACGATAGATGGAAGAATTTTACAGCGTCCTAGGTGCTATAGCAATTTTCACTTGAATGAAGAGGACGGGATATTCACCGCAGAGGCGCTGAGGACGGAGAGACTCGCAGAGATAATTCAACCCTCTGCGAGTCTCGGCGCCCTCCGCGCCTCTGCGGTGAACCCTACTGACATTACATTCAAGTGAAAGCTGCTTTAATTCAATAGAACGAAGGCGACCCAGAGCGGGCCGCCTTCAGAGCTTTGTGATGGTCGTCAGAGACTTACTCGGAGGCTGCTGGCTGCGGGAGGGCGGGGCCAACGTGTTCCGTTGATGTCATCTCCTCGCCTTCGAGCGCGGCACGCATCGTATGCCACGGGAGGCTCGCACATGGCACACGCGCATGGAACTTGTGAACGTTGCCGAAGGCTTTTCCTAGTTTGCCCAATTGATCGGGGAGGGTCTCTGCATCGAGCTTCCCGATAACCATCTGGTGGAACTTATCGAAGATGGCTTCTGCCTCTTGACGGGTCTTACCTTTAAGAGCCTCTGTCATCATACTTGCAGATGACTTTGAGATTGAGCAGCCCTCCCCTAGAAAGCTGATGTCCTTTACGACCTCACCCTCCAGCTGCATGTAGACCACCAGCATATCGCCGCAAGTCCGATTGTGGCCGAGGGACTTTCGATTGGCCGTCTCGATTCGGTGAAAATTGCGAGGTTTTTTTTCGTGATCTTTCACTACCTCGTTGAATAGCTCGCGGAGTTCTTCAGACATTGCTAGCCTAACACCTCGATCACACTTTCGACCGCACGGATAAAAATATCCACTTCCTCTTTAGTATTGTAGAAGGCGAAAGAAGCGCGCGTCGTGGCGGGCACGTTGAAGTGCTGCATGACCGGTTGCGCGCAATGGTGTCCCGCCCTCACCGCGACCCCTTCATGGTCTAAGATCGTCCCGATGTCATGTGGGTGAATCTCGTCGATGACGAAGGCGAGGACGCTCGCCTTCTCGCGCGCCGTGCCGATGATACGGACGCCCTCGACGGCTGAGATTTTCTCGGTGGCGTAGGCGAGCAATTCATGTTCGTGTGCGAGCGCCGCCGCGCGGTCGAGGCTATTGAGATAATCAATCGCCGCGCCGAGTCCGATCTGCGAGGCGATGGCCGGAGTGCCCGCCTCGAACTTGTCGGGGATAGCGGCGTACGTGCTCCGCTCGAACGTGACGGTGCGAATCATCGAGCCGCCGCCTAAGAATGGGTTCATCTTCTCCAAAAGCTCGGCCTTGCCGTAGAGCACGCCGCTGCCCGTCGGCGCGAACATCTTGTGGCCGGAGATGACGTAGAAGTCGCAGTCCAAATCCTGCACGTCCAAAGCGAGGTGCGGAGCGCCCTGCGCCCCATCGACGAGCACGGGCACGCCCATCTTGTGCGCCCGCGCCGTAATCTCCTTGATGGGATTTATCGTGCCGAGCGCGTTCGAGATATGGCCGACGCAGACGAGCTTCGTGCGTTCATTCAAGACGGCGTCGAACTCGTCGAGCAGCAACTCTCCGGCGTCGTTCATCGGGATGACACGAAGGCGCGCGCCCTTCTCTTCGCAGAGCATCTGCCAGGGGACGAGGTTCGAGTGATGCTCCATCTCGGAGACGACGATCTCGTCGCCCTCCCCGACGAACTTCCGCCCATAGCCGTGCATGACGAGGTTAACGCCTTCTGTAACGCCGCGCACGAAGATGCACTCTCGCGCCTCGCGCGCGTTGATGAAGCGCTTGACCTTCTCGCGTGCGCCCTCGTAGGCGGAGGTCGCGCGCTGGCTCAGGTAATGGACGCCGCGGTGTATGTTCGAGTGTTCCTCGCGGAGATACTTCGACCCGCGCTCGATGACGATGCGAGGCACCTGCGCCGACGCCGCGTTGTCGAGATAGACGAGCGGCTTGCCGTTCACCGTCTGGCCGAGGACTGGAAAGTCTTCGCGCACGCGCGCAACGTCCCATCCGCTGCCCGCGCCCCTATGTTCGATTGTCTTCTCTGTCGCGATCATCTTCTCTGTTGCGATCATCTCTTAAGCTCTCGGCTCCGCTTGATATGCAGGCCCTACGCCCTCCCTCACGGTCGGGCTTCCGTTTCATGCCTCAAGCCGCGCGTGGAGGCGATTGAGAATCGCTTCGTCCAACTGCGCGCGGATTGAATCGAACTTGACCCTACCGACGATCTCCTCGGCGAAGCCGTAGGTCAGGAGGTTTCGCGCGAGGTCGGCGTGCAGGCCGCGGCTCAAGAGGTAGAACAGCTCTTCCTCTTCGAGCTGACCGACGGTCGCGCCGTGCGAGCACTTCACGTCGTCGTTCAGAATCTCCAACTGCGGCTTGGTGTCCACACGCGCATCAGTTGAGAGAAGGAGATTCTTGTTGCTCTGTTCGGCGTCAGTCTTTTGCGCGCCCTCGCGGACGAACACACGACCGTTAAAGACCGCGCGCGACTTCCCGTCGAGGATGCCCTTGTAATTCTGGCGGCTCGTGCAGTGAGGCTCGCGGTGGTCGATGAGCGAGTGTGTGTCGGTATGCTGCCCCGTGCCGACGATGTAGAGGCCATCGACGCGGCACTCCGCGCCCTCGCTTGCGAGCAGTACCTCGATATTGTGACGCGAGAGCTGTGCGCCGAGTGTCACGGTCGTCAGGTCGTATGAGCCGCTGCGCGTGACTTCAGCGCGGGTCGAAGCGATGTGAAATGCGCGTGCGCCCTCGTCCTGCACCTTGTAGTGCGTGACGCGCGCCCCCTCTCCGACGAAGACCTCGACGACCGCGTCGGTGAAGTATGTTTCGTCTCCGAGCGCAGCATAAGACTCGATGATGTCGAGACGGCTGTCGCGCCCCGTCACGACGAGCACGCGCGGGAAGGCGGCGCTCTCGGCCTCACCCGGAGCCGTCCTCCCGACCTCATCCGCGGTCGTCAGGAAGAGTAGCTGCACGGGCGCTTCGACCGTCACGCCCGCGGGGACATGGAGGAATGCGCCGCCGCCGATGAAAGCCGTGTTGAGCGCGGAGAACGCGTCGCTTCCCTCGCCGGAGAGTCTTCCGAGATGCTCCCACAAAACTTCCGCGTGCTCACCCGCGAGCGCCGCTCCGATGTCCGCAGCGACGACTCCTTCGGGAATCGCTTCGAGCGATGAGAGCGTAGGGCTGAAGTGACCGTTGATGAAGACTAGATGACTTCCCTTTGCCTCGGCGCTGACAAAATGCTCAACGGCTGTGCGGTCTGCCTGTTTAGTAGACTCGACGTTCGCGGGCTTGAACGTCTGTCGCGCGAGCGGCGCGACCGAAGTGTACTTCCAATCCTCTTCGTCCGTCGTCGGCAGTCCGAGTTCCTCGAAGCGCTCGAACGCGCCTTCGCGCAGGCGCGCGACCCAGCCCGGCTCGCACGCGCGCGCGCCGTCGGCAAACTCGCGGAAGGCTTCGCCGTACGCGCTCTGTTCTTTGATGGCCTGTGACATTATTCCGAGCTTTCAGCAGTCGGCGTTTCGTCCGCCGACTTTTATCTCTTTTGTACGTTCAAGTTTTGAAGTCAATCAATCAAGAGTCTCAACACACTCAAGCGCCAATGGCTGACTCTCAAGCGCCGATGGCCGTCTGCTGATTGTTGACGGCTTCTTTAATCCAGTCGTAGCCCTTCTCCTCAAGCTCGAACGCGAGTTCTTTGCCGCCAGTGCGGACGATGCGGCCACGATAGAGCACGTGGACGTGGTCGGGCACGATGTAGTTGAGGAGGCGTTGATAGTGCGTGACGAGTACGACGGCGTTATCGGGCGTGCGAAGCTTGTTGACGCCGTCGGCGACGATACGCAGTGCGTCGATGTCAAGCCCCGAGTCGGTCTCGTCTAAGATAGCGAGCTTTGGCTCAAGCACGGCCATCTGCAAAATCTCGTTGCGCTTCTTCTCGCCGCCCGAGAAGCCCTCATTGACGGAGCGAGACATCAGACCCGCATCCATCTCGACGATCTTCGCGCGCTCGGCCAGAAGGTCTTTGAACTCAAGCGGGTCAAGCTCCTCCTCGCCAAAGTGCTTGCGCTTCTCATTGTAAGCGAGCCGGAGGAACTGCGCGTTCGACACGCCCGGAACCTCTACGGGGTACTGGAAGGCGAGAAAGACGCCCGCACGCGCGCGCTCGTCCGGCGGAAGTTCGAGCAGGTTCTTGCCCTCGAAGAGGACTTCGCCCTTCGTCACGACATAAGCGGGATGGCCCGCCAGAACCTTCGCCAGCGTCGATTTCCCAGAGCCGTTGGGCCCCATGATGGCGTGAATCTCGCCCTTATTAACCGTCAGGTCGATGCCGCGCAAAATCTCTTTGCCGTCAACCGTCGCATGTAAATCTTTTATCTCAAGCACTGTCCTGATGACTCCTTCTCTGAGCTTTCGGCGCTCAGAAATCAGCCGTCAGCTTTGCATTAATGAAGCTGACGGCTGCGCGCTGAAAGCTGACCGCTAACCAACACTGTTCTCAAGCTTCATCCCAAGCAGGCGCTGCGCCTCGACGGCGAACTCCATCGGCAACTCGCGGAACACGTCCTTGCAGAAGCCGTTGATGATGAGCGAGATCGCGTCCTCCTGCGAGATGCCGCGCTGTTGAAGATAGAACAACTGATCTTCGCTGATGCGCGAGGTCGTCGCCTCGTGTTCGACGCGCGCGGTGTTGTTCATCACCTCGATGTAGGGGAAAGTGTTCGCGCCGCACCTCTGGCCGATGAGCATCGAGTCGCACTGCGTGTAGTTGCGCGCGCCTTCCGCGCCTGCGAGTACCTTGACGAGACCACGGTAAGAGTTGTTCGACTTGCCCGCCGAGATGCCCTTCGAGATGATCGTCGAGCGCGTGTTCTTGCCGATGTGAATCATCTTCGTGCCCGTGTCGGCCTGCTGCGCGTGGTTCGTTAAAGCGACCGAGTAGAACTCGCCGATGGAGTTGTCGCCTTGCAGGATGCACGAAGGGTACTTCCATGTAATCGCCGAACCGGTCTCGACCTGCGTCCATGAAATCTTGGAATTGCGACCGCGACACGCGCCGCGCTTGGTGACGAAATTATAAATGCCGCCCTTGCCCTCTTCGTCGCCCGCGTACCAATTCTGCACCGTCGAATATTTGATCTCGGCATCGTCGAGCGCGACGAGTTCCACGACCGCCGCGTGCAACTGGTTCTTGTCGAACTTCGGCGCGGTGCAGCCTTCGAGGTAAGAGACGTGTGCGCCCTCCTCCGCGACGATGAGCGTGCGCTCGAACTGCCCTGACTCCTGATTGTTGATGCGGAAGTAGGTCGAAAGCTCCATCGGGCAGCGGACGCCCTTGGGGATGAAGACGAACGAGCCGTCGGTGAAGACCGCGCCGTTCAAGGCCGCGAAGTAGTTGTCGCCGACGGGCACGACCGAGCCGAGGTACTTCTTGACGAGGTCTGCGTGGTCGCGTATCGCCTCGGTGAACGAGCAGAAGATGACGCCGTGCTTCCTGAGCTTCTCTTTGTAGGTGGTCGCGACCGAGACGGAGTCGAAGACGGCATCGACGGCGACGTTCGCCAACTGCTTCTGCTCGTTCAAAGGGATGCCGAGCTTCTCGAAGGTGCGCAGCAGTTCCGGGTCAACCTCGTCGAGGCTGGCCTTCGTCGCCTTCTGCTTGGGCGCGCTGTAATAGATGATGTCCTGGTAATCGACTTCCGGATACCTGATGTTCGGCCAGTGCTTCGGCTCCGACATCTTCAACCACTGGCGGTATGCCTTCAGACGGAATTCAAGCATCCACTCCGGCTCGTTCTTCTTCTCACTGATGAGGCGGACGGTATCTTCCGACAATCCGCGTGGAATCACGTCCGACTCGATGTCTGTGACGAAGCCGTACTTGTATTCTTTGTTCGCCAGTAGCTCGATTGTGCTCATCGTATGATTTCTCTCCGAACTCTCTTTCGGACTTATCTATAAATCTTCACTGCGTGCGTCCGCTCAATGTCTCGGCTGTCGTCCGCAACCCTTGAATCTGGTGGAGCGTCGTGTCAACGTTCTGTTCCGTTCCCGTCAACTGCGCCAGCGTGATGCCTGACAGAGCGCGCTCGACAACCTCGTGGACGTTGACGATGACAGAGCGTATGCCGCAGTCGCCCGTGTGGACGCACGAGTCGAGCACGCCCGGATAGGTCTTGCAGTGCCCCTCGATTTCGCCCTCATCAAGCACCTTGATGATCTCGCTCAGGCGAATGACCTCGGCGGGACGCGCAAGCATGTAGCCGCCCTTCGTGCCGCGAATCGAGCTGACGAGCTTGGCCTTGTTCAAGAGCCACAAAACCTTGCCCGCGTTCGCCTGCGAGATGCCCTCGCGCCCGGCGATCTGCCCGAGCGTCAGGAACTCGCCCTCGCCCAGGCGGGCCAGTTGCAAGAGGCAGCGCAGACCGTACTCTTCCTGTGCCGAGACTTTCATAAAACGCACCCGCCAGTTGACTGCGAATCCTTCAACGCAACCCAATACTAACGATACCTGACTTTTTTGTCAAGATTAGACGGACGCCTTCACGGCAGTCATCATTGTGCGCCTAAGCTGTTGAAGCGATGCGGTTTAATGTGGCGGGCCGGAGTCTTCGAGGAGTAGTCCCTGCTCGTATGCGTCGGCAAGCTTTTCGAGCGCGGTGATGCTTGCGCGGAGTCGTTCGCCCTCTTCCGTATCGGCGACACGGCGGGGCGGGTCGTAGGCGCGGACGGTCGTCACACGGGGCACGATGTCTGCGCCTTCGGTGATGGCATCGCTGATCGACTCGAAGTGGTGATGCTCGGCGAGGGCGATGCGCTCGGGCGCGAGGATGAGCGTGTAGCCTCGGTCGCCGTAGGCTTCCGAGAAGGCTCCGTCGATGGTCACGGCTCCGCCGCCGTGCTTGACCGGCGCTTCACCCTTTTCTATACGGACGGGGACGTGGCCGTTGACGATGAGCGCCTCTTCGACGACTCCGAAATCGCTCGCAAGACGTTTGCAGAAGTCCGCGTTCTGGATAAGTTGAAAGTAAGGATTCTTTGTCTCCTTGTGCGTGGACTTGTCTTCGACGAAGTACGTCTCGAAGGTCGCCATGCGGTCTTTGCCGAAGAGCGGCGAGCGCGGGCCCGACCAGAGATACCAGAGCCAGTCCGTGTCGCTGTCGGCCCGCTCTGCGCCTCTGCGGAAGCATCCGCGCACCATTCGGTCGAGCGCGTCGAACAGCTCACGACCCGAGCACGCGTGGCCGTCAACTTCGAGCGTGAGCGGCTGCCCCTCTTCGTCAACAGGAACACAGCCGTGGAAGATAAGCGCCTGGTCGCGCCTGAGCCACATCGCGCCGTGGCGGACGACCGCGAGCATGTGATGCCAGAGCCGCGAGCTTGAGACGAACGACTGACGGATGCGATCCATGCAAGCCTGTTCTTCAACACTCAGCTTGTAAGGGTCGGCGGGGTCGAGCGTGGGCAGATGCGTGTCGAGCATCTTGTGCGCGCGCCCCTCGATCTCGACCGTGCCTTCCGTCTGGTTGATTCTGTGTAGCAGATTCCGTTGCTCCAACTCCCATTCCGGGTGACGGCGTATCGTCTGCCCTTCGAGTTTGAACTGCATGATGGCCGCGGCCTTCTGCATGCGCGCCATGAGAAGGTCTTCGCGCAGCCCCGTCCCCTTCGCCTTGAAACAATCGGCGGGGTCGTCCGCATAGACGGTGCGTGCGAGTCGTTCGAGCGGGGCGATCATGACGCCATAGCCCTCTTCGAGCTGTGAGAGCCTTCGGTAACGAAGCGAGATGCGCAGAACGGTCGCGATCAGCGCCGTATGACCGAGACACGCACCCATCCAGGAGGCGTCGTGATTGCCCCACGCGAATGAGACGTGCGGCTGCTGAAGCAGATAGTCGATAACGCGATCTATGCGCGGGCCCCGGTCGCCCAGATCGCCCGCGACGATGATCTCTGCGACCGAGAGGTCTCGCACCAGTCGCGAGGCGGCGCGCACGGCGGAGAAATCCCTCTCGTGTAGAGAGAGCGTCTCGATCATGTCGTCCACGAAGAATGTGCCCCGGCCCGTCAAAGGCTCGAACAGAAGCTCCTCGAAGAGTTCGCGCCGCTCCACGGGAAAGAGTTCGCGCAGGTCGCCGAGCCGACGGCTGGAGACGAGCGCGCGCACGATGCGGAACTGCCTGCGTAGAGTCGCGCGCACCCACACGCGGCGCGCGGACTGGTCTTGCAGCGTCGGCCTCCAGTATTCGATAGCCTCGTGCGGGTAGTAAACGACCGCGAGCAGTTGCCAGACCTCCTCGGCGCTCATCTCACCGTCGAAGAGTGTTTCGACGAGCGGGCGCAGGCTACCCGAAGCATTGTTGATGATGTGGCGCAGCTTCTTGTACTCGCCGTGTACGTCGCTGACGACATGCACGACACCCTTCGGGAGCGAGAGCGAGGCACGCAGCGCCGCGACTTCCGCCAGCGCGAGATCGGCCGTCGGGTAACGAGCCGCAAGCGCCTGAAGCAGCGTCAACTCTGAAGGGTCAAGCTGAGCGGTCATAAATACCTTTGCGAAAGTGATAAGTGATGAGTGATAAGAAAGAACAGCGGCAGTTGTCTTGTCTTATCACTTATCACGCATCACTCATCACTCATCACTTATCACTCCCCACTCATCTGCGCCACTCGTCAATCAAAGAGGCGACGAGTCCAGACCAGCCGGTTTGGTGCGAGGCTCCGAGGCCCATGCCGGTGTCACCGTGGTAATACTCGTAGAAGAGCAGGAGGTCGCGCCAGTGCGGGTCTTCCTGAAATTTTTTGTACCAGCCGTGCGCGGGTCTTCGCCCGTCGTCGTCGCGCGTAAAGATTCGGATGAGACGGTCGGCGAAGCCGCGCGCCATGTCATCGAGCTTTACGTCCGGCTCGCCGGGGACAGGGCTTTGAACCTCGAACTTTTGGCCGTAAGCCTTACCGAGTTTGCGCAAAGACTCGATCATCATAAAACTGGTCGGGAACCAGACGGGGCCGCGCCAGTTGGAGTTGCCGCCTTTGAGCATCTCTTTAGACTCGGCAGGCTCGTAACCCACATGCGCGTTGCCGAAGCTGAAAGGGTGCTGCTCGTGGAACTTCGAGAGACTGCGCAGCCCGTAGTCCGAGCGAAACTCGTCAGGGTCCCAGACGCGCTCCAAAAGCCCGCGCATCTGCTCCGGGTTGACGATGGCGAGCACGTGTACGCGCTTGCCGTCGTGCTCAAGTGTCGTGACGCAGCGCTGCACGATGTCTTGTCGGTTGTTGAGGAACCAGTTGAGGTTCGAGTGGAACTCGGGGAAAGGCTCGATCCAATCCTCTTCCAGACGTTCGATGGCCCAGAGCGGGATGAGTCCGACGAGCGAGCGGACGCGGAACTTATCATAGGTTCCGTCGGCGTAGCCGAGCACGTCGTAGAAGAACTTGTCCGACTCGTCCCAGAGCTGCACGTCGGCCACGCCCATCTGCTTCATCGCCGCGCCGATGTAGGCGTAGTGCTGGAAGAACTTCGTCGCCATCCCCTCATAAGCCTTGTTCTCCTTCGCCAGCTCCAGAGCGATGCGCATGAGGTTGAGGCAGAACATGCCCATCCAGCCGGTCGCGTCCGACTGCTCAAGATGCGCGCCGAAAGGCAGAGGCTGACTGCGGTCGATGACCGTAATGTTGTCTAAGCCAAGGAAGCCACCCTCGAAGACGTTATTGCCCTGTGCATCAACCTTGTTCACCCACCAGGTGAAGTTGATGAGGAGCTTGTGGAAGCACTTCTCAAGGAACTGCCGGTCGGACTTACCAGACCGAACCCGATCCATGTTGTAGATTCTCCACACGGCCCACGCATGCACAGGCGGGTTCAAGTCAGAGAACTCCCACTCGTAGGCCGGGAGCTGGCCGTTCGGGTGCTGGAACTGCTCGAAGAGGAGGAGCCAGAGCTGTTCCTTCGCGAACTCGGGGTCAACGAGCGCGAGCGGAACCGTGTGGAACGCCAAATCCCACGCCGCGAACCAGGGGTACTCCCACTTGTCCGGCATCGAGAGCACGCGCATCGAGTTGAGGTGCTTCCAGTGCGAGTTGCGTATCTGCTTGTGCGACTCGGGCGGGGGCCACTCCGGGTTGTCGCCGTCGAGCCAGACGCTCACGTCGTAGAGATAAATCTGTTTCGTCCAGAGCATCCCGGCGAGCGCCTGACGCTGCACACGCAGCTCGTCCACGCTTGCACCGGGCGGCTGAATCTCTTTGTAAAACTCGTCGGCCTCGCGCCTACGTTCGGCGACTATCTCATTAACATCACCAAGCGGCTCGGTCAACAACTCATCGGTCAGGCGCAGACGAACGACGACCGAGCCGCCCGCCGGGACGTTCAGATTCGAGTAGTGCAGGCACGCCTTTGTGCCGAACTCTTCGGGGTTGACCGCCGCGCGCTCGCCACCAACGACAAAGCGGTGGAAGCCGTCTTTGACATAGGGCTTGCGGCTCTGCGCGGACGCGCCCCAGATGCGCGGGTTGTTCGTCTCGTTGAAGGTGAAGAGGGCTTCGGCCCCTTCGTCGGCGTAGAGATAGCGCGCGCCGAGCTGGTAGACGTGCGACAGGCCGGGCATCGGGCCTACGGCCTCGTCAGTCGCCAGTAAGCTTGTAAAGCCTTTGCCGGAAGGGCCCCGTGTGATGGAGGGTTCGGGCCCCGGCTCGGGCCACCACGCCCAAGTGTTACGGAACCAGAGATGCGGAAGCAGGTCGAGCGGCGCATCCTCTGGGCCCCGATTGAAAGCTTCGATGCGGACGACGATATCCTCGGGGCCCGCCTTTGCGTACTCGACGAACACGTCGAAGTAGCGGTCTTCATCGAAGAGGCCCGTGTCCAGAAGCTCGTACTCGGGCCCCTGTCCACGGCCTCTGTTCTCTTCGATCAGCTTCGCGTATGGATACTCGGCCTGCGGATACTTGTACAGGTATTTCATGTACGAGTGCGTGGGCGTCGAGTCGAGATAGAAGTAATACTCCTTCACGTCCTCGCCGTGGTTCGCCTCCGAGCCGACGCAGCCGAACATGCGCTCCTTCAAGATTGGGTCGCGCCCGTTCCAGAGCGCGAGCGAGAAGCAGAGCAACTGGTAGCGGTCGCAAATCCCCGCCATGCCGTCCTCGCCCCAACGGTATGCGCGCGAGCGTGCATGGTCGTGCGGAAAATAGCCCCAGGCGTTACCGTCCGCGCTGTAATCCTCGCGCACCGTTCCCCACGCGCGCTCCGAGACGTAGGGCCCCCACTTCCGCCAGGGATGAATCGAAGTCTTGTATGGCTCGCGGAGTCTTTCCTGTTCTTTGGTTGGCATCAGGTCGCTATGACGAGAAGAGGGATGATAGAGCTAAATCAGCTTTGCCACTGCTTTCATCTTTGACCGTCGCCGCTTTCATCGTTCCCGGCAATGGGCGCGTGGCTTTTCACCGCAGAGGCGCTGAGGACGCGGAGGGGGCGCAGAGGGATTCAGCATTTCAGATTTGGGATTTCAAATCCGAAACCCTCTGCGAGTCTCGGCGAACTCAGCGCCTCTGCGGTGAATGAATGTCCGCTTAAACTCAACCCGGCGCTCGCCCGCGCCTGTCTTACTCAATCATCTTCCAGACGCACAGCGGCAGCGCGGTCAACGTACCATTCGAGCGTGCCGTCGGGCGGTTGAATGAGTTGCGAGGGAAGACGCGAAGGATCGCGCTCGCCCTTTAAGACTTCGCGCAGGCGCTCGGCCTTGCCCGCGCCGGTGACGAGAAAGAGAATGTGGCGCGCGCCGTTGAGTGCGGGTGCGCTGAGAGTGATGCGCCACGTATCAAACTTCTCGACCCAGTTGGCGACGACCCACTTCAACTGTTCTTCAAGCGCGTTCGTGCCGGGAAAGAGCGAGGCCGTGTGGCCGTCATCACCCATGCCGAGCATGACGAGGTCGAGTCGCGGCCACACGGCGTCGCCAAAGAAGCCGCGCATCTCCGATTCGTAGTCGCTTGCGTTCGCCGCCGCGTCGCCTACGCCCTCGATGCGGTGGAGGTTCTCCGCAGGGATAGGCACGCGTGAGAGAAGCGTCTCGTTCGCCATGCGATAGTTGCTGTCGGCGTGGTCGGGTGCGACCGTCCGCTCGTCACCGAAGAAGATGTGTACGTTCGGCCAGTCAACACGGTCGCGGAACTCTTCGCCCGCGAGCAGTTCGTAGATACTCCGTGGAGTGGAGCCACCCGAGAGCGTGAGGCTGAAAACTCCTCTCGTGTCGATTGATTCTTTCGCAAGCTCGACGATGCGGCGTGCAGCCGCACGCGCCACCTCCTCCGCGCTATCGAAGACTTTTACATCCGGCTTGTGTCCTGCGGCCTGCATCTCTTTCTGTAGCCTCTCTCAGCCTTCTCCCATCAGCGCGCAGCGCGCAGCGCCGTAAAGCGCCGTCTTGTCGTCGAGGATGACGCGCACGGGGATAGAGTTGACGAGCGCGGACATGCGCCCCTTGTCGCTGTAGTTACGCATGAAGGTTCCGTCCTTCAGCTTCTCGATGATCTTCGGTGCGATGCCGCCGCCGACGTAGAGTCCGCCGAAAGACTTCAAGAGCAGTGCGAGGTTGCCGGCCATCGCGCCGTAAACCTCGACGAGCATCTCCAATGCTTTCACGGCAAGGTCGCTTTTGCCTGCGAGTCCCGCGCGCGAGACCGCTGCCGTACGGTCGCCGCTCTTGATCTCTTCCGCGAGCCACACGGGTTCGGGCCCATATCCAGTGTCGCGTAGGAAAGAGTAGATATTGAACAGCCCCATCCCCGACAGCACTCGCTCGTAACTGACGCGCCCGCCAAGCTGCTCCCTCAGATAGAGCAGCATGCGGAACTCGTGCTCATTACGCGGGGCGAAATCAATGTGGCCGCCCTCCGAGGCCATCGGGTGATAATGTTGGCCGTCGAAGAAAATCCCGGCCATGCCGAGACCCGTGCCCGCCGCGATTAAGGCTCGATGCCCCTCGCGCCCGGCCTCGCCCTCGTTGAGTGTGTAGAGCTGTTCGGGCCGAAGCCACTCGATGCCGTAGGCCGTCGCTTCAAGGTCGTTGATGAGGCCGACGTGACGGACTCCCAGAGTCTCCGCGAGCTTTTCGCTCCTGATATACCATGCGAGGTTTGAAGTCTCGGCGCGTCCCTCGGAAACGGGCCCGGCCACACCGAAGCAGGCATGCGTGATCTTGTCCGGCCTGTGCGCCTCGACGAACTCCGCAAGGATGGCTTCGAGCGAATCGTAGCCCCCGCTCGGGAAGCTTTGTTCCAAGACCACACGGGTAAGTTTGTCCCCTTCGGCCTCGAACAGGGCGACGTTAGTTTTAGTCCCCCCGATGTCTCCTGCGATTATCATTTGTTTACGGGAAACTCCCCCTGTTTTTATGTGGGGCTTGCCCTTTAGCCGCCCACCGCCCCGAGCAGCCTCGCCGTCTGCGCGACGGCCTTTTCGTATATCTCGTCGCGTGTGAGGATATCGAGTTCGCTACACAGGCGCTGGCCTTCCGTGTGCGCTTCGTATCCGAGCACGCGCCCGACCGTGTGGCCGCCGCCGCCGCTCAGGCGCGCGCCGGTCTTCAGCTTGTGCTCTTCAAGCAATAACTCGACGTAGAACTCATCGCCCGTTGCGGTCGAGATCGTCAGTGAGGTGACGAGGCCATCGCGCCCCGCCACGTCGTCGGTCGCCGCAAGCACGGCCTCGATCTCGCGTCCTTCGCTACTGAGTCGAAACTGCGCGCCGCCTTCCGCGACCGCCGAACTGCCTTCCGCCATCTCCCACCCGAGCGAGGCGACGATCCACCCGAGCGCGAGCAGAGCCTTCGGCGCAATCTGATCGTGCGAGCGGTCGGGCGGGTCGTATTCGATGACCACTTTATTTATCTGCGAGAGCGACTCGCGATAGTCGGCCACGTCCCAGAAGCTCGCGACGAGCGAGCGCCACGAAGTCAGACGCCCCCAGTTCAGGTCGCTCAGGCGCGGGCCGCCTTCCTCAAGGAGTTGCGCGAGCCGAAGCATATCCGCGTGCGGCCGGTCGAACGAGGCCGAGTCGATGACGACACGGTCGGCCATCCCCGCGAGACGTGTAAAGAGCTTGTCTTCGTAATCGGGAATGTCTTTCCACCAGAGAAAGACCGGCACGTCGGGCACGAGCATCGGCGCGACCGCCGTCGAAGCCGTACCCACTGCCGCGCCCGCGGCCTCGATTGTGACCTGCTCGCCGCAGATACGTTTCGAGCCGCGCGAAGAAGGCCGGCAGCGTGTCGAGACGGAAGCCGCAATCCGCATCTCTTCCGCCTTGCGGTCGGCCACAAGGACGATGGCGCGGCACGGGTGGCGCTCGACGACTGCTTCCAACAGCGCGTCCACCTCACCACGCTCCTCGGGCCCCGCCGCATACACTACGAGATTCAACACGCACGCGCGCACGACGCCCGCCGACTGCGCCTCGCCCTCCGGCGCGGACATCTCCGCCCACATCGCGTTCAGCTCTCGTTCGAGCTTCGCGGCGTCGATGCCCTTCGCTGCCGGAGATGACGGATTAGTATCGCGTGTCTGTGTTTCCATAAATTTAAAGCAGTGACAAGTGACGGGTGACAGGTGACGAGTAGGAGACAGTTCTTATCTTGTCACTCGTCACTTGTCACTCGTCACTGCCTTCACGGTCTTCGCCAGTGGCGGCCCTGCTGTTCAAGAAAGCGGAAAGATTCATCGGGGCCCCAGCTTCCGGCCTCGTAGTTAGGGAAGTTGGCCTCCGACTTGTGCGTGGCCCATTCGTCGAGGATGGGCGTGACGAGTTCCCAGCCGCGCTCGGTCATGTCCTTGCGCGCGTACAGGGTTGAGTCGCCGAGGATACAGTCGAGAATCAGACGCTCGTAGGCTTCGGCCAGTTGAACGCCGAAACTGGCTCCGTAGCGGAAGTCCATGTTCACGTCGCGGATGCGCGTGACCTGTCCCGGCACTTTCGCCGCGACGCGCAGGGTAATGCCTTCGTCGGGCTGGATGCGTATGACGAGCTGGTTGGGCGAGAGGTCTTCGGTCGCCTTGCCGAAGAGCTGGTGCGGTGCGGCGCGAAACTGGATGGCAATCTCGGTGACGCGTTTGGCGAGACGCTTGCCCGAGCGTATGTGGAACGGCACGCCCGACCAGCGCCAGTTGTCGAACCACATCGTAACCATCGCGTAGGTCTCCGTGGTCGAGTCGGGCGCGACGCCCTTCTCCTCACGGTAGCCGGGGACGGGCGTGCCGCCGATGCTTCCCGCGCCGTACTGCCCGCGCACGCATTCTTGCCGGACGCGCTCGGGCGTGAACTCGCGCGCCGAGTGCATGGCCTTGATCTTCTCATCGCGCACGTCCTCGGCAGAGAGCGAGGCGGGCGGCTCCATCGCGACGAGCGAGAGCACCTGGAAGACGTGGTTCTGAATCATGTCGCGCACCACGCCCGACTTCTCGTAGTAGCCGCCGCGCCCTTCGACGCCGACGGTCTCGGCGTTCGTGATCTGCACGTGTTCGATGTACTGGCGATTCCACATCGGCTCGAAGATGCCGTTGGCGAAGCGGAAGACCAGAAGGTTCTGGACTGTCTCTTTGCCAAGGTAGTGGTCGATGCGGTAAATCTGCTTCTCGTCGAGGTACTTTAAGATTTGCTGATTCAACTCGCGCGCGCTCTCAAGGCTCGTCCCGAAGGGCTTCTCGATGATGACTCTCACCCAGCCCTTATCCTGCTTCGTCAGCCCGGCCTCGCCCAGTTGCTTGACGGCCTCGGCGTAGAACTCCGGCGCGACCGAGAGATAGAAGAGTCGATTGCCCTGCGTCCCGCGCTCCTGGTCAACCCGTTCAAGCATCTTCGCCAGCTCGCCGTAGCATTCGGGCCGGTCGATGTTCGACGGCAGGAAGTGCATCCCTTCGGCGAACGACTGCCAAATCTCTTCGTCCACACTCTTCGCCTCGGAGAACTCAAGCACGGCCGCCTTCATCTTCTCGCGGAACTCTTCTTTGGTCATCGCCGTGCGCCCCAGTCCGATGATGGCGAACTCGGCGGGCAGCACACGCTCCTGCACAAGCCTGTAGAGCGCGGGGATGAGCTTGCGCTTGGCGAGGTCGCCCGATGCGCCAAAGATGACGACCGTACAAGGCTCCGCCGTCCGCTCAAGACGCATCCCCGCGCGCATCGGATTTTCCACAACAGCCGCTGCTTCCATCATTAGCCTCAGTAGTCAGTAGTCAGTAGTCAGTAGTCAGTAACAGAACCTTCGCTATTCAATCGTCAGGGTGAAAGCGCAATGCCCAACACGCGGAGCGATACTGTCTACTGTCTACTTGTTTTGGAGCCGTGCAAGCCCGCGCCAATCAAAATTTTCAAACTGTTTCATTGATGACCAGCATAGGCCCGCACAGCATAAAAGAGCAGGTGACGAGTGACGAGTGATGAGTGATAAGAAAAGCCTTCAACTCATCACTCATCACTCATCACTTGTCACTGATTTCCCTGCTTCTCCAACAATTCTTCCCACTCGGTATGGACAGCCCCCTCGTCGGGCTTGTCCGTGCGCAGGTATGTGTGCGAGCCGAAGAAGTCGCGCTGCGCCTGTGTGAGGTTGAGCGGGAGTTCCGCCGTGCGATATGCGTCGAAGTAGCCGATGGAGGCCGACATGCCGGGGACGGGAATGCCCGCCTGCATGGCGGAGGTGACGGCGCGTCGCCAGTTCGACTGTGCGCCCTGAATGTATGCGTTGAAGTCCGGGTCGAGCAGGAGGTTCGGCAGGTCTGCGCGGCGCTGGTAGGCGTCCTTGATCTTGCCGAGGAACTGCGCGCGAATGATGCAGCCGCCTTTCCAGATGCGCGCCGTCTCGCCGAGATTGATGTTCCAGTTCCAGTTCTCAGAACCCGCGCGAATCAGGTTCATGCCCTGCGCGTAAGAACAAATCTTCGACGCGTAGAGTGCATCGCGGACAGCCGCGATCATCTCCTTTTTATCTCCGGTGAAACCGCCGCCCTCGGGCCCTTTGATCTGCTTGCTCGCCTCGACGCGCTCATCTTTGCGCGAGGAGATATTACGAGCATCGACAGCCGAGTTGATCGTCGGCGTGATGATGCCGAGGTCGAGGGCAATGGCGCTCGTCCACTTCCCCGTGCCCTTCTGCCCGGCCTTGTCGAGTATCAGATCGACGAGCGGCTTCTTCGTCTCAGGGTCTTTGACGCGCAGGATTTTCGCCGTAATCTCGATGAGGAACGATTCGAGGTCGCCGCGATTCCACTCGTCGTACACGTCGGCCATCTCGTCAGCCGACATCCCCAACACGCGCCGCATGATGTCGTAGGATTCGGCGATAAGCTGCATGTCGCCGTACTCGATGCCGTTATGCACCATCTTGACGAAGTGGCCCGCGCCGCCGGGCCCGATGTATGTGACGCAAGGGCCGTCGTCAACCTTCGCGGCGATGGCCTCCCAGATGGGGCGAATCTGTTCGTAAGCCTCTCGGTCGCCGCCCGGCATCAGCGAAGGCCCCCACAGCGCGCCCTTCTCGCCGCCCGAGACGCCGGAGCCGATGAAGTTCAGGCCCTCAGCTTTGAGTTGCTTCTCGCGCCGCTCGGTGTCCATGAAGTACGAGTTGCCGCCGTCGATGACGATGTCGCCAGGCTCAAGGAACGGCTTGATCTGGTTGATCGTCCAATCGACGGGGTCGCCCGCCTTGACGAGCAGGATAATCTTGCGCGGGCGTTCGAGTGACTTCACGAACTCCTCGGGCGTGCGCGTGCCGACGAACTGCTTGCCCGCGTTCTCCGCCATAAACGTGGTCACGCGGTCAGGCTCGTCCTTGCTCGGTGGCCGATTGTAGACGGCGACCGAGTAGCCGTTTCGCTCGATGTTGCGCGCCAGATTCTCGCCCATCACGGCCAGGCCGATCATGCCGATCTTCGCGGTCTTCGGTGTCTGTTCAGGTGTCGCCATAATCTCCCTCAGTAGAAAAGTAGTCAGTAGACAGTAGTCAGTAGTCAGTAGAAATACAAGTAGTAGAAACTGTTTAGTCAACGGGTAGTCAGGATGCAAGCATCGGCGCGTGGCACGCGGAGCCTACTGACTACTTCTACTGACTACCGCTTTTCGTCGCGCCCGAGACGGGCAAAGCCTCGCGGACGAGGTTATAGAGACGTTCGAGTCCAGCCGTCACCTCGGTGCCAAGTTCGACGCGGACGGCGCGTCGGCCACGTGACGAGAGCGAGCGGAAGTCGCCGAGCGCCTGCGCCTGCTTGAGCGTCGAGAAGGTAAAAGGCTCGCCGGGAAGTTCCACGTCGCGCTTATCCGCGGCGGTGATTTGCAGGAAGACTCCGCTCGCGGGGCCGCCCTTGTGAAGCTGTCCCGTCGAGTGCAGGAAGCGCGGGCCGTAGCCCGTCGTCGTGGCGCAGCGCGTCGCGTCGCGCAGGTGCGTGCGAATCTGTTGGATGACCCGTTCGTTCTCGTCCGACTCCTCGAAGTAGTCGAGCAAAGCGATGTAGTCGCCCGCGCCCGCGCGCTGCAAGTGCGCCTTCAAAGCCTCTTCGACCGAACCATTGGGGAGCGCCGCGAGCGTCGCTTCGTCGGCGTAGATCGTCAACTCGCCATCTTTAGCGAGAACGGGCTGCTGTTGCAGACTGCCGCTCTGCTTGAAGGCTTCGAGCAGTTCCTTCGTCGCGTCCTTCGACTCCTGCACGTTCGGCTGGTCGAAGGGATTGATGCCGAGTCGCCAGCCCGCAAACGCCGTCGCAATCTCCCACAGGAAGAACTCTTCGCCGATGTCGTAGAGGTCTGTCAGCGTGCGGTAGACGACGGGGTGTCCCGCGGCTTCGAGCGCCTTGAGCTTCGACTCGATCTCGCTGTCGGGCTTGCCGACGGAGATGGAGACGAACAGACGGTCGTCGCCGTAGACGGACGGCGAGCCGAGCGACTCGCCCGCGACCGGCACGATGCCCTTGTCTTCTTTGCCCGTGCTCTCGGCGATAAGCTGTTCGACCCACAGCCCGAACGAGGCGATCTTCGGGTCGGCGATGACGGTCAGCTTGTTGCGTCCAGCCTTCGCGCATTCGCCGAGGATTGCGCCCAGACGCGCGCCGGGATTCTCGCCCGCGGGCACGACCTGCGAGCAGGCATGCACGACGCGCTCGGCACGGTCGAGCAGCTTCTTGATGTCGAGTCCCATCAGGGCCGCGGGCACGATACCGAAGTAGGAGAGCGCCGAATAGCGTCCGCCGATGTCCGCCGGGTTGACAAAGATGCGCTTGAATTTGTCGCGCGTGGCGTCCGACTCCATCTTCGTGCCGGGGTCTGTGACGGCGATGAAGTTCTCGCCCGGATTCTCTTTGACCTTCGAGACCTGATCGTACCAGTAGCGATAGAACATCAAAGGCTCGGTCGTCGTGCCCGACTTTGAAGAGATGATAAAGAGCGTGTGCTCGACATCAATCTTATCGCGAAGTGCGCCAACGATGTCGGGGTCGGTCGAATCCAGTACGAGCAGTTCCGGGTAGCCTTCCTGTTGACCGAAGGTTTGACGCAGGACTTCGGGGCAGAGCGACGAGCCGCCCATGCCGCAAAGCACGACGGTACGGAAGCCGCGCTCGTTGCGTATGCGGTCGGCGAAGGTGACGAGGTCGTCTTCGACGCCGATCATCTGATCGGCGACGTTGAGCCAGCCGAGGGCGTTATTGATAATCTTCTGGGGCGCTTCGTCCGACTTCCACAGTGCGGCATCTTTACGCCAGACGCGGCGCATCACGTCGCCCTTTTCGGCTTCCTTGATAGCCGCATTCACCGCGTCAGCGTATTTTCCCAAAGATGCGCTCAAACGCTCGTTGATGCCGGAGAGGAGCGCGTCGCGCTTGGCCTCGATTGACTCGACGAGCGTGTCGAAGGAGTTGACGAAGGCGCTCAGCCCGTCCTTTTGCAGCTTCTCGGTCACGGCCTTCAGGTCGATACCGACCTCCGCAAGCTGCTCGATGAGCGCGCGACATTCGTCGAGTCCCTCTTCGAGTGTGAGTGCGACCTGCCCGTGGTCGCGTATGGCCGTGTAGGTCGCGGGCGGGACGGTGTTGACCGTCTCTGCACCGATGAGATTATCGACGTAGAGCACGTCGGAGTATTTCGGATTCTTCGTGCCGGTCGAAGCCCACAGGCAGCGCTGCACCTGCGCGCCCTTCGCCTTCAACTCGGCGAAGCGCGGCCCGTGGAAGATTTCCTTGTACTTCTCATAGGCGAGCTTTGCGTTGGCGACAGCCGCACGCCCGCACAAGCCTTCGAGCCGCTGCTTCTCTTCGGGCGAAGAGGCGTGACGCGCCTTGTATTCGAGGTCTGTATCAATCGCCGTGTCCACGCGCGAGACGAAGAAACTGGCGACCGAGGCGATTGACGCGACGCTCTTACCTTCGGCTGCTCGTCGCTCAAGCCCTCGGATGAAAGCCTCTGCGACCTGTTCGTAATTCTCAATCGAGAAGATCATCGTGATGTTGATGTTGATGCCGCGATAGATGCTCTCCTCAATGGCGGGCAAGCCTTCCTGCGACGCAGGGATTTTTATCATCACATTCTTGCGGCCCACACGCTCGAAGAGCCGCGTCGCCTCGTCAATCGTCCCCTGCGTGTCGTATGCGAGTTTCGGGCTGACTTCGAGACTGATGTACCCATCAAGGCTGTCCGTCTTGTCGTAGACGGGCTTCAAGGTGTCGGCGGCGTTGCCGATGTCATCGACGACGAGGTCTTCTAAAATCTCGTTGACGCCTTTGCCCGCCTGAACGAGTTGCCGCAACTGCTCATCGTAGTCGGTCGAGCCGGTGATGGCCTTCTCGAAGATGGTCGGGTTCGAGGTGACTCCGCGCAGGTCGTCCTCTTCGATCTTCTTCTTCAGGTCGCCGGTCGAGAGCATCGCGCGGCGGATGTTGTCGTACCAGATGGACTGGCCGAGCTTCATGATTTCAACGAGTCGGTTACTCATAAACTCTCCTCAAGAGGGATTAGAGATTAGCGTGTGGGTTTGCAAATAAACAGTTTCCCAGGCAAGAAAAAGCGACTTTGGGCCAGGGAGCGACGAAAAATCAGACCCCGTCGAACGTACTTTAGAGTTTTTTGCGGGAACGCAGCCGTGCCACACTCTGGCACTCGCCGCGCCGTGGCAGGTTCACCCGGCTGAAACCCTTTCAAACGACGCTGTTGAAGTGGCCGGATACTATCACATGATTTCCGATGCCGTCCAACGAATGTCCTCCGGCACGGCCCTGCCCCGGTTATCGCTGGGCTATTCTCAACTGTCCCTCCGGGACAAAGAAGCCCGAAGCGACTTTTGCAAACATTGTCATACTCAAAGCGCGCACTCAAAAGCGAGCCGCCCGCCAGCGCGGGCCAGGCGCAAGCGGGCGGAAGTTGTCAGGCTCCGGTTTGTTTCCGTGTCGAAGGATTTCTTGTGCGTCTTACTGCTGAAAGGAGGCTGACTCGGGGCTGAAGATCGAATCCTCCATCTTGACCCCGTAGGTTACGGTCAAGACCTGCGACTCCTCGACCTGCCGGTCGCCCGCGTAGAGGACGGAGCGGTATGGGACGAGCGTGCCCTGCACGATGCGGTAATCGTGGAAGCTGCGTTTGTACTTGACGGGCGACGCGCCGCCCGCGGCCTCCTCGTATTCGAGCCAGAGGACGCGCCCGGTCTTCGCACTGATGTAGAAACGCGTCGTGTGATTCTCTTTGTCGGTGAGGTCGAGCAGCCAGAGGTCGAGTCCCTTCTGATTCTCCTTGCCCGTGTACTTGATACCTGCGCCGCTCTCCTTGTACCGGAGCAGTGCGTCGATGCCGTGGACGCGCTCTGTAAGAAGGCTGGTCACGTCCTCCTGCCGGGGCGTGAAGGAAGTCCCGCGGAGCAGTCCGAAGACGCGCCCTTCGCTGAAGATAATCGAATACTGGATGGCCGACAGGCGCTGGTCGAGCCGGATTTTGTCCTTCTCGAAAGTCTCGCCGCGCTTGAAGGTACGCTCGTAGGAAATCTCTTCGGGGCTGCCGTCTTGAGCCGTCCGTGTGATCTTTCCGCGCTCGACGCCTGTGCGCCTGATCTGCTGAAGCCCCGCGCGCGAACCGTAGACGAAGACGACCGTCTCGGCAACCAGATCGGCGGTCAGAACCTTTTCGACCCTGGGCTTCTGAGGTTGCTCCTCCTTCTTCGGCTCCTTCTTCGGCTTCTCACTCTTCTGCGCGTCCTTCGGCTTCTCATTCTCCTGCGCGTCCATACCCTGCGCGACTCCGGCGGCCACAGGGAGGGCAGCCCCGGCGACCACAAGCGCCGCCAGCGCGCACACCAATAAGCGTCGTAACACTGAGTTGTTCTCCATTCCTGAGTTGATTCCAACGTGGCCGGCGCTCCGCGCCCACGCCACACTTGAGGAGAGGTCGGGCAGCCAAACTTTGACGGATTGTAACACACACGCGCCGCCCGAGAGCCAAGACCCCTCGGTGTCGCCTCGGAGTCCAAAACAATTGATGCTAATGGCCTTCGCGGCGGATGCCCGCCCGCCCTTTGACTTACCCCCCTGCGAGCATGTAGAGTCCTGAGTTTTCATAAGGCTTAGAAAGTCTGGAGCCTTGAGTCTGAAGCCTGAAGTCAATCGACAGAACAGCTTGCGTGCTTTGTTTTTGACTCCAGACTTCAGACTCAAGGCTCCACACTTCAGACCTATTTTTGAAAGGATAATGGAACAGTGAAAAAAGTAGGACTTCTGGTCGGCCGCGAGCGGACTTTCCCCGTCTCCCTGATCGAAAGCATCAACGAGCGCGGCGGCGGCGAGGTCGTCGCAGAGTTCGTCAAAGTCGGCGGCGTGCGCCACGAAGGGCCCATCGAGTACGACCTCATCATCGACCGCATCTCGCACGAAGTTCCGTTCTACCGCGCCTTCCTCAAGCGCGCGACGCTCGAAGGCATCATCGTCATCAACAATCCCTTCTGGTGGTCTGCCGACGACAAATTCTTCAACTTCTCACTCGCTACGAAGCTCGGCGTCGCCATCCCGAAGACGGTTCTGCTCCCGCAGAAGGACTACATCGAGGGCATCACGAGCGAGTCTCTGCGCAATCTGGAATTCCCGCTCGACTGGCAGGCCATCGCCGATTACGTCGGCTTTCCCGCCTATATCAAGCCCTTCGACGGCGGCGGTTGGAAGAACGTCTCGAAGATCAACAGCCTCGAAGAGCTTTGGAAAGTCTACGACACGACGGGCACGCTCTGCATGACTTTGCAGCAGTCAGTCGAATGGGATCAGTTCGTACGCTGCTACTGCATCGGCCAGCAGGACGTACTCATCATGCCCTACGACCCACGCAAGGCTTACCTCTCAGGCGAGCAGTACGTACACGACCCGGGCTATCTCTCTTCAGACGTGGCCGAGCGCGTCTCGCAGGATGTGCTTACCTTGAACCGTGCGCTCGGCTACGACATCAACACGGTCGAGTTCGCTATCAAGGACGACATCCCATACGCCATCGACTTTATGAACCCCGCTCCCGATGCCGAGCTTGCATCGGTCGGCGAGTTCTACCACAACTGGCTGACGAAGTCTGTCACAGACCTCGTCTTCCGCCGTCTCTCCGAGCCTCATACGCAGACTCGCTACCGCTGGGATGCGTTGCTTAGCCCCGCCCCCACAGCCGACCCAAACGCGCACACGCTCGCCGCCGCGGCGTCCGTCGCGCAAACGGCGTCCGACTCTTTCCTGCCCCAGTCAGTCCGCGAGTTCCCATCGGATGTCGTCAGCACCGTCGGCGACCTTCTGGGGCAGGCGTCCGGAGTCGTCTCCGGGATCGTCGATGCGGTCACAGAGGCGGCCACACCCGAATCGCAAACAGAACCGCAGCCCAAAGCCTCCGCTAAGAGCACGCGCTCCACACCCGCACCGAAGAAGAGCACTTCCACGACAAAACGCGGTGCCTCGACCCGCTCGAAGAAACCCGCGACTGATGAGCCGACCACCGAAGGCTAAGAAGGCCAATCTATTCAACGTCACGACTAGAGAGGAAAGGGCGACCGCGTTGGTCGCCCTTTCCTCTCTAGTCGCTGTATTGCGCGTCCGCTGAAGACCTTTATCATGAAAGAAGGGCCGCTTTGGGCAGCCGCTTTTCTTTCAAAATTCGATGGCCAGGGACGGAATTGAACCGCCGACACCGCGATTTTCAGTCGCGTGCTCTACCAACTGAGCTACCTGGCCGGAATCGCCTCTCTTTCAGAAAGAAAGCAGAGTATAGGCGGTCAAATCTGACCTGTCAAACGTGTCGTGAGCATCCATTTTTTGTCAAATCCGTCACAAAAAATCGTTGACAGTTTCGCCGAGAGGTGTATAATCCCGCTCGTCTGAGGGTGGTGCCGGTTGCCAAACAGCCGGTGCGTCTCGCAAGGGACAACCAGCCGAAGCTCGAACATCAACAGTGCCCGCCAGTGGCAGCTCGAACGCCGATTGTGCCCCCCACAGCCGCTACCTTCGAGCTGCCACTTTTATGTCCGAAGCACCCTCGAACCTACACGCTCTCAAAGGTCGCGGAGTTTCATTCTCCGAGTCGTCATCCACAGACGTTTGGGACAGTTACCCTCGACGTACTCGAACAAAAGCCCGTCCTCTCAACCAATTCAAGTCCGAAGGAGTTCACTTGCCGCCTTCCCCTGAGTCAGGACAGACGAGCAGACGCGAGTATCTCCTCGACCTCGCCGTCGGTGCTCTCTGCCTCATACTCGCCATAGCTCTGGCCGCACACGCGTATGTCGGTCTCTTCTCGCGCTACATGGCCGACGACTATTGCACGGCGGCGACGGTGCGTACGGCGAGTCTGCTGCAAACCCAGAGGCATTTGTATCTGGGGTGGTCTGGAAGATTCTCCTTCACTCTGACCGTCAGCATCATCGAGTTATTCGGGACGCGCATCGTACCCTTTCTTCCTTTAGCCGCCCTGCTATGCTGGCTCTCGGCTTTGACTTGGGCGACCTATCAATTTCTGTCGCCGACATTCCGTAGAAAGTCGCTCCTCTTCTCGTTCTTCCTCGCGGAGCTGATAATCTTCGTCACCGTCGCCGACAATAAGAGCGGAGTCTACGAGGCACTCTACTGGCAGACCGGCATGCTCTCTTTCCATCTCGCGTCGCATACGCGTGGAGGCGTGGGGGCATCGAATCAAGGGCGATTGAATCAAGGGTGGCGGCTGGCGTTCATCGCTGCATCCGGATTCTTACTGATGTGCTGCTGCCTTCTGCCGGCCTCGTATGCACTGTCGGCCATGCCGCCTGCTCGCGCACTCATCACGCCGCAGTTCTTACTGATCTGCACGCTTGCCTCGCTCGGGTGGACGGCGGGGATAGCTTCCGGCAGACGCTTCGCCAGTCTTCAACTTCCACGCCGGTTTCCTCTCGACTTCCTGTTCGCGGCGCTGGCCCTTCTCTTGACGCTTCCGGTAATCGACTCTGCACGGCAGACGTTTTCAAAGGCGGAGAAGGCACGTACTCTTGCGCGCCTCTGGGATCGACAGGACGCGGAGATACGCGCGCGGCTCGCACGCGGCGAACGAGAACTGACCGTCCCGGTCGTCTACAACATCGGCGGAACGGATTTGTTGAAGAGAGACCCCGAGTGGTATGTCAACCATTGCGTGGCGGCTTTCTACGGCGCGGACTCAATCACAGCCGTCCCCGATGACGAGGGGTTTAGAATCCTGTCGGACGAGTCCGCGCCATAACACCATAGCGCTACGTCATTTCTCTCTGAGATAAATCTGAATTTAAAGAGGACTGAGAATAGTTCGGTTTCAGATACCGGAACGCGCCGCAAGGAGTTCGTACTGCTCTCTGGCTTCCTCGATGACTTCACGCTCGCGGAGCGTCGTCAGCTCGCCGTCACGAAGCACGAGCTGCCCGTCAATCATCACGTCGCGCACATCACACGCCTCTGCCGAGTAGACGATGGTCGAGACGACTTCGGGCCGCGGAGTCGTGTGCAGGCGTTCGAGGTCGAGGACGGTGATATCCGCACGCTTGCCTGCTTCAAGACTGCCGATCTCGTTTTCCAGTCCGAGCGCGCGCGCACCACCAAGCGTCGCCATGCGGAGAACCATCGACGCGGGCAGAGTATCCGCGCCGCAACTCACCTTCTGGAGCAGCGCCGCGGTTCGCATCTCCGTGAACATGTCGAGGCGATTGTTACATGCTGCGCCGTCGGCTCCGAACGAGACCGAGACGCCGCGCCCGAGCATCTCGGCGACGGGCGCGATGCCGGAGCCGAGCTTCATGTTCGACGAGGGGCAGTGCGAGACGTGCGTCCCCGCAGACGCGAGCAGCTCCATCTCATCCGCGTTGACGTGGACGCAGTGCGCGAGCAGGACGTGCGGGCCCGAGACGCCGACCGAGTCGAGGTATGCGATGTTCCTTTGGCCCGTTTCACGCTCGACCAACTCGATCTCGGAGCGATTTTCGGAGGCGTGTGTGTGAATCATTACGCCGCGCTCGCGCGCGAGGCCCGCGACGCTCTCAAGCAGCCCACGCGTGCAACTCACGGCGAAGCGCGGAGCGAAGCAGTAGCGCACGCGCCCTCCGGCACGGCCATGCCACTCTTCGAGAAGCGCGAGCGACTCGCTGATCGAATCCGCGGCCTCCTCCCTGAGTCCCTCGGGCACTTCGTCACCTTTATCCATCATGCACTTGCCGATGGTGGCGCGGAAGCCCGTCTCCTCGACGACGCGAAAAACCTCTCCGGTGTGTCTGACCGTCTCCATCGTGAGCGCGCAGGTCGTTCCACCGCGAATCATCTCCGCGACGCCAAGCCGCGCCGAAGCACGCAAGCTGCGCGCATCGTGCGCGGCCTCCAGAGGCCATACGCGCCGCTTGAGCCAGTCGATTAGTTCGAGGTCGTCCGCCGAGCCGCGGAAGAGCGTCTGGCAGAGATGTATGTGCGTCTGCACGAAGCCGGGGAGCACGGCACAGCCGCGCGCGTCCAACGTCACGTCGGCCTGTACGGGCGCTTCGCCGATGGCTTCGATGCGCCCGTCGCGGACGAGCACGTCGCCTTCGACAATCGTATCGGCGGCGTCCAACGTAATAACCGTGCCGCCCTTGATTAGGACTGTCTGTGTCATCGAGAATTGCTCAAAAGAGTTACGGGAGCGGCGTCTCTTGCCGCGCGATTATCCACGGACAACGGCGCGGCTGTAAAGCAGCAAACGACACAAGCAAGGCTGTGAACAGGTGAACGGGCGGAAGCCCGACCGTGGAGCAGAGCGTCATGGATGCGTAATCCTGACGCCCTCCCTCACGGTCGGGCTTCCGCCTTGACTGACTGTTGCTTTACCGCGGTCTTACTTCTTGCCGTCGGTCTTTACCGCAGCGACCTCTTCTGCTTCGTCCTCACCGTGGACGTGGAGACCAAGCGCCTTGCGTACGTCGTTCTGGACGCGTTTGAGCAGATCGGCGTTCTCCCTCAAAGCGTTCTTCGAGTTCTCGCGGCCCTGACCCAAACGCTCGCCGCCGTAGGAGAACCAAGCACCCGCCTTATCGACGACCTGGTTCGTCACCGCAAGGTCAAGCACGTCGCCCTCACGCGAAATGCCTTCGCCGTACATGATGTCGAACTCGACCTCGCGGAAAGGCGGCGCGACCTTGTTCTTGACGACCTTGACCCTCGTGCGGTTGCCAACCATTCGGTCGCCGTCCTTAATCGCGCCGATGCGCCGGATGTCGAGACGCACGGTCGAGTAGAACTTCAGAGCGCGCCCGCCGGTCGTTGTCTCGGGGCTTCCGAACATGACGCCGATCTTCTCGCGAATCTGGTTGATGAAGATCAGGCACGTGTTCGACTGGCCGACGATGGCCGTCAGCTTCCGAAGCGCCTGCGACATCAGACGAGCCTGAAGACCCGGAAGGCTGTCGCCCATCTCGCCGTCCAATTCGGCGCGCGGAACAAGAGCCGCCACCGAGTCGATGACGATGACGCCCACGCCGTTCGAGCGGACAAGAGCCTCTGCAATCTCAAGCGCCTGCTCACCCGAATCGGGCTGCGAGATAAGCAGCTCGTCGATGTTGACGCCGAGCTTGCCCGCGTAGTCCGAGTCCATCGCGTGCTCGGCGTCGATGTAGGCCGCCACGTCGCCCGACTTCTGCGCCTCGGCGACGATGTGCAGCGCAAGCGTGGTCTTGCCCGAAGACTCGGGGCCGAAGATTTCGATGATGCGACCGCGCGGGATGCCGCCGACGCCGATGGCCGCGTCGAGCGAGAGCGAGGTCGTCGAGATGGCAGGGATGTCGATGACCTCTTTATCGCCGAGGCGCATGATCGAACCCTTGCCGAACTTCTTTTCGATGTTTGCGAGCGCCGCTTCGACCGCCTTGCCGCGATCCGCGCTCTGCCTGTCACTCATATTTGCTACCACTCTTTCTCGTCCCCTTTTCTCACGCTGTTAAATTTGGTGTTCTCAACCGAAGACCCGGAGAGTCTACCACAAACGACGCGAGAATGGAACACTGTTTCACACTTGCAACGATATTTTTTTCACCCTGGCGGAGGTAAGGCTCGACGTTGTTCTGAAGCCGGGACAATATACGACAGCGACGGATTTAAGTCGAGTGTAAGTCGATATGGCCGCGGATGTGCCCGCGAAACTCAGTCCAACTTGAGTATAACGAAGCTCGTATTCACCGCAGAGGCGCTGAGGACGCGGAGGGGGCGCAGAGATAATTCAATCCTCTGCGAGTCTCTGCGTTCTCAGCGCCTGCGGCGGTGAACGTCGGTAGCTCTACGCTCAAGTGGAGATTAATAAGGCAGCAACGAACGCGCGAACGCGCCGACCTGTTTGACGAGATCGGGACTGCCTGCGTGTCTCTCAATCTCTGCGACGAGCGCGGAGCCGACCACCACGGCGTCGGCGTAAGCCCAGACTTCCGCGACCTGCTCGGGCGTCGAGATGCCGAAGCCGACGGCGACGGGCAACTCCGTCACGTCGCGCACGCGCGCCACAAGTCGCTCGGCCTCCGCGCTCATGCTCTCGCGTGCGCCCGTCACGCCCGCGCGCGAGACAGCATAGACAAAGCCGCTGGCACGCTCGGCGATCATTCGGAGCCGTGCGTCGGACGTGGTTGGCGCGGCGAGGAAGATTTGGTCGATGCCCTTTTGTGCGAGCGTCCGGTTGAAGTCGGCGGACTCTTCGGGGATGAGGTCTGTGACGAGTATGCCGTCAACACTGAGGCGACGAGACTCTTCCGCGAGACGCTCGACGCCGAACTGTAGAAGCGGGTTGAAGTAGCTGAAGAGCACGACGGGCACGTCGGTCTCGCGCCGCGCGTCGGCGAGCGTTGCCAGAATGTCAACGAGGCCGGAGCCGTGTCGCAGGGCGCGTTCGGAGGCGCGCTGGATGGTTGGGCCGTCGGCGACGGGGTCGCTGAAAGGAACGCCGAGTTCGATGAGGGTCGCGCCCGCGCGCGCGAGTTCGACGATGAGAGCGCGCGTCGTCGAGAGGTCTGGGTCGCCCGCCGTGATGAAGGGAATGAAGCCGCGCCGTCCTTCGCGCCGGAGAGTCTCGAAAGCGTCGCCGATTCGGCTCACGAAGTCTCCTCGCACATCTTTCGGCTCACGAAATCTCCTTAACTCGTCTCACGAAATCTCTTCGCCTGTCGCTTCGGCGACAGTCTGCACGTCCTTGTCGCCGCGCCCCGAAAGATTGACGACGAGCGCCTGCTCGCCGGACATCTCTCTTGCGAGCTTCAGCGCGTGCGCGACGGCGTGCGCCGATTCGAGCGCGGGGATAATGCCTTCAAGCTGCGAGATGAGACGGAAGGCTTCGAGCGCTTCCGTATCGGAGGCCGAGACATACTCGACCCGTCCAGCATCGTGCAGGAAGGCGTGTTCGGGGCCGATTGAAGGATAGTCGAGTCCGGCGGAGATCGAATGTGTAGATGCAATCTGTCCGCCCTCGTCCTGCAAGACATAGCTCAACGTCCCCTGCAAGACACCGGGTCGGCCTCCGCCCGTCCGGTTAAAGCGCGCGGCATGAAGCCCTAACTCCGAGCCAGTGCCGCCGGCCTCGACGCCGACCATCCGCACTCCCGCGTCTTCGAGGAACGGGTGGAATAGTCCGATAGAGTTCGAGCCGCCGCCGACGCATGCGACCAGAGCATCGGGCATGCGCCCTTCCCTTTCGAGAAACTGCGCGCGTGCCTCGCGCCCGATGACGCTCTGAAACTCGCGCACCATAAGCGGGTACGGGTGCGGCCCGAGCGCGCTCCCCAGAAGATAATATGTGTCGGCGACGTTCGTCACCCAGTCGCGCAGCGCCTCGTTGATGGCGTCCTTGAGCGTGCGCGAGCCTGCCTCGACCTCGCGCACCTCCGCGCCGAGCAGACGCATGCGAAAGACGTTCAGGCGCTGGCGGCGCACGTCCTCCGTGCCCATGTAGACGACACACCGCAGGCCGAAGAGGGCGCAGACCGTAGCCGTCGCGACGCCGTGCTGGCCCGCGCCCGTCTCCGCGATGATGCGGCGCTTGCCCATCCGTCGCGCGAGCAGAACTTGCCCGAGCGCGTTGTTGATCTTGTGCGAGCCTGTGTGCGAGAGGTCTTCGCGCTTGAGATAGATGCGTGCGCCCCCTGCGCGCTCGGTCAAACGCGCGGCATGGAAGAGCGGCGTCGGACGCCCCGAGTAGTCGCGCAGAAGCGACTCGAACTCATTCTGAAAACTCTCTTCGCGTCGCGCCGCCTCGAAGGCTTCGGTCAACTCTTCGAGCGGAGCCATCAGCGTCTCCGGCACGAAGCGTCCGCCGTAACGCCCCCAGTGTCCGCCCGCATCCGGGTTTGTATTTAGACTCTCGCTCATCGAACCCGCCCGGCTTTTCTCTATCTTCGATTAACTACGCGCCGCCGACAATCTTGCGACCTGACTTAGAACCGGCAGACCCAGACGCCGATTCCGCCGCTCCGGCCAGAACGGACAGGTTGCGCCCCTCGTCTTTGGCGCGGTAGAGCGCCGCGTCGCTCGCGGAGTAAAGCTCGCGCTCCGTACGCGCGTTCGCCGGACACGCGGCGACGCCGACGCTGACGGTGACGCGGCCAACTTCTTCGAGCGGATTCTCCGAGACGGCGAGCCGCACGCGCTCGGCGGCGGCGGCGGCCTTGTCACTCCCCACACCCGCGAGGAGCAGCGCGAACTCCTCTCCACCGAGACGCGCGGCCGTGTCGTTGTCACGCGAGAATTCGGCGAGCGCCGAGGCGACGAAGCTTATCACGCGGTCGCCCGCCGGGTGGCCGTAGGTGTCATTGACCTTCTTCATATGGTCTATGTCGAGCAGCAGCAGCGCACATGGAATCTGGTAGCGACGCCAGCGCTCGACCTCCTGACTGAGCGCCTTGCGAAAACGGCGTCGATTGGCAAGCCCCGTCAGGTAATCGCGGTCAGCCTCGGCGCTCAGTCGTTCGATCAAGAGCTTTTGTGTGACGAGCTGGCCCATGCGCGCGACGAGGAGTCGAAGCTCCGTCGGGATTTGGAAATAGTCGGAAGCGCCCGCGCCCATCGCTTCGCTCCGCAGTTTTGTGGTCGAAGGCTCTTCGCCGACCAGCACGACGGGAACAGCGTCCTGCGCCTCGCAGAGCATGCGCGCCAGCTCGACCGCGCTGATGCCTTTCAGATTCGCGTCGGCCACGACGATGTGCGGTCGCGTGCGCTGGAGAGCGATGAGCGCCTTGACGCCGCCCGCGACACCCGCGACGACAAAGCCTCCTCCTTCAAGCTCCGCGATGTAGGCGGCCAGCGACGGGTTGTCGGTGACGAGCAGCACGCGTCCCTGGTCGCGCGCCGACTGCGTGCGGCTGGCAATGATTCGAGCTGTTGCGCTCATCTTCAGTCAGACTCGCTTGAAATTATCCCTGAACGAAAAGGCAAACGGTGGGAATGGATTGTTGGGGGCATTGTCTTCGGCGAAACTCCGAAACCCCCTGACTCGTTCCACGCCAGAATAACCGATGAGGTAGGCGGCGCGTCAAGTCTTTATGATGAAGAGTAGACAGTAGACAGTAGTCAGTAGGCTCCGCTCGGCGAGCGTTGACGATGACACGCAGACGATTCAATTAACGAATGGTTTTCTACTGTCTACTGTCTACTGTCTACTGTCTACTGACTACTCTCCTCCTACTGTCTACTCTCCCCCGCTTCCGCCTCTCTGACCTGCTCGACGAAGCGGCGCATGAGTTGAAAGCTTTTTCGACCGGGCGATGTCTCGACGCCGCTACACACATCGACGGCGAAGGGACGGACGACGTTCACCGCTTCGGCGACGTTCTCAGGCGTCAGCCCACCCGCGAGAAAGAGCTTCGCGACGGCCTCGCGCGTCCGCCGAGCCACAGACCAGTCGAACGTCTTCCCCGTCCCGCCCCAAGCGCCCGCAGCAAAGGCGTCGAGCAGTACCGCGTCAGTCCCAAAGAGCGCCGCACGCTCGACTCCATAATCGGGGCCGACGCGCAGAGCCTTGATCGTCATCAATCCGCGTAATCCCGCGCAGAACTCCGGCGTCTCGTCCCCGTGAAGCTGCACCGCACCGACGCCCGCCTCAAGCGCCTTGTGCTCAACCGCCTCCGGGCCCGCCTCGTTGACGAAGACACCGACCGTCAGCAAGCCCTCCGGCATCTTCTCTATGATGTGACGCGCCGCCTCTGTCGTAACGTGGCGTGGACTCCTCTCATAGAAGTTGAAGCCGAGCATCTCAGCGCCCGCCCCGACCGCCGCGAGCGCGTCCTCCAGATTCGTGATGCCGCAAACTTTTACGCGAATCATAACCTTCCGCCGACGAAGTGCTTCCGAGTCGCTTCCGTTCATATAAACCGCATCAACTCTAATGCGTAGCTATGAGCGCGCGCAGGGCTTCTTCGGGACGCTCGGCGCGCATGAGCGTCTCGCCGATGAGGAAGGCTTGGAAGCCGCAGGCGCGCAGGCGGCGTATGTCTGCGGCGTTGCGCAGGCCGCTCTCGCTCACGAGCAGCGCATGGGCGGGCGCGCGGGCGGCCAGCTCGACGGAGGTTTCGAGCGAGACCTTAAAACTGTGCAGGTCGCGATTGTTCACACCGATGAGACGCGCCCCCGCTTCATGCGCGCGTCTCAGCTCCGAAGCGGTGTGGACTTCGACAAGCGCATCCATGCCGAGTTCCCTTTCGGTGAGGGCGAGTAACGTCTTGAGCTTTGCGTCGTCGAGCGCCGCGACGATCAGAAGCAGCGCGTCCGCGCCCGCGATGGCCGACTCGTAGACCTGATACTCGTCGAAGATAAAATCCTTACGTAAGACGGGCAGACGCGTGCTCGCCTTCGCTTCGGCCAGATCGTCGAGAGAGCCGCGAAAGAAATCTTCTTCCGTCAGGACGGAGAGCGCCGCCGCGCCGCCGCGCTCGTATGCGCGCACAGTCTCGCCGACGGAAGCGCCCAAGCGAATCTCGCCCTTCGACGGCGATGCGCGCTTGAACTCGGCGATGATGTTCACACGACTCTTGTCTTCGAGCGCTTCGCGCAGCGCAGACTGCCGCGCTCGGGCCCTCGCCGCCACAGCTTCACCGCGCACCTCTTCTAACGTGCGCGCCGCCCTCGCTTCGGCCAAACGCTCGCTCTTCTTCTCGATTATCTTTGATAGAAAGTCGGTCGAGTACATTCAGGTCTCTCTTCGATTCCGTGTGCAGTGTCTCTCTTCGATTCCGTTGCGGTGCTTTCAACCTTTAGACGCACGGATAAGCTGCTCAAGCTTTTCCAGAGCAGCGCCGCTGTCGATGCTCTGTGCGGCGAGTTGCGCGGCTTCACGTAAATCTCCGACGACGCCGCCGACGTAGAGCGCCGCAGCGGCATTCAACGCGACGAGCGTGCGTCCCGCGTCGCGGCGCTCGCCCGAGAGTATCGAGCGGATGATACGCGCGTTCATCTCCGCGTCGCCGCCGCGCAAACCTTCGAGGGACGAACGCTCAAGACCGAAATCTTCGGGCCCGACCTCGAAGACGCGCACCGCGCCTCCTTTAACCTCCGCGACCTTCGTGCTCTCGGCGGTCGTGACTTCGTCGAGGCCGTCGCGCCCGTGGACGACCCATGCGCGCTCGGCTCCAAGCGCGAGGAGCGTGTGCGCGAGCGGCTCGACCAGCGCCTCGTGCCAGACGCCGATGATCTGGCGCGGCGCGCCCGCCGGGTTCGTCAAAGGCCCGAGGAGATTAAAGGTCGTGTGAACACCAAGCTCGCGCCTAAGACCCGCCACGCGCGCCGTCGCCCCGTGATAGAGCGGCGCGAACATGAAGCAGATGCCGAACTCGTTCAGACAGGACTCGGAGACATCCGGCGCGGCGTTGACGTTTAGCCCTAGCGCCGTGAGCACGTCCGCGCTGCCCGAGCGACTTGTCGCGGCGCGGCTCCCGTGCTTGGCGACGGGCAGTCCCGCGCCCGCGATGACGAAGGCGGCGGCGGTCGAGACGTTGAAGGTCTTGGCCGCGCTCGAACCCGTGCCCGCCGTGTCGATGAAGCACGCGTGCCGCGAGCGTATCCGCACCGCGCGCGCGCGCATCGCGGAGGCAAGCCCCGCCAGCTCTTCGATGGTCTCGCCCTTCACGGCCAGCGCGACCAGCGCCGCCCCGATCTGCGCGTCGGTCGCCGCGCCTTCGAGCAACGCATCCAAGAGCGCCGCGGCCTCCTCTCGCCGTAGGCTCTCGCCGCGCATCAGCCTCAGAGTGAACTCGCGCAGAGGCGGGCCCGCCACTTCGTCCCTACGCGCGGGCGTCGGCAGAAGCCATGACGGCGTGTTCTTTTGCTGCCGTGATTCGTCGGACATATCACAAAGGTCACTGGGAGTTTGAAGCTGAAAGTTGACCGGCGCTTACAACTTTAAAAAATTGGCGAGCAGACGCTTGCCTTCCGTCGTGAGAATCGACTCGGGATGAAACTGCACGCCTTCGACCTTCAGGCGGCGATGGCGCAGACCCATGATGACGCCTTCGGGTGTCGTGGCCGAGACTTCGAGGCAGTCGGGCAGACTCTCGCGCTCGACGACGAGCGAGTGATAGCGCGCCGCGGCAAAACGATATTCGAGTCCCTCAAAGATCGTCCGCCCGTCATGGCAGATTTCCGCGGGCTTGCCGTGAACGGGCGAAGGCCCGCGCACGACACGCCCCCCGAAGATTTGACCGATGGCCTGATGGCCGAGACACACGCCGAGCACGGGCACGTGACCCGCGAGCGCGGCGATCAACTCCAGAGACACTCCCGCCTCGTCGGGCGTGCCGGGCCCCGGCGAGATGACCACGCGATCAGGGCGTATGCGATCTTCCACCTCTTTGACCGTCACCTCGTCGTTACGACGCACCTCGACCTCCGCCCCAAGCTCGCCCAGATACTGCACGAGGTTGTAGGTGAACGAATCGTAGTTATCTACCAGCAGGACTTTCTCGCTCATTCGCCCGTCCCAATAGAGATGACTTTAAGAATTAGGCCACAGAGACACAGAGTCACGCAGATTAAGATTTAAGATTTAAGATTTCAAATTTTCAATTTTTTCAAATTTCGGATTCGAGATTCAAATCATAGATTTCAAAGTTTAGATTTGAGATTTCAAATTTCAAATTTCAAATCTTAAATCTTAAATCTTAAATTCTTAGACTCTCTGTGTCTCCGTGTCTCTGTGGCTAATTCCATCTTCAGTCATGCTCAACCCTTTCGCTTCGACGCCGCCGCGTCCTGAAGCATCTTCACGACATCGGCGCGTCGCCCATCGGCGGCCCACTTTAACGCGGTCTTGCCCGACTTGTCCTTCGCCGAATGGTCTGCGCCGTGGTCGAGGAGGAGTCGGACGATGCGCGCGTTGCCCTTCGACGCCGCCGTCATGAGCGCCGTGCCCCCGCCGCCGTTCGCGATGTTCGGATCGGCCCCCTTTTCAAGCAGCTTGCCGACCATCTCTTCTCGGTCATAGTAGACCGCCCACGTCAGTGCAGTCCCGACCGACAGGTCGTTGCGGTTCACGTCCGCGCCCGCGTCGAGCAGAAGGTCAACGACCTCGTCGCGATTCTTCGCCACCGCATACATGAGTGTGGTCGAGCCGGACGATTCGGGATCGGTGGTCTGCGCGTTCAAGTCCGGCTTGAATTCGAGTATCGTCTTCACGTCCTCGACCGAGCCGCTGAGCACCGCGCGCATCAGCGGCGTATACCCACGTCTATCCCGGCAGTTTACGTCCGCCCCTTTGGCGAGCAGCGCCCGCGCTGCCTTCACGCGGTCAAAGCGGGCCGCGAGCAGAAGCGGCGTCTCGCCCTGCTGATTCCGCACTTCCGGACTCATCCCCGCGATGAGGAACAGCTTGACGCCGACCTCTTCGCCCTCCTTCGCGGCATCCAGAAACGCACTCTCTTCGTACGAGTAGCCGCGCAGGAAAAGCTCGCGCCGCGCCGTGTCCGGCGTAATCTGCGGATCGCCGCCGCTGCTGCCGCTGTCGCAGGAGAAGGCAAAAGGCAGAAGACAGAAGGCAAAGATTAAAAGTGAGCGACGAGCCAGACCCGGCGTTGAAAGCAGACCCACACTTAACAGTGAAAGTTTCTGCGCGCAGCGTGCGACTTCACTTTTGCCCTTTGCCTTTTGCCCTTTGCCTTTTGCCTTCATAGACCTCGCTCGGCCATCTCGATTGCGTTCAAAACTGCGCGCGCCTTGTTGACCGTCTCTTCGTATTCGCGCTCGGGGACAGAGTCGGCGACGATGCCTGCGCCGGCCTGCACGTATGCGTGACGGTCGCGGATGACGACCGTTCTGATGACGATGCAAGAGTCGAGATTGTCTGCGTAGTCCGCGTAGAGCACAGCGCCCGCGTAGACTCCGCGCGAGTCCGGCTCAAGCCCGCCGATGATCTGCATGGCGCGCACCTTCGGCGCACCCGTCACCGTCCCGGCGGGAAAGCACGCGGCCAGCGCGTCGAAGCGGTCGCAATCGTCGCGCAGACGCGCACGCAGGGATGTAACGAGGTGCTGTACGTGCGAGTAACGTTCGACCGACATCAACTCGCCCACTTCGACCGAGCCGTAATCCGCGACTCGGCCCAAGTCGTTGCGGCCCAGATCGACGAGCATCGTGTGCTCGGCCACCTCCTTCTCGTCGGCGCGCATCTCTTCGCCGAGCAGCCAGTCTTCGGTCTCGGTCGCGCCGCGCCCGCGCGTGCCCGCTATCGGCCTGTAGTCGAGTCGCTGCCCGCGACACCGCACGAGCATCTCGGGCGACGCGCCGACTACGGTTTCCTCACCGAGCCGGAGGAAGTACATGTACGGCGACGGGTTGGTCGCACGCAGCGCGCGGTAAATCTGGATGGGATCGACGCCGACCCTCTTCGAGAAGCGCTGCGAGAGCACGGCCTGATAACAGTCGCCCGCCGTGATGTGCTCCTTGATGCGAACGACCGCCCGCTCGAACTCTTCACGCGTCCAGTTCGACTCGAAACTCTCCTCCGCATCCTCGACAGCGCGACCCATATCCGCATCTACGATAGCGCGGCTCTCATCCGTGGCAGCGGGAAGCGTGATGCTCTCTGAGAGAAGCTTCTCGATTCGCGCGGTCTCGCCGACCGCCGCGTCGTAGAGTTCGCGCAGACGTTCGCGTTTGCCCGCGGCCTCTTCCGTCATCACGACCGAAGTGATCTCGATCTGCTGGCGCACGCGGTCAAAGGCGAGCACCGTGCGGAAGAACATGAAGACCGCATCGTTGCCCCCTTCGGACACTTTCAAATCCTTTTCCAACACTGGCTCGAACCAGCGCGCCGCGTCGTAGGCGAGATAGCCGACCGCGCCACCCGCCATCGGCGCAAGCCCCGGACGACGCGCGAGCTTACGCGCCGCGAAGTAGTCGCGCAGGAAGTCTGTGGCACGCATGCCGCGCAGCTCTTCGGTCTCGCCGTGCTGCTCGACGAACGTCACGTCACCGCGGCCACGGACGATCAACTCCGGCTCCGCGCCGATGAAGGAGAAGCGCGCGATGCGTTCGCCGCCCTCGACCGATTCGAGCAGGAACGCATAGCGCGCGCCGCCCGCCACACGCAGGAACGCGCCGACCGGAGTCTGCAAATCGGCGAGCACACTCCGCACGACCGGCACGACGTTACCGTGCTCAGTCTCGCGCTCGAACTCCTCGAACGTGGCGGGTTGAATGCGAATCATTTTCAGTCTTTATCGTTTTTCGGTTGAGAGTCATGCAAGTAATATTCACCGTCGCAGGCGCAAAGGACGCGGAGGAGGCGCAGAGACTTGCATCCCTCCGCGCCGCCTCTGTGTCCTCAGCGCCTCTGCGGTGAATCTATCCCGCTTTACACCCAACTGAAAACAGCTATAAGAATCCTTTTAAAAGCGTGTGGGATGAGGACAGGCGGCGCTCACTTCATATGCTCGCGCGCGTACGATTCGAGGTGGCCGCAGCCTTCGCAGCGGTATGTCTCGACCCGGTAATGTTCCTTCCCCTTTGTCTTGATGCCCGTCCAGATGCTCTTCTCCGGCTCGCCTTCGATCCACTCGGCAGTGGCTTGCGGGACGCCGTAATGGCCGCGGTCGATGAGGAAGCCCGCCTCCATCTGGCCGCCACAACGCGAACATATCAACTCTCCTTCCATATATACTCCCCGCCGAAGATACGGCTTCAAACGTTTGCTTACCCCACGAGCCTGCTCGACAACCAGTGACCGCCGTCCACGACCAGCACAGCGCCGTTAATAAAACTTGCCGCGTCCGAGCAAAGAAAAATCGCGCACTGCTCGATGTCGCGGATACGACCGAAGCGCCCGAGCGGGATTTTACGTCGCAGGCGCTCCTTCACTTCCGCAGGCACGAGACGGCTCATGCCTTCCGTGTCCTCGATGGGGCCCGGCGCGACGGCGTTGACGCGTATGCCGTGCGCTCCCCATTCGACCGCGAGGTTACGCGTCAAGGCGTCAACGCCCGCCTTCGCCGCCGAGACGTGGAGCTGCAAAGGCGTGCCCAGATAGTGGAGCGTGGCGCTGATATTAAGAATTTGCCCGCGCCCCTTTTTCAACTCCTCGAACGCCGCGCGGCAGACGTTGAACGTGCCCTTCAAGTCGATGTCCACGACCGTGCCGAAGCCGTTCGGCGAAAGCTCTTCAGCCGGGCACAGAAAGTTCCCCGCCGCGCCGTTGACCACGATGTCGATGCGACCGAAGCGCTCGACGGTCGTCGCGATGGCGCGCTCGACCTGCGCGAAGTCGCGCACGTCCGCGGCAACGGCCAGCGCCTCGCCTCCTGCGGCTTGAATCTTCGCGGCGGCTGGTTCGAGATGTTCCATCCTCCGGCTGACGAGCGCGACACGCGCCCCCGCTTCGGCGAGCGCGCGTGCCACGCCGCCCGTAATGCCCGTGCCCCCGCCCGTAACGAAGGCGACTCGCCCTTCGAGAATTTTGTCCGCGAAGATACTCCGCTCTCGTTCGCTCATGCGGCCCTCAACGCCTCCTGTAAAGTGAAACGCCCTTCGTAGAGCGCCTTGCCGACGATAACGCTATCGACGCCGCACTGGCTGATCGACTTCAACTGCCGAAGGTCTTCGAGCGAAGAGACCCCGCCCGATGCCGTGACGCGCAAGCCCGACTCGCGTGCAATCGCGCACGTCTGTTCGAGGTTGACGCCCGTCAGCATTCCGTCGCGCGCCACATCCGTGTAGACGATGCGGTCAACGCCCGCGTCGGCCACGCGCCGCGCGAGCACGCTGGCCGTGAGCCGACCTTCCTTCTCCCACCCGTGCGTGAGAACTTGGCCGTGCCGCGCGTCGATGCCGACGCAGATGCGAAAGCCGAAGAGCTGCACAAACTTCTCCAAAGTCTCGGGCGACTCGGCGGCGAGCGTGCCGATGACGACCTGCGCCGCGCCGAACTCGATCATCTGCTGCACGTCTGTGACGCTGCGAAGTCCGCCGCCGAACTGGACGGGAACCTTCACCGCGCGGATGATGCGGCGCACGACCTTCCGGTTCAAAGCGTTCTTGTCGGCGAACGCCCCGTCGAGGTCTACGACGTGGAGCATGCGCGCGCCCGCGTCCTCGAACCCCTTCGCGATCTCCGCGGCCTCGCCGTCGTAAACCTTCAAGTCCTCGCGCCGCCCCTGCGTCAGGCGCACGCACTTGCCGTCCCTCAAATCGATTGCCGGAATGATTAGCATTTTTCGTGAGTGATAAGTGATGAGTGATAAGTGATAAGTAAGAAAAGGCCGCTTTGTTTTTCTTATCACTTATCACTCATCACTTATCACGGCTTTTTAGGCGTCGGTGTATGTGTGGCCGAGGGCTTCTCGTCCTCGTCGGCGACGTTGGGCGTGATGGGGAGCGGGGCAGGCTCGCCGTTTTCACCCTCTTGCTGCTGGCCGCCAAGCTGCTCTTTGATAGCGGCGGAGTTGCTCTGCGCTTCCGTGTTGTCGGGGTCAAGCCGCAGTGCGCTCTGGTAGTCCGACACGGCCTCGCGCAGCTTCCCCGCGGAACGCTCGACGTTGCCGCGCCGCACATAGACGCGAGCCAGCCCGTCGCGCGTGTCTTCGTCGCCGGGATTGCGCTCAGCCTGATTCTCCAGCCGCTCGATCTCCGCGTCGAGCGCAGCCACATCGTCCGTCGCGCCGCCCGTCGTCTGCTGTGGGGATGGCGACACACCGGCGCGTGAGCTGTTGGCCTGCCTTCCTCCGCCGCAGCCCGTCAACACGAGAGCGAGCGCGAAGGCAGTGGCCGAAGCCATGTTCAGTAAGCGTCTGCTTGTGTTCATGCGCCTAGCCCCCTTGAACGTACGGGCGCGACTGCACGATGTAAATCTGTCCGTGCATGTAGACCCATTCGATGTCCTGCTCGCGCCCGGCGAAGACTCCCTTGATGAGCGAGGCCGCGTGCGCAAGTTTCTTCACCACCTCATCCGTCAAAACGGCGCGAGCGCCGGAGATGGGAATCTCTTTGACGCCGCCCGCCTCGTCGAAGGTGAGCAGGCTGTCTTCTTCGGAGCGCGTTAGGACTTTGACGTAGTTCGCGCCCGGCTTATAGATGATCTGCTCGGCAATCTTCTTGCCTTCGACCACCTTGATGCCGAGGCCCCGCTTGGCGCTGATGTAGATTGCGCCGCGATTGTCCGAGTCGAACGGGTCGGTCGTAATCATCACGCCCGCGCTGTCGGCATTGATGCCCTCTTGCACGAGCACGCCCATGAAGGCTTTGGAATGGTCAATGTTCGCACGCTCGCGCGCTTCGTACGCCTCGAAGTTCCAAAGCGACGCCCACACGGTCTTGATCGCCTCGATCAGCTTCTCGTCCTCTTTGACGTTCGGCACGGTGTCGTAGAGTCCCGCGCCGTTGAAGTTCGGCAGGTCTTCGACGTTCGAGGAGCTGCGTACGAACAACCCCTTGCCTGCATATCCCGTATGAACCTTCTTCAAGACTTCATCGCGCAACTCGTCGCTCACCTTGCCTTGCTTGAAGCGCTCGCGCATGGCGGTCAGACGCTCGCGGCGATAGGCCGGGTCGTGGACGAACTTCTGGTCGTTCAGCATCTCGCCGACGGCTTCGTCAAGCTTGTTCTCTTTGACGAACTGGTCGTAGAAGTAGATCGGAATCCCGAAGCCCGCGGGGACGGTGACGCCTGCAAGACGCGAGCGCGCCACTTCGCCGAGGTTCGCTGACTTCGAGCCATAGGCGTCGGCCATTCGCGCACGCTGCAATGGGAGGTCGAGCAGGCGACGCTCTGCGAGGTTGAAGCGCGGCGTCATCACCTGCTTGTAGGCCGCGAGCCGCTTCTGGTACTCGTCTAACTGTTTGATGTCTGCACGCTTGATCGTGTACTTGTCCTGCTGCGTCTCGAAAGAGACCCACCAACCGTCGTACTGCTTCAGAATCTCGTTGGCGTTCTTGATGTAGGCGTTCGGCACGCCCCACCCTTTAACGAGCAGGTTGATGTGCGAGAGCGGCGTCGATGGTCTTGAGACGATGACGCCCGCGACGGGCGGCAGACTCAGCGGCACTTCGTTTAAGACGAGTATCTCGTTGAATCCGATCTCGACGTGTTCGTCGAGCTTGTCGATGATATGGATGCGGCCCAACCCTCGCGCGAGATTGAGCGCCTGATATTCCTGCTCGCGCGCGATGTCGCTCTGTGTGACGCGTTCGAGACCCGTGATCTGCTCCGCGTCCTGCTCCTGCTTTGTCGAGTTGGGCTTAAAGGCGACCGGCTCGAAGAAGGTCTTCTTCATGATGTCTGCCGTCAGGCCGATCAGCTCTGAGGGAATCTGGTCGCCCTCCCAGAATTCAAACGTGTAGCGCTTAACGGGAGCCTGCCACGCCAGCGTGCCGAGGATGAAGCGGCGGTTGGCATGTAGATAGTTGTTCTTAAAAAACTCGTCGCCGCGCTCCAACGAAAGATATGTGCCGTTGACAAAGTCTTTGTGAAAGCGGAAGCGTTGCGAGTTGACGTAGTAGATTTTGTCTTTGTCCTTCCGGTCGATGACGAAGAGGACGTGCGGCAGAGCGTAAGGCTGGTCGGTGTAGACGCGTGCGAGACGGTCGAACTCCGCGCGCGTGTGAATCGACGGGAGCGAGCGCGTCGCCGCCGTTGTCGCCTTAACCTGAGATGTCGCCTTCCCTTCAGCGGAGGATGCCTTAGCTTTCCGCGAAGCCGCCTGCGCGTGCGCCGCTGTGGAGGCGGGCGCAAAGAGAGCGCACATTCCGGCGAGACAGAGTAGAACACCACGAGTTTTTAAGGACTTCATAAACTCATTCTCCGTGAACCAGCTTCGCGCCTTCGCGTCGCAGCAATTCTAACAGATAGTCTATGTGGCGGCGTTCGGTCAGGAAGCTGTTGACGTTGATACGCAAGGCGCGCCGACCATTCAGGACGGTCGTCGCGAGCCACGCGCCGCCGCTGCGCTCGACTCTCTGCTGCAAGGCTCTCTGCAACTCGTCCTGCTCCGCCGCAGACTTCTGCCTCGCCTCACGCGGCAGAAAGCGGACGCAGCAGAGCGCCGTCTCGACCTCGCCCACGCGCTCGAACTCTTCCGTAGCGTCGAAGCGCGAGGCCATGTAGTTGACGAGTTCGATCTGTCGCTCGATGATTTCGGCGTAGCCGCGCACGCCCAACGACTTGAGCGCAGCCCAGACCTTCAAGGCCATCGCGCGGCGCGTGCCGAGCTGTCCGTAGCGGAAGGAGTCGAACTCGACATCAGAGCCGCCGCGCTCCTCGCTCAGGTATTCGGGCGTGATGTCGAACGCCTCGCGCAGCACGCGCCCGCCGTCTCGCACCAGCAGCGCGCCGCACTCGAACGGGACGAACATCCACTTGTGAGGGTCGAACGAAACGGACTCGGCGCGCTCGATCCCGCGCAGCCTCCACTTGTGCTTTTCAGAGAACGCGAGCGCGCCGCCGTATGCCGCATCGACGTGAAACCAGAGCTTGAACTCACGCGCTACGTCGGCCAACTCGTCGAGCGGATCGACGATGCCGGTCGAGGTCGCGCCCGCCGCGCCCGCGATGCAGACGGGCGTGTGCCCTGCGGCGATGTCGCTTTGGATGGCTTCGCGCAGCAAATCCATGCGGATGTGGAAACGCTCGTCCGTATCTATCTTGCGCAGGTTCTCGCGCCCGAGGCCGAGAATGTCAACGCTCTTGACGAAAGAGTAGTGGCACTGCTCCGAGGCGTAGACGACTAGATTCCCCGTCGCACCCGAGACAGTGTTCTTCGTTGCATCCGAGACAGTGTTCCCCGTCGCATCGGACGCCGAATGGAGGATGGACGCCGAACGCAGCCCCCGTTCGCGTGCGCGTTCGACAGCACGGTCGCGCGCGCACTTCAGCGCAATAAGGTTCGCCTCCGACCCGCCACTCGTTAGAGTGCCGAAGGACTCTTCGCCATAGCCGACGAGACGACAGAGCCAGCGCAGGACTCGCGCCTCGACGACATTAGCCGAGGGCGAGTTGCGCCACACCGCGCCATTCTGGTTGAGCGCAGAGGCGACCGCATCCATCCAGATCGCGATGGGCAAAGGCGTCGGATTAAAGAGTCCGAAGTAGCGCGGGCTTGGGATATTCATCGCATGCGGTATCACGTCCCGACTAAGCGTCGCGAAAATCTCTTCGGCGCTCAAGCCTTCTTGCGGTAGCGGCTCGTCGAATAGTTCTTCGAGTTCGGCGGGCGTGGCAGTCGAGCAGACCGGCGCGTCGTCGAGCGTGCGCGCATGGTCGCTGATGATTCGGAGGGCGACGCGACCGAGCCGCTCATGCTCGGCGGCGATTGTTACTGTGTCGGGGACACGACTGTTTTTTGCTTCGGACATCCGCTAAGCTTCGTTTAAGGGTTTCGGGAGATGGCTGAACGAAAACTATCATCACGCGGCGAGTTTGACAAAGCGCTGGCAGCTAACGCCGGACAGTTCGGCGTTGAGTTGGACGACGAAGCGCGAGCGAGGCTCGGCGATTATTTCGAGTCGGTCTCGGCGTGGAATCCGCGCCTGCATCTCGTCGCGCCGTGTTCGCCCGCAGAGTTCGCCACGCGCCACGTCCTCGAATCGCTCCTCGCGCTTCGCTTCATCGTTAAAGGCGCGACCGTCCTGGACGTGGGTTCCGGGGCCGGGCTGCCCTCAATCCCCTGCCTCGTCGTGCGCCCGGACATCAAGGCCGTGCTCATCGAGGCTTCGCAAAAGAAGTCCATCTTTCTGCGTGAGGCTTTGTCGAGACTCGACCGGCTCGGGGTGGCGCGCGTCGTCAGTGAAAGATTCGAGAAGATTGAGCCGCCGTTCGCCGATTGCCTGACGTGCCGGGCCATCGAACGCTTCACGGAAATTCTGCCCTCGCTCGTGTCGTGGGCCTCGCGCGTGCCGACGCTGCTGCTCTTTGGCGGCGAGGGATTGGGCGAAAGTCTCGGACTCAGCGGCTTATCGTTCGAGACGGTTCATGTGCCTGAGTCTGAGAGAAGGTTTCTTTTCGTCGTGCGGCGCAGTGAGCTTTGACGTGATAAAAAAAGAGGCGAGACTTCTGAAAGCCCCGCCTCTTGATCTGACCTTTGCAAGTCCTTAACGAATCACGGTGATGCCGATTAGCTGTTGGCCGGAGATGACGTACTCGGCGGGCGGCAATTCCTTTTCATTAATGGGCGAGAGAACAGTCGGCGTGTAGCCGCCCGAGGTGCGGTCGCTGTTGAGCGTGGCGACGAATGAGGGCGGGAGGTTCGGCATCTCGTCCGTGCCGATGACCGCGCCCGTCGTGATGCGGAAGAGCTTGACGTAGAGGCGGTCGTTCTTCTTGATCTTGTTGATGGCTCCGACGAGTTGGCCGAGGTCTTGCGGGACGAAGCTCTGCGATGCCGAAGCCTGTTGGAGTGTGCCGCCGTCGCCGACAAAGAGGACAAGCTGTCCGGGCGGAATGTCCGCGGGGATTGCGACGGGAATGCGCTGGACGAACTGCTTGCCCGACTCCGTGCGGACGTAGGCTTGAACCTCTACGGTCTCGCCGCTGTGGACTTCGTTGCGGTCGAGCGCGATGCGGTCGAGCGTCGCCATGCGGCGTGAATCCGTCGCCGCGATGTCGAGCGTGATGGGGCCCAGTTCGACGCCCTCGAAGCCGCTCGACAGAAGAGCCTGGACAGGCGCGGCGACCGAACCGGCGGCACTGATGCCCGCGCCCTGCATCGAGAAGCGACGTTCAAGCGTGATCGGCTCCTGCCCCTTGACCTCAATCTTGCCGCGCACGCTCACGGTCGAGTCGCCGAGTGAACGCTCGCTCGAAGTGATCGTGCTGTAGACCGTCATGTTCAGCAAAAGCGGCGTCAGGAACTCGTCGTTGGCAACCTCGTAGCGGTACGTCTCGACGTGGTCGCGGCTCGTGTGCAGGTTGATCGTCACGGGAATCATCTTCGGCGCGTGGCCGAGCTGTCCGAAGATACCCGTCGAGCGATCCTGCGAGATTGCGCCGACCATCTGGCCCGGCACGGTGAGCTTGAATGAGTTTAGAGTGTTCGGGATGACCGTGACGACCGTCGATTCCGACATAGGCATGTCGGACGAGCCGAGGCTTAGGAACGGGTGGCCGAAGGCATAGACGCGCTCGCCGTCGCGGTGCGTCACAGTGCCGGAGGCCGCGACCGAATAGTCGCCGCGCACCAGCTCGACGCTGATCGAAGTGCCGGGCGCAAGCGTCTGCTCGGTCACTTTCCCCAGAGGCGTGAGCGAAGAAGAGCCGCCCATGCCGGAGACAGGGAGCAGACCGTTGCTCTGAAGCTGCGGCGTGAAGAGTGCGACCGACTGCGGAGAGAAGCCGTTGAAGACGAGCGGCGTCGCGATGGGCGCGAACTGCTGTCCGAGGAGCGCGGCTAAGGGCGAGCCGGTCGCCACGGGCGCGACGAAGGTCGTGCCGTTTGACTGACCCTGCGGAAGCAGAGACTTCCAGTCAGCGCCCGAGAGCTGAGAGTATGAAACCGCGCGCGGCTCACGCAGGAACCCTAGCTGGTCGCGTCCCTCGCTCGACTGTGTGCCGTGCTCGAACATCTCGATCATCTGCTTGATGGGCGTGATGCCTGCGATAGGCTCTTTGGCGAAGGGGAAGGCGTAGGCGATTGCGCCGACGAGCTTGCCGTCGATGTAGACGGGCGAGCCAGACATCCCTGCGAAGACGCTCGTGCGCTCGACGAGCGGGCCCGAGAGCCGCGCGATGATGACCGACTTGCGCGGCGCGGGAAAGCCCGGAAGCACGCCGAGGACTTCGAGGCCGAACTCCTGCGGCTCCGCCCCGGCAAACACCGTGCGTGCGGTGCCCTTCTGTCCCACGCGAATGTCTTCGAGCGGATAGTATTCATTCTTCGTCGCAACGCCCGGAGACTTCTGCGCGAAGGCCGCGAACTGGAGGGCGAGGAAAAGGACGAACAGCAGGACGGCGTTTCTTCTCATTAAAATACCTCGGACGTGGTTGGAACCCGGATTCGGAGATGGACGCAAACTTAAGTGCGTCAGGACTCCTCTTCCGTCGATTAAAGCGGAACGAGACAGGAGACACCCACGGATTGACTATAACACGTGCCGGTTGTAACTTCGCCCATCTCGCACGGCCAACCCGAAACTTGCCCCATCAATGATGTGCCCGAAAGGTCAGGGGTTGTATGGGTTTAAATCCTTAATCGCTCTCTTCTTCCCGTACCCGCAGCGCTTGTTGCCGCCACCATCCGGCGCGTGCTACTTTGCGCGCTCGGGCGTAGGGCGAGCAGTTCGGGTACGGCGCTTAAATACGCAGATGACCGACATCGAAGGGTTCATTCTGGCCGGGGGGCTTTCGAGCCGGATGGGCGAGGACAAATCTCTCCTGCGGCTCGGCGGCCATACGTTCGTCGAGCGTGCGGTCGGCGCGCTTCGTTCAATCGCTGGCAGCGTCAGCCTCGTCGGCTCAAGGCCTGAGGCTCTCGCACACGGGCTGCGCGTCGTCCGTGACGTGCATGAAGGGTTGGGTGCGCTCGGCGGTCTGCACGCGGCGCTTGTCGCATGCGAGGTGCGCCGGGCCGCGGTCGTCTCCTGCGACCTGCCCTTCGTTACCGGCGAGCTATTCGCGCGCCTCGCTTCCCTTCATACCGACGGGTTTGACGCGGTCGCCCCGCTTCAGGAGGACGGGCGACCACAACCCCTCTGCGCGCTCTATGTGGTGGCGGAGTGTCGCGCCGTCGCAGAGGAGCTGATTCGTACCGGTGAGCTACGCCCGCGCTCTCTACTCCGGCAAGTCCATACGCGCTGGGTCGAGTTCGACGAACTCGCAGACCTCGAAGGGTCTTCGCTCTTCTTCAGGAACGTGAACACTCCTTCCGATTACGAAGAGGCGCAACAAGCAGAGGCTAGAGGCTAGAGGCTAGAGGCTAGGGGCTAGGGGTTAGAGACTAGAGGCTAGTCGGTCTGCGATCAATCCAACTCAAGCCCTGACACGAAAATGATTTTAACTAGCCTCTAGTCTCTAGTCTCTGCTTGTTGCCTCTAGTTTCTGCTTTTTGCCTTTTACCTTTACAATATTCTCTCAATGTCTCCTCGACCCCGCACCGGACGGAAGGCTTTAGCCGCGTTGCTTCCCATCATTCTGTTGATGGCGCTCGCCGTCATCGGTCTGACCGTCTGGCTGGTCTACGTCGCCACACATCCTTTGCACCGTGCTTATCTGGTCACGCCCGAAAAATTCGCGCAGTTTAGCGACCGCGGTCTGAAGGCAACGGAAGTGACCTGGACGAACCGCGACTCGACGAGCGCGCGCGGTTGGCTCCTGCGAGGCGCTGAAGGGTCGCCCGCCGTCATCCTCCTGCACCGATACGGCGCAGACCGCTCCTGGCTTCTGAACCTCGGCGTGAAGCTCAACGAGACGACCAACATGACGGTGCTTTTGCCAGACCTGCGCGGCCACGGCCAGAACCCGCCGGTCGCCGCGACTGCCTTCGGCACGACCGAGGCTGAGGACGCGCTCGCGGCGCTCGGATATCTGCGTGAACTGAAGACGCCGCAGGGGCGTGCGCTCGTCGGCGAGGTGTTTGGGCTGTACGGAGTGGAGGAGGGTGCGTACGCGGCGCTGGCTGCCGCGCGACAGGAGAAGGCTCTGCGTGCGGTCGTGCTCGATTCTGTGCCCGACAGTCCGGACGACGTGCTAGCCGAGGCCGTCAACAGCCGCGCAGGGATAGACAACGGCGTGCTTCGCTTTCTGGCACGGCTCGGGACTCGCCTTTATTTCTCGGGCCACTACAATAACGTCTCGTCGTGTACACTGGCCGAAGGGCTTGGCGAGCGACAGGTACTTCTGCTCTCGGGTGAGGGCGCGGGGCGGCTCCGTCAGACGACAGAGACGCTCACTAAATGTTTCTCCACTCAGACGCAGGTCGAGGCTCACACAGACCTTCCGCTGACCGGCTTCACGCTGGCCTCTTCCTCGCCCGAACAGGACGAGGCTTACGACCGTCGCCTGATAGATTTCTTTGACCACGCACTGCGCTAAGGTTAACGCGCCTTGACGAAGACGAGTGCGACCTTCCCGTTATCACCAACGGCCTTTGCTTCCAGCCCCGGCGCGTCGAAGAGTTGCGGCTCGTTCTCCAAAGGTACGATGACAAGCACTTGCCCGCCCTTACTGCGCGCGAACGCTTCGACCTCGTTCTCGCCCTCAAGCTTTAGCGGCTCGCCGCGCTCGTCATACGCGAGTCGGCCCGCGGCGTAGAACTCAGCCGTCCGCTCGATTGTGTGGAGGCTCACCACCGGCAGCCCTCCGGAGCCTTGCGCGCTCGCCTCTCGAAACACCTGCCCCAGAGTTTCGCTCCGCGCCGCGCCTTCGAGCGCACCCCCAACGAGCAGCGCGATTGTCAGTAGTGTCGCCCCGGCAATCGAGACGACACTGAGCGCCCTCATCCTTGCGAAGAAGAGAGCAATGATGCCCGCCAGACCCGTTGGCAGCACGAGCGCGGTCGTATAAGTCGCCGACAGCCCCCGCATCGAAGCGCCCAGAGTCCCGAAGTGAAAGAACGCGAAACCGATGCCCGCCGCGCAGGCCGCGAGCGAGAGCAGGCCCGTCAATCTCATCAAGATGAGTCCGCCGGGGCCCCGCAGATACCTGTGAACGCAATCGCCCGCCAGCAGCGCCGCGCCCGGAATCGCCGGAAGCACATAGCCTGGTAGCTTCGAGGCCGAGACCGAGAAGAAGAGCAGCGGCAAGGCGAGCCACGCCAGCGCCAGCACGCGCAGCTTACCCGCCGCGTCCTCCGCGCGCGGATTCGTCTGCAAAGCCCCAGCCAGTCCGCCGAAGAGGAAGAGTGTCCACGGCAGCGTCATCATCAACGTGACGGGCAGATAGAAATAGAAGGGCTGCGGGTGATGGTACTTGTTTGAGATGTACCGCGCGAAGTGATGCTGTATGAAGAACTCGTCAACGAACACACGCCCGTGACGCGCGTACACGGGCCCGTACCAGATGGCCGCGACCAGAAGCGCGAGTAAAGGGCCCCACAGAATGCCGAGCCTCAACAACCCCGGCCATCTCCGCCGCAGAAGATAATAGACGGCCAACACTCCAACTGGAATGACGACGCCGACCAATCCTTTCGCCAGCAGCGACGCACCCACGAAAGCGTAAAAGCCGACGAGCCACGGCCTCCTTCGATTCTCGAAGCGCTCAACCTCCGAGCGATAGAAACAGACGAGCGCGCCGGTCACAGTGGCCGTCAGAATATTGTCAAAGCTCGCCGCGCGCGCAAACGCCACAAGCCCCAGCATCGAGGCCGTCACCGCCGCGCAGGTGATTCCTAAACCCCTTAGCCCCTCGCCCGACTCGAACTCCGCGCGCCGCGCCGCCCATCCCACCAGCAGAACCGTCAACACTCCGGCCAGAGCCGACCCCAAGCGCGCCGCGAACTCCGTCACCCCGAATACATGGAAAGCCACTATCTCCAGCCAGTAGAGCAGCGCGGGCTTCTCGAACCACGTGTGCCCGGCGAGTGTCGGCGTCACCCAATCGCCCCGCGCATACATCTCGCGCGCAACCTCTGCGTACCGCGGCTCGTCGGGCCCGAGCAGCGGCACCGCCCCCAACCCATAGAAATAGACGGCGCACACCGCCACGAACAGGACGACCCATGCGCGCTTTGCAAGCAGGAAACGTTGCAAGTATAGTCTCCGGAAAAGTAGACAGTAGAAGCAGTAGTCAGTAGTCAGTAGACAGTAGTCAGTAGTCAGTAGATTTGGCAAGCGGCCTTGCCGGTTTAACTTTCACCGCCCACTAGAGAAGCTATGTGTACTGTCTACCGACTATCGACTACTGTCTGCCGTCTACTGTCTACTGTCTACTGACTACCGACTACTTATGAACCAGACGTTTCGCACAGCCGTCGTCGGCGTGGGCCATTTGGGACGCCAGCACGCGCGCATTCACGCCGCGCTCGCCGCCGAAGGTAAATCCAGCTTCGTCGCCGTCTGCGACACGCATGAGGAGACGGCGCGCGCGGTCGCCGCCGAGCGCGGGACGCGCTGGACGACCGACTGGCAAACGCTCGTCGGAGATGTTGACGCAGTGAGCCTCGCCACTCCGACCGAGTCGCACGCCGAGATCGCCTGCGCGCTCCTCGAAGCGGGCGTCCACGTTCTCGTCGAGAAACCCATCTCGCGCACGCTCGAAGAAGCAGACCGGATGATCGCCGCCGCCGAGCGCGGCCAGGCCACACTCATGGTCGGCCACCTCGAACGCTTCAACCCCGCGCTCGTCGCCCTGCGTCCGCACGTGCGCGACCCTCTCTACTTCGAGATTCATCGCGTCGGTCAGTTCACCGCTCGCTCGCTCGACATCGACGTGGTGCTCGACCTGATGATTCACGACTTAGACGTTGTGCTCTGGCTCGTCGGACACGATGTCGAGGTGACGGACGTGCGCGGCGTCGGACTGCCCGTGCTGACGAACCGCGTTGACGCCGCCAACGCGCGCATCGAATTCGCCACCGGCGCGGTCGCCAACATCACGGCCTCGCGCGTCGGGACGGAGAAGATTCGCAAGATGCGCTTCTTTCAGCCGCACGATTACATCGCCGTCGATTACAGTACGCGCCGCGCATCAATCAGCAGCCTCGCGCCGCCAAGCTCGACCGGCTCGTGGCCGGGCGTCCAGGTCAGAAATCTCGACATCGTCGATGTCGAGCCACTGCGCGCCGAAATAGAACTCTTCATCGAAGCGGCGCGCGAAGGCAAGCCAGCGCCCGTCACCGGCACAGAGGGACGCCAGGCACTCGCGCTCGCCGAACGCCTCCTCGAACGCATCCACGAACATCCGATGGTCGCCGGGATGAAGATGCAGTTCTGACGCCAATCCGATGCAAATGACTCAGAACGACAAACGCGAAGAAGCTATCTCTCACATGCTCGCGGAGCGCATCGCCGCGGGCGACTTCCCTTCCGCCGTCTATCTCGTCGCCGAGCGCGGGCGCATACGCTTCTCCGACGCGTTGGGCGACGCCGTCCGCGACCCTGTCAGACATCCAGCGACGCTCGAAACCATCTTCGACCTCGCCTCTCTGACGAAGCCGCTCGTCACGGGAATGCTCCTGGCGTTGCTCGTCGAGCGCGGCCTCGTCGAACTCGACTCTCCTGTCTCGACCTACCTTCCACAGTTCGGGACGAGTGACAAGCGCGCCGTCACGGTCAGGCATCTGCTGACGCACACGTCGGGGCTGCCCGCATGGCAACCGCTCTACCTGCTTTGCGAGGGAGACCGTGAACGTGTGCTGGACGTGATCGCCTCGCAGACGCTCGAACAGCCCGAGGGCACGCGCGTCGTATACAGTGACCTCGGGTTTATTACGCTCGGACTGCTCACCGCACGCGTCGCCTCAACGCCGCTGGCCGAACTCGCGCGCCGGGAAATCTTCCGCCCGCTCAAACTCACACGCACCTTCTTCAATCCGGAAAAATCTTTGCAGACCGAAGTGGCCGCGAGCGAATCGGGCGGTAACGCTTACGAGCGCGGGATGTGCGAGAGCGAGACGGGACGGAAGACGACTCAACATCAGCGAGGGCCCAAGACGGCGGGACAGTGGCGCGAACGAACGGTCTGGGGCGAAGTCCACGACGGCAACGCATTCTTCCTCGGCGGCGCGGCAGGTCATGCCGGACTCTTCTCGACGGCGCGCGAGACCTTGCGGCTCGGCGAACAGTTTCTGCCGCGCACCACCACGCTCCTTGCGCCCGAGACCTGCGCGCTCTTCACCTCGAATATGACGGAGGGGCTAAACGAGGCGCGCTCGTTCGCATGGCAGCTCGCGGCCACACCCGAATCGACCGCGGGCGCGCGGCTCCCACCCGAAAGCTTCGGCCATCTCGGTTTCACCGGCACGAGCTGCTGGATCGACCCTCGCCTTGAGCGCGTCCTTATCCTTCTGACGAACCGCACGCACGCGCGCACGCTCCCCTTCGCCAACATCAACGGCGTCCGACGGCGCTTCAACACCCTCGCCGTCGAAGCGTTGGAGAGGCTTGAGCCGGGAAGCGAGAATTAGCCACTACATCTCCTAACTTACTTTTCAGTTGAAGGTAATGCGGGGCGCTTCACCACAGAGGCACAGAGACTTGAACTACTCTGTGCCCACTCTGTGCTCTCTGTGCCTCTGTGGTGAAGCGCCCGATACTCAAACCTCAAGTCAACAGTGATACAAGACCTGCCTGCCACCGCTGCTGGTACTCACACAGATTTCGAGCGACTTTTGTGAGAGGTCTATTGTAGAATCGCGGCCGCGCGCTCCCCTTCCTTCTTTACCGCGCTTGACGTGAGCACACAGGCCGATGCGTTCCTCCATCCAGAAAATATTTGTCGCGACTCTGCTCTGCTGCGCCCTCGTCTCGCCGTCTCTCAAGCTCAGAGCGCAGGACTCGCAGCAGCCAGCGACGAGACCGCGCCGCGCGATAACTCCATCAACACAGACAACACAGACGACATCCCCAACACAGACGACACAGACATGGCCGACTGCCAACGACAGCGACCCCGCGCCCATCCCCGAGATCGAGTCGGAGCCTGTCCACATCACGACCGAGCCGGTCATACGCATCGGGCTTGCGACGGGTGCGCGCAGCGTCACGGTCTCAACCACGGGCGCGTCGCTCAATGCCACGGAGTCCGGCGAACGCCCCGTCCCGCTTGATGTCGCACGCGTTCGCATCGAGCCGCGCGCTTATCCGGCCCTGCCCACGGCTCCGCCCAACCAAGAAGCAGATAGACTCGAAACAGCATCAAGCTCGACTTCGGAAACACCATCAATCCCGACTTCGGAAACACCAACAGTTCGACCGGGGCAAGCTTCACAGGCGAAGGCACGACAGCCGCATCTCTCTCCCTCGGTCGAAACCGCTCGACCGACCGAAGGCTCACGGACTTCTCAACAGTCCGAAGGCTCGCGAGCTTCTCGGCAAACCGAAGACTTGCGAGCTACTCGGCAGACCGAAGACTCGCGGCGCGTGAGTCCGTCAGCCATCTCCGGCGCGAAAGGCTCCGTGCAGTTGACTTCGCGCGCGGGAGCGGCCACTCGCGGCGAAGTCCTCTACGTACCGGGTTCGACGAAGCCTCTACTAGACCTGCGCGCGCCCATCGTCTTCGCGCCCGAAGACGCCGAAGCGCATCCGGTTCGTTTCAACGAGAAGCCATACCGCGGGCGGCTCGAAGTCTTCGCGAATACGAAGGGGGCGCTGACGGTCGTCAACGTCGTCACGCTCGAAGACTACGTGCGCGGCGTCGTGCCGAACGAGCTTTCGCCGGGCGGCTATCCTGAGCTTGAGGCTTTGAAGGCGCAGGCCGTCGCCGCGCGCACCTACGCCGTCAGCAATCTTGGCCGCTTCGCCGCCGAAGGCTTCGACCTGACGCCCGACACGCGCTCGCAAGTCTACGGCGGACGCTCGACCGAGCATCCTCTGACAGACCGCGCCGTACTCGAAACACGGGGCCGCATCGCCACTTACAAAGGCGTGCCCATCAACGCGCTCTACACTTCGACCTGCGGCGGTCGAACCGAAGATGCCGAGAACATCTTCGGCGGTGCGTCCGTTCCATACTTGCGCGGGCGCGAATGCGCGCTCGAAGCGGGCAGTCACTTCGCGCACACGAACATCCGCACGACGCGCGAGCCGCCCTCGATTAAATCCGAAGAGCACTCGACGAGCGCGCGCGATGCCGCGTTGCTCTCCGTACACGGCTTCAGCTTGCCCGCGCGAGTCGGCGACGAATGGCTTGCGGCAAGCGTCACGATTGAGGAGCTGCGCGAACTCATCGGGCGCGTCGCCGCACTCGCACGCCAGCCCGCCCCGTTCATCACAGCCGAGACACCACGACCTGGCGGCTTCGCGACGGCGCTGGCCGCGGCGCTCGACGGCGAGAGCCGAGGCGCGGTGCTTCTCAACAGCGCGGATGTCGAATACCTTCTCGCCTTCCACGACGCCGCAGACATTCCACAGCAGAACCGCGCCGACGTGGCCGCGATGCTTCGCGAAGGGCATCTCTCGCTCTTCCCCGATGGGACGTTGCGCGCGCGCCAGCCCTTGTCCCGCTCACGTGTGCTCCGAGCGCTCGCGCATGCACTCGAAGCACGCGGCCTCCTGCGCTTGCAGAAGGCCACGGCGCGGACGGGGCCCGACGGCACGCTTCTGCTCCGTCCCGCTTCGGGCAAAGACCTGAGCGTCGCGTTTGCGCCGGAGGCTTATCTTTTCCGCGCGTTCGGCGAAGGGCTTTACCCCGCGCGCGAGATCGAGCTGGTCGGCGGCGAGTCTTTGACCTATCACACCGGCGCACGCGGCGAGATCGACTACCTCGAAGCGCGCCCGGCGGCAAACGGCGCGGCCTCAGACCACGTCTCGCCCTTCGCCAACTGGTCTGAGACTCTAACGCCTTCGGGCGTCCTCTCGCGTCTGTCGCGCTCGATTCCCGAAGTAGGCTCGCTCCTCGACGTGCGCGTCCAAAGGCGCGGCGTCTCAGGGCGCGTGCTCGACCTCGAAGTCGTCGGGACGCAAGCGACCGCGCACGTGCGCGGCGGGCGCATACGCTCGGCGCTGGGGCTACGCGAGCAACTCTTCGTCATCGACCGCGCGTACGACGAGAGCGGTCGTGTCTCACGTTTCACCTTCAACGGGCGCGGCTGGGGGCACGGCGTCGGCATGTGCCAGGTCGGGGCTTACGGGATGGCGCGCGCCGGACTGTCTTACGATAAAATTCTGAAATCCTTCTACACCGGAATCAGCTTGAGCAAGCTCTACTGAACGACCTCGGCTCCACTTACAAACTCGACTCTACTGACGACCGCTTCGATGATTGCAACCATGCGCTTCTCACGCATACAACTGGCCGGCGCGCTTACCCTGCTTCTCTTCATCTGGCTGGTGATTCTGTTCCGGTTCGTCTTCGCTTCGACGTGAGCGCGCACATCAAAACAGAGAAGCCGATCATCGCCGTCGTCGGCCCGACAGCTTCTGGAAAGAGCGAGCTGGGGATTGCGCTCGCGCTCCGCTCGAACGGCGAGATCATCAACTGCGACTCCGTACAGGTCTATCGCGAGATAGAGATCGCGACGGCCAAAGTCCCACACAGAGAGCGACGCGGCGTCCCGCATCACCTGTTAGATTTCCTCCCGCCCGAGCTAATGTACACCGCCGCCGACTGGGCGCGCGACGCACTCTCGAAGATCGACGAGATAGAGGCGCGCGGTCGCACCGCCCTGCTTGTCGGCGGCTCGGGCTTTTACCTTCGAGCGCTTCGCGAACCCTTCTTTGAGGCCCCGCCTACCGACGCAGACCTGCGCGCTCGTCTAGTGGCCCTGCGCGAGCGACGCGGCGCAGAGCATCTACATCGAATCCTTCGACGGCTCGACCCCGAACGCGCGGCGCGTCTTTCGCCACGCGACTGGTCACGTGTCCAGCGCGCACTTGAGCTGCGACTGCAAACCGGCGTCAAGCTCTCCGTGAGAATGAATCAGCGACCTTCGCCTGCGCCACAGTCTGAGCGCCTGCGCGTCTTTGCCCTGAGTCCGCCGCGCGCCGAACTCTTCCGCCGCATCAACCTGCGCGCCGAGGCGCACTTCCGCGCGGGGCTGGTCGAAGAGGTGCGGGACTTGCTCGCGCGAGGCGTGCCTGCCGACGGAAGCGCGCTCGGAGCGCACGGCTACCGGCGGGTCGTCGAATACCTGCGCGGACTGCGTACGCTTGAGAGCGCCGTCGAACAGACGAAGCTCGACGTGCGCCACTACGCCAAGCGCCAGCTCACGTGGTTCCGACGCGAGCCGGGAGTCGAATGGGTTGAAGGCTTCGGCGACGAAACGCGCGTGCAGGAAGAGGTCACTCGACGGCTCGGCCTCTGTTGAAGCAACGATTGTTCTCCGGCTCGACCTCTTAACTCGACCCCTTAGTTGTATCGACGGTGACTAAGTTTGCGATTTCTGTTAACGTTGAGCCTCGAACTTTGAACTTTGAACACGTTAATGTAATCTGTCCGAATCCAAATTTCACTCGGATTACAAGCGGGAGCCGCTGTGGACACAAAATCTACTCCCCAGAACATACAGGATGCTTTCCTGAACACGGTGCGCCGCGAGAAGGACACCGTGACGATCTACCTGATGAACGGCGCGAAGCTCTCAGGGCGTATACGCAGCTTCGACAAATTTTCCGTGCTGCTCGAATCCGCGTCGCAGGAGCAATTGATCTTCAAGCACGCGATCTCGACCATACAGCATGCGCGCCGCAGCACCACGGGCGAGCACCGTCCACCCCACGCTCCAGACCACGGCCCCGAGTCCGGCGGCGAGTCTGCGGGTCGCGCGGACGGCTGACGAAAGCCTACGCCCTTTCAACTACTAAATACGGAGAAATTAAAAAGTCTTGGCCTCCGCTTTCATCACCTTCGAGGGCATCGACGGGTGCGGTAAATCAACCCAGTTGCGCATGCTCGCAAGCGAGCTACGCCTGCGCGGCAATGAGGTCGTCGCCACGCGCGAGCCGGGCGGGACTCCCCTCGGCACACACATCCGAACAGTCCTGCTCGACGCCGAGGAGAAGGTCGATCCGCTCGCGGAGCTTCTGCTCTACGCCGCCGACCGCGCGCAGCACGTGCTTGCGCTCGTCCGGCCCGCGCTCGACTCAGGCCACATCGTCCTCTCCGACCGCTACGCCGATGCGACGGTCGCGTATCAGGGCGCGGGGCGCGGCTTCACAGACGAACTGGTTGCGAATCTCGTCGCGCTCGCCACCGGCGGCCTGATGCCCGGCCTGACGCTCATCTTCGACCTGCCCGTTGACGAGAGCCAGCGCCGCCAGGCGTTGCGCTCGCGCAAGGGTGCCAAACAGGATCGCCTCGACGCAGAGGACGCAGCCTTCCACACGCGCGTCCGCGACGCCTACCTGAGAATCGCCGCCGCCGAACCCGAGCGTGTCCGCGTCATTGATGCCAGCGGCTCAGTCCAGGAGACCCACACGCAAGTCATGCGGCTCGTCATGCCTTTTATCGAAGCCGAGGCTAGGGGTTAGAGGCTAGAGGCTGGTTAAAGATTCCTCGTCTACAACTCTCGGCTTTCATTATCGGGTTACTACTAGCCTCCAGCCTCTAACCCCTAGTCTCTAGCCCCTAGTCTCTAACAATTATGTTCGACAGGCTCGTCGGGAATGAACGCGCGAAGGAGACTTTGCGCAGGATGTTGAAGCAGGGGCGCGTGCCCGGTGCGCTTCTGTTCGCGGGCGAGGAGGGCTTGGGCAAGCAGCTCTTCGCGCTTGAGCTTGCGCGCGCCCTCAACTGTCGTGCGCGGCGCGGAGTCGAGGCGTGCGGCGTGTGTCCCGCCTGCGCACGCATCGGCCATTTCCAACTCCCCGCGTCTGACGACAGAGACGAGCACAAGAAAGTCATCTGGAGCGAACACAGAGATGTCGGGCTTGTACGTCCATACAACCGGAACATTCTCGTCGATGCCATCCGCGACCTTGAGCGCGAGAGTAACTTCCGTCCGGTCGAGGGCGCGGCGCGGGTCTTCCTCGTCGAGCACGCCGAAAATTTGAACGACGCTTCTTCCAATGCTCTTCTGAAAACTCTCGAAGAGACCCCGCCGACCTCGCACCTGATTCTCAACACCTCTCGACCGGCGAGTCTGCTACCGACCATCCGCTCCCGCTGTCAGATTGTGCGCTTCGCGCCGCTCGCCACAGCAGAGCTTGAGAGCTATCTCGTCAAGCACAGCAAGCGCGCGGGCGAAGAGGCGCGACTCGCCGCACAGCTCTCGGCGGGCAGGCCCGGCGTCGCGCTCGGAATCAATCTCGACACCTACCGCGCCCGCCGCGACGCGATGCTCGGAGTGGTCGAAGCGCTCATCGCGACGGGCGGCGACCGCGTGCGGCTCCTGCGCGCGGCGGAAGAGTTGGGCGACGCGAAGAACAAGGAAGAGTACGAGCCGCGACTCGACGCACTGTTGATACTCGTCCGCGACCTCTGGCTGCTCTCGCTCGGCGTCTCGGAGGCGCGGCTGGTCAATCACGACCTGCGCGAACAGCTCGCGCGACTCGCCGCGGGACTGCGCCCCGCACGCGCCGCACGCTGGCTCGCGCGCATCGAAGAGCTTCGCGGACAACTCGCCGTCAACGTCAACCGCCGCGCCGCGACCGATGCGCTCTTTCTCACAATGTCAGCCGACTGAACGAGGGCCAGGGGCATTTCCCCACAAATCATTTTCCAGTTGAGCTTTGCGCAAAGGAAATTCACCGCAGAGGCGCTGAGGACGCGGAGGGGGCGCAGAGACTTGAATTATCTCTGCGCCCCCTCCGCG
>JAVRON010000099.1:0-108884 GCA_032162705.1 Acidobacteriota bacterium
AAGTTACGAAAAGAGTGTCACTTCGTAACTTCTACCCGCTCACGCTCGCGGTTCCTTGTTGTTAAAACCCGCGCGCGCTGCACAGGCCGCAGTGGTCGCATGGCTTGCCGCCGGGTTCGACCGTGCAGGTCTTCTCGCGCTCGAAGAATTCGACGAGTTCCGAGACGGCCTCGCCCAGGCCGTTGAACTGCTCCTGACTCGGGTGCGAGGTGGCGGGGACGTATGTGCCGCTCAGCCACGTCGAGCGCGTCTGCGTGGGTTCGGAAGCGTTAGAACTTTGCACGGACGTTGAGATGCCCTGTGCGGAAGCAGGAGAGCTTTGCCGCGGCTCGGCGTCCGTATTCGATTGCGGACGGGCCGGTCGGTCGTGCTCGCAGTCTTCGCCGTTCGTGATATGCGACTCGATGTGCGCGAGCCTTCTTTGAATCTCCGAGAGGCTGGCGCGGAGCGCGACGAGTTCGCCTCCGCCCGAGTCGGATGCGCCCGACGGCTTCGGCGTATCCGAGAGTCGGCGTGCGACGCGCTCGGCCAGCTCGCGTATCCTGTCCTGCTCGCTGCTGCTCATCTCCGGCCCTGCTTGCTGCTGCTCATCGCCGAAACTTTCGCTTCGTCTTCGAGGAGGTCGATGCGGTCTACGACGCCGATGATGGCTGAATCAATCGCCGCGCCCTGCTCGCCCGTGGCGGCGGTCGAGGCTCCCCAGCCTTCCTGCACGACGAGCACGATGTCGCCCACGCCCGAGTCCACCGAGTCGAGAGCGAGCAAGGTCGCGCCCCATTCCTCGCCCGACAATGTGACGGGCTGACAGAGCATCACGCGCGCGTTCTGGTAGCGCTCGTTCTTCTGCGTCGCCACGACGTTGCCGACGACACGCGCGATAATCATCGTGTGCGCTTTCCCTTCGTCACGTGTGCGTCCGAATCCACGATGCCGATGATGGTGCAGTCGGTCGGCGTGTCCTCGCGTCGGAAGGGGAAGCTCGCCTCTTTGCCGCGACACCAGAAGACCAGCTCGCCCACGCCTGCGCCGATAGCATCGAGCGCCACAAGCGGCGGCCCTTGCGGCTCAAGGTCTGCGTTGAGCGACTGCACGATGAGGAGCTTGCGCCCCTCCAGCGAATCGTTCTTCACCGTCGCCACCACGTTCCCGATGACACGCGCGAGTTGCATGGAAGAAATAGCCAGTAGACGGTAGACAGTAGAAAAACCTTCTTCAGCGAATCATCAGAGTGTCAGTGTCAGTAGCAACGCACGCCGAGCGGAGCCTACTGACTACTGACTACTGTCTACTTCCCTCAGTCGTTAACGAAATCCACCGTGTCGATAACGCCGATGATGGCGGCATCGACGGGTCTGTCCTTCAATCCTTCGGCGAGGCGCGCGGAGGAGCCGGCGACGACGAGGACGCGCTCGTGGAAGCCCGCGCCGACCGTGTCCACGGCGACGATGTAGCCCGAGCCGTCCGAGCCGTCGAGGTTCAGAGGCCGGACGAGCAGCAACTTGTTCCCTTTCAGCCGCTCGTCCTTCTGCGTCGAGACGACCGTGCCGAGGATGCGCGCGATAATCATAAGAGCAGTGATGAGTGATAAGTGATGAGTGATAAGTGGAAGACAATTTTCATCTTATCACTCATCACTCATCACTTATCACTGCCTTACCGATCAGCCCCGACCGGCAGCGCCTCGTCAACGCTGCCGTGCGGGCGCGGGATGACGTGGACGCTGACGAGTTCGCCGACGCGGCGTGCGGCGGCAGCGCCCGCGTCGGTCGCGGCCTTGACGGCAGCCACGTCGCCGCGGACGATGGCTGTGACGAAGCCGGCTCCGATCTTCTCGTAGCCGACCAGCGTAACGTTTGCGGCCTTGACCATCGCGTCCGCGGCCTCGATCATCGCCACGAGTCCCTTGGTCTCGACCATTCCGAGTGCTTCTTGAGGCATCTTCCTTCTCCGATTCGCTGTCCTGTTTATTTTACTGCTTCGATCAAACTTGTCTGCCGTTCGCCGGACGCCTTCCGCCCTCTCTGGCTCTAGCGCCGACGCTCCGCATACTTGAAACCGAAAACGAAATCGACCGCGGTCGCCGACGGAATCTCGACGGGGACGCGCAGCGTGACGGTCTGCCCGAGCACGTCTCTCTCGACGCCCGAGCGTCCATCCGCGGAATCCATCTTGAACTCAAGCACGAACTTCGCCGTCTGCCCGCCTTCGACCTTCGCGGTCTTGTCTGGAAGGAAGACGGCCGGTTCGCCCCCACCGACACTTTCGCGGCTGACCGAGCGAAGGCTCAGGCGCGACTTGCTCACGTCGTTGAGCATCTCGCTGCGCGCGAAATCAATCGTCGCGGCTTCAGTCTTCGTGTTGCCGACTTCGAGTATAACGGAAGTGTCGGCATCCGCCACGCTCCAGTGGCCGCGTGCGCGAAGCGTCACCCCTTCGCGCGTGACCTTCAGCGTGTCGCCTTCCGATTGTGTCGTGCCGAGATTCGCGCCGTCGCCCCGCGCCTGTGGGACGAGTTCGCCCCCTTCCGGCGGGCACGCCGTCAGTAGAAGGCAGACGGCAAACAGAAGGGCGAGTGCGCCCGCTTTCAGGCCCGCTCCCACGCCGCCGGAAGCCTTCCGTCTGAAACGTTCTGTGGGCGCTGCGTCTCGCATCAAGTCTTCGGGCCGACCCGTTCAGTTCCGACCGGCGCGGATGTTGTTGGTGATGTAGTTGTACCGCTCGTCGTCAAGGCTCATCCCGTTCCTGAACCAGTCCTGCACAATGAGCGCCTGCTGCTCGACGTTGTAGCTGTCCCAAGCCTCGCCGGGCTTGTAGTCGTATGCCTTGTTCCTGTCGCCCTTCATCACAACCGCGTGCCCCTGTGCGACCATGGATTCGACCATGTACTCCCAACCGAGGCCGCTGTGATAGCCCTGCCAGACGTGCGTCAGCTCATGGATGAAGGTGTCGCGGACTTCCGAACTATCCGCGCCGTCGCGGAAGACATCGGGGCCGAAGTAGATCGTGTAATTCCTCAGAGACCGCACAGGGATAATCGAGGAGACGGAGGCCAGCGTGACGGCCACCCCGTGATTGCCTGGGAGATAGTAGCTGGCGAGGTGGACTTTGCCATACGGTACTTGATCTTCAAAGACCTGCCGGGCGAAATCAATCTCCGACTGTTTGAGTAGACGACTAGCCATGTCAGTCCTCCTCATGCGGCAGCTTGTAAATCCGCCGCGACTATTCTTAGCTGCCGAGCAAGGCGGCACGGGGGATTCTCAGCCGCCGAGCCGCGTGGCTTGACTGAGCAGTTCGATCAACTCTTCGCGCGTGAGGCTTATCTTCCCGTTCGAGCCTGCCCCGCCCAAAGCCTCGCGCGTTGATGGTGTGGCAGCGGCTCGCTCGCCGGTGGGACAGACGACATGCGTCTCGTCGAGGTAGCCGCAAGACTGGCAGCGCCCGCGCTCGTCCAGATAGCCCGCGCGCTCGCGTATGTCGATCAGCTTCTCGATGGAGTCGGGCGGAAGGTTACGCGCGCCGCCGAGCGCGCGTGCGAGTATGGCGATCTTCGCCGTGTGCTCCAGAGTCTCCAGACGGTCGAAAGCCTGCCACACGTCCGCACCATAAGCAACCGCGCCGTGGTTCGCCATCAAAAGCGCGTTGTGATTCTTGACGAGCGGGCGCATCGCCTCGGTCAGCTCGTCGGTCGAGGGCGTGCCGTACTCTGCGAGCGGCACACAGCCCAGAGTTAAGATGACTTCGGAGAGAATCGGCTGGTCAATCGCAAGTCCCGCGACGGCGAAGGCCGAGCCGTGCGGAGGGTGCGCGTGGCAGACGGCTCGCACGTCCGCGCGCTCGCGGTAGATGAGCAGGTGCATCGCAAGCTCTGAAGACGCGCGCTTGTCACTAAGCGGCTTGCCGTCCAAATCGGTGACGGCGAGCATCTCTTCCGTCATGCGCCCCTTCGAGACCTGCGTGGGCGTGGCAAGGATGCGCCCGTCGTCGAGGCGCACGCTGATATTGCCGTCCGAACCGACGACGTAGGAGCGCTCGTACATCAACTTGCCGACGCTGACGATCTCGCGCCGGACTGTCTGTTCGTCCATCAGAAATTATTTTCCGCCCTACTCAGTCAACGATGAAGCGTGTCTTAATTTCTCTCGCGATTCGCCCCAAACGGTAGACGCAAGTCACTCCCTTCCTCAATGAAGTGTATCTCGACCTCTCTTGTTACTGAGACGGGCACGCTGTTTAGTATCTCTGGGGTGAACTCGATGTTTCGAGCTGCGCGTCCGGCGACGGCGGTCCAGATGCCGTTTTTCTCTGCGTTCAGCTTAGTAAGTTCTTCAAATTCATGCGGAGCGAGATGCCAACTGTTGAGTATCTTAACTTCATGCACCTTGGCATCCGCACCGAAGGTTACGAGCGCACGCGCGTCATTCACATCCTCCTTGCCTGTGTTTAGCCCGCGCGGCAAGACCGCGTCCGGCTGGAAGAGGATGACGAGCGGCTTCGTCTCGGCGACGAGGTAGCGCCTGTGCATTGGGCAGTGGCCGTGGTCGTGACCTTCGCCGAAGGTGAATTCGCGGCGAGTATTCTCCCAAGACGCCCAGCGTATCGCGTCGCCCCCGCGCGGCTTGAACAGACCTCCGAGACTCGCGCCGACGACGAAGGTCAGCGTGAAAGGCAGTGCCTTCTTCAGCATTAAAGAGAACATGACCCTCAACTCCTTATCAACTCTGCTGCAACTCTTGCTCTTCGCGCTGCGCGATCTCCTCGTAGGGGAGCAGGCTGCGCGGGTTGGTGACGCAAGTGATCTGTGGTCGCGCCAGAAAGTATGAGAGCGATTCAAGCGAGACCGTCAAGTCCACGGTCTTCACCTTCACGCCGAGACGCGCGTGCAGGCGGACGGGCGCAAAGTTCAGCACGGCCTTGACCCCGGCGCTCATCACCTGATTGAGGACGCGTTGCGCGACGCGCGCGGGCACGGCGATGACCGCCACATCTATCCTCTTCTCGCGCACGACGCGAGAGAGATTCTTTACGTCATGGACGCTCGTCTGCGCGTGGCCGAGCTTGCGTCCGATCTTCTCGCGGTCGTTATCGAAGAGAGCGACGACCTCGAAGTTCGACTCGCGGAAGCCGTTGTAGTTGGCGAGCGCCGTGCCGAGGTTCCCCGCCCCGACGATGCCGACGCTGTGCGCGCTATCGAGGCCGAGAATCTGCGTCAGATGCCGGCGCAACTCGTCCACCGAGTAGCCGACGCCGCGCGTGCCGAACTCGCCGAAGTGCGCGAGGTCTTTGCGTATCTGCGCCGAGTTCAACTGAAACTGGTCGGCGAGCGCCTGCGACGAGATGGTCTTAATGCCCGCGGCGGCCAGAAGGTTCAGGCAGCGCAGGTAGACGCTTAAACGGCTCGTCGTCAGCTCTGAAATTTTCTCCGATTTCATCGCTTACCTTTTCTCTGGAGAGACGGCCCCGAGTATACCGCGCGCGAGGCCGCGGCGGAAAGACTCGCACCACGTTAACCTTGAACAGAATTCCGGACGGGTTCATAATCAAAGCCATGAGCGAAGAAACAACGCAAAACCTGCCGGACGACCGCTCTTTCGAGGAGCGAGTCTTCGCACGCTTCGACGCGCTCGATGCCAGAATGGCTCGTATGGAGTCACGACTAGAGAATGTCGAGACGCGACTGGAAGCTCTGAACTCGCGCGTCCAAACCTTGGAGAGCGAGTCGGAGCGAAGGGCGGTCGAGACAAAGCCCATCTGGGAGCGCGCGCTCGCCGAGATCGCCGCCGTCAGGCAGGAGGTCGCCGTCCTCGGGCAGAAGGTTGACACCATCGACCGCAAGCTCAACGTGCTCGGGCGTGATATGCTCACGCTGCGCGCCGACCAAGTGCGCCTTGAGGATCGAATGGACAAGCTCGACTCGGAACCCGCGCGTTAAGCCCGCCAGCCGAACGCCACGCCACCCCGCCATTTTTCACCCGACCTGATTCAAGCACGAGCAAGCCTAACGCCGCACACAGGCTGCGGGCGTTGCACTCGTTCTGCGCCTTGCTCCTCGCGCCTTCGCCGTGGGGCATCGACGCGGGGTAATATTCAACACCCACGCCACGCGCTCAAACACTTCTCCGGGTCGTCGCTCGTTGCCGTTGGTTGGCGGTTCATCTAAAATCCACCTGACACGTGAGACGCTCCCGAAATTTCTTCTCTCGTCCGTATCAAGCTGAATAATGATTGGATACCTTTCAGGGACTCTGCTGGCGAAGCACGCGACCAGCGTCATCATTGACGTGGGCGGCGTCGGCTACGAAGTGACGATACCCGTCACGACCTTCTACGACCTCGAAGAGCCTGGCTCGGCAGTGCGACTGCGCATCTACACGCACGTGCGCGAAGAAGCCCTGCAACTCTTCGGCTTCCGCACCGAGCGCGAGCGCGAGCTGTTCACGCTGCTCATCTCGGTGAGCGGCATCGGCCCGAAATCCGCCATCGCTATGCTTTCCGGGATGAGCGCCGACGAGATCGTCCTCGCCATTCGTACAAACAACTACGCGCGCCTGACCTCGATTCCCGGCGTGGGGCGCAAGACGGCCGAGCGTCTCGTCATCGAGCTGCGCGATAAGATGGCCGCGCTCTCAAGCCCCGCGCTCGAACAGGATATCGCCAGCGGCGCCGCGGCCAGCACGATGCAGTCCGAGGATGCCCTGCGCGACGACACGCTCGCCGCGCTCCTGCAACTCGGCTTCCCGAAACCCGCCGCCGACAAGGCCATGACGAGCGCCATGAGCGAAGGCGGCGAACTCTCCGTCGAGACGCTTCTGCGCCGCTCCCTGCGGCAACTGTCGAAAGGATGAGGGGAAGTGATAAGTGATGAGTGATGAGTGATAAGAATGAACAACTGCTTGTTGTCTTCTTCTCATCACTTATCACTCATCACTTATCACTCAGTCTTTATGTCTGAGGAACTGGAACCGGGGAACGTGCGCGAGCGCGGCGCGGCGGACGACGAGAAGCAGTTCGAGCTGTCTCTGCGCCCGAAGCATCTCGGCGAGTACATCGGCCAGAAGAAGGTGACCGATAATCTCGGCATCTATATCCGCGCCGCGCGCCAGCGCCGAGAGGCGCTCGACCACGTCCTGCTCACGGGCCCGCCCGGCTTGGGTAAGACAACGCTCGCCAACATCGTCGCCAACGAGATGGGCGCTGAGTTGCGCTCGACCGCCGGGCCTATCATCGAGAAGCCCGGCGACCTCGCCGCCCTGCTGACGAATCTGCAAGAGGGCGACGTGCTCTTCATCGACGAGATTCACCGCATGTCGCCCGCCATCGAAGAGGTCTTGTATCCTGCGATGGAGGACTACCAGCTCGACATCATGATCGGGCAGGGCACGGCCGCACGCTCCATCAAGCTCGAACTGCCGAAGTTCACCTTAGTCGGCGCGACGACGCGGCCCGGCCTGATAACCGCCCCCTTGCGCGGGCGCTTCGGTATCGTCTTCCATCTCAACTTCTACACGCACGAAGAGCTTGCGACCATCGTCCTCCGCTCGGCGGAGATACTCGGCACAGCGATTGACGACGGCGGCGCGCGCGAGATTGCTCGACGCGCACGCGGCACACCGCGCATCGCGAACCGTCTGCTTCGGCGCGTGCGCGACTACGCGGAGGTCGAGCACGACGGGCACATCACCAAAGAGATCGCCGACGATGCGCTGAACCGCATGGAGGTCGATACCTTCGGGCTTGACGAGATGGACAGGAAGCTCCTGTTGATGATTATCCAGCAACATCAGGGCGGCCCCGTCGGTCTCAACCACATGTCCGCCGCGCTGCAAGAGGAGAAGGACTCCATCGAGGAGATCATCGAGCCGTATCTCATTCAGATCGGCTTCCTCAACCGAACCCCGCGCGGACGCGCCGCCACGCGCCTCGCATACGAACACTTCGGCATCGACCCGCCGCGCCAACAGACGCGCCCCGGACTCTTCGACGCGGAATAACTCTCTGCGGAGTAACACTCTCTTCCGGAGTCGCAATGCCTTGAGACTCATTTACCGCACACGTCGCACGCTCTTGGCCGCGCTGCTGGCGTGCGCGCTGCCGTGCGCCGGACGCGCGCAAGAGAGCAAGCGAAGCGACGCGAAGCCGGAAGCACGAAAAGACTCGAAGCCGGAACCGCGAAAGGATGCGAAGCCGGAATCGCAAAGGGATGCGAAGCCGGAACCGCAAAAGAGTGCGAAGCAGGGCGCGCGAAAGAGTGCGAAGCAGGGCGCGCGAAAGAAGTCTGATGAAGGTGACGCGCGGCGTCGTCGTGAAGTGCTCGAAGCCATCGCCGCTTTAAAAGAGACGGCGGAGACAGCGCGCTCGTTCGACGATGTTTATGAGAGCGTTCGCACGCAGTCGGAGGCCGCCGACGCGCTCTGGCCTTACGACGAACCGACGGCGCGCGCGATCCTCAACCGCGCGTGGGAGACCGCGAACGCGCCCGGCGCGGAAGACCACGTGCAGGGCTTCGGGACTTCGGAAGACCCGCACGAGGACGCGCTCAACGCATTGACGAATGGGCGCGGCTTCATCGTTAAGACCGCGCTCAAGCACGACGCACGCATGGGCGACGCCTTCATGCGCGAGTTCGAGCATGGCATCGCCGAGCGCGCGGTTGCCGCAGCAGCGGCGGCGACACCGCAGAGCAAAGCGCCCATCGTGGTGCAACAAGACGAAAGCCCCGACCCCGCCAGTACGCAATGGCACGAGCGACGCCTGAGTCCAGCAGGCTGGCAGCGCATCTTCATCGCGCGCCAGCTCATCGAGGATGGAGACTTCAAGCACGCCGCCGAGGCTGCCGCGCCCCTAGTCAACGAAGGCGCGACGCTGCCGCTCCTCAAGTTCATACTCTACCTACGCGCACGCGACGCGCGAGCCGCCGACGCGCTCTACCTGCACCTGCTCGAAGCGACGCGCTTCGACGCGAGCGCGGACGCCAACGATGTTCTGCTTCTCTCGACTCCGTTTGTCTCGCCCGGCCTGTGCGTCTCGGTCAACTCGGACGGCTCTGCCAACTTCATCACACTGAATTATGAGAACGACGAAGCGCGGCGGGCCGCCTCGTCGCTCCCCGGCGAAGCGCGACTCGCATTCTTCAACACCGCCGCCTCAGTCCTCTTTCGCCCGCGTGCGCCGCGCGAAGGCAAAGCGCCCGGCGACAACGACGACTCGGCGGCGCTCTACTTTGCCGTCGGTCGCCTGCTCCCCTTCTTCGACCACGAGGCCGCACAACTCGCGCCCGCGCTGCACGCGCGACAGGAATCGCTCGCCGCCGAGATCGAAGCGAGCCGCCGCGCCGCACTCGCGGCGAAGATGGACGTGAATAGTTTGACGCCGAAGAATCCATCCGACCCGCTCGCCTTCCCTCTGGAGATGGTCGCGCAGGCGCATGAGGCGAAGGAGCGCGACTTCGCGCGGCTCGTCGTCGTGGACGAGGCCGCGAGGCTTTCGCTCTGGGATCGCGCGCGCATCTCCACAGAGGAGATCGAGGACGGCGAGGCACGCCGCGCCGCACGGCTCATCGTCGCCATGCGTCAGGTCGCACGCACCGCGAGCAGTTTCGACGATGACGACCCGGACGCCTTCGAGCGCGCCGTCGCGTTCGTCGGCGCGGCGGACGTGCCGACGGAGGTGCGCGCCTACGGGCTGGCGCAGGTGGCCGAGTTGGCCGCACGACGCGGCAGGCGTGAGCGTGCGGACGAGTTGATGGCGCAAGCCTCCGCTTATGCGTCCGAGGTGGTCGGTAATAAACAGCGTGCGACCGCGCTCGCTCTCGTCACGCTCTCGGCGTCGCGCGCGGGCGGCGGGCGCGTCTGGGAGTTGCTGCCTGCGTTCGTTCGCGTTGCGGATGAGACGGACGAGTTGCAGTTCGGAGGGATGCTTCTTGAGTTCTCCGTCGGCATGCCGGATAGAAAGTTGTGGATCACGATTCCCGAACGGTCAATCAGTCTTGAGGAAGTGTTTGCCGCTACGGCGCGGCTCGACGCGGTGCGAACGTTGACGGAGGCGCGTTCGTTTAAAGATGAAGAGTTAAGAGCCGCCGCTTTGCTGGCCGCCGCGCGTGCGACGCTTGAGAAAAGTGCGCGTGGGCGCGCTGAGGTTTTGCGGCGCGGCGCGAAATGACGGACAATCGTGCGTGCAATTTATCAACGGCCCGGACGAGACATCCGAAGGCCGGTTCCCACGTCTGAAGGTAACGGATGGAGAACGTGCGAAGACCCTTTCCCTTCTTCTCGCGGCGGCGCTGGGGCGTTAAGAACCTCGCGCCGTGGATGACCATACTCCAACACACCTTCCATCAATTTCACGAGAACGACCTGTTCACGCCCGCCGCGGCGATGAGCTACTTCGGGCTTCTGACGCTGTTCCCGGCGCTGCTCGTCATGCTCGTCATCGGCAACCGCCTCGACGCGGGCAGCGCGGCGCTGACGCGCATCGTCGAAATCTATCCCGGCTCGCGCGACTTCCTGCGCCTGACCATCAAGTCTCTGAAGGACGTGGGATGGGGCGGCCTGATTAGTGGCATCGTCGTTACGCTTTGGGCCGGCTCGTGGGTCTTCGCCGTCATCGAGCGCGCCTTGAATCGCATCTGGGGGACGCGGCCTCGTGCGTTCCTTCACGGGCGCGCGCTCACGCTCGGCATGATCGGCGCGGTCGGTGTGCTGCTCATCATCTCGGTCTTCATGACTTCGATCCTCGTCGGGTTGCAAGAGCTGATCGACCAGTTGCCGATACGTGTCGTGCGACGCTCGCCGTGGATGACGCTCGTCGGAAACGCCTTCTGGCAGTCGCTGTTTGCGGGCGCGGGCGCGCTCGTCACCATCGCGCTCTTCGCGGTCGTCTATCGACTTGTGCCGAACGGGCGCGTCACACTCCGCGACACGCTGCCGAGCGCCATCGTCGCGGGGCTTCTGTGGGAAGCGGCCAAGTACATCTTCGCGTCGAGTCTGCAATATTTCCACTATGACGAAATCTACGGCTCGGTCGGCGCGGTCGTCGCCGTGCTCACCTGGAGCTATGTTTCGAGCCTCATCCTGATGTTCGGCGCGCAGCTCTCGGTCGTGCTCCACCAGGAGCACGCGGGCGCGGAGATCGCCGCCGAGACTCCCGCTTCCCCGTCTTGAGTTTTAACGTTAAGAATAATTCACATGGATGGACAGGATTGACAGGATAAGAGAATTTTTGATTTCAGATTTTTGATTTGAGATTTCAAATCTCAAATTTGAGAACTGAAAGTTGAAAAACTTTTATCCTGTCCATCCTGTCCATCCATGTGAATTCCCTGTCGCACTAACAAATGTTCATCTCCGAGTTCGACTACGAGCTTCCCGAAGAGCTTATCGCGCAGCACCCGCTTGAGCGGCGCGACGCCTCGCGCATGCTCGTCGTCAGCCGTTCGGAAGCGAGCCTGCGCGACGGCTCCTTCTCCGGGTTCCCCTCCGAGTTGCGCGAGGGCGACACGGTCGTCGTCAACAACACGCGCGTCTTTCCGGCGCGGCTCGTCGGCCAGCGAGAGCCGACCGGCGGGCGCGTCGAGCTACTGCTCGTACGTCCGTGTGAAGACTTTGAGCAGACGACTTGGGAGGTTCTGGCGCGGCCCGCGCGCAGGCTCGACGCGGGCGCTCGCCTGACGTTCGGCGACGGGCGTCTGCGCGCTGAAGTTCTCTCGACGACCGGGGACGGAGCCGGGCGTGTCGTGCGCTTCCGCGCCGAAGGTGACTTCGATGCGCTGCTCGAAGAGTTGGGCCGGATGCCGCTTCCGCCATACATCAAGCGCGAGGGCGACAGTCTCGACTCGCACACGGAAGACCGCGAGCGTTACCAGACCGTCTATGCCGCCTCGTCCGGCGCTATCGCCGCACCAACGGCCGGGCTGCACTTCACCCCGCGTGTCTTCGAGGAGTTGCGCGCGCGCGGCGTACGCCTCGCCGAAGTCACTCTGCATGTCGGCTACGGCACGTTCGCGCCGGTGCGCGCCGATGACCTGGGCGAGCACCGCGTCGCCGCCGAACATTTCGAGATAGGCTGTGCGGCGGCTGCCGAGATAAACGCGACGCGTGAACGCGGCGGGCGCGTCGTCGCCGTCGGGACGACGACCGTGCGCGCTCTCGAATCCGCCGCAGACGAAGAGAGACGCATCCGCGCCGGTCGTGGCGAGACGGAGCTAACGATCACGCCCGGCTATGAGTTCCGCGCCGTCGACGCGCTTTTGACTAACTTCCACCTGCCGCGCTCGTCTCTGCTCGTCCTCGTCAGCGCCTTCGCCGGACGCGAACTCGTGCTCGACGCATACCGACACGCCGTCGGCGAGCGCTATCGCTTCTACAGCTACGGCGACTGCATGCTCATCGCGTAAGTGACGAGTGACAAGTGACGAGTGACAAGATAAAATTTCAACGGCTCGTCACTCGTCACTTGTCACTCGTCACTGCTCTTAAGTTTTTATGGCTGTGCTCAAAAAAATTCGCTCGCGGCTATTCTCGTCCGGCGCGGTCGAGGGTGGCGACGCCGGTCTGGCCGGTGGGGCGCACGCGAGGCGCATAGCCTCCGCTGACGGAGTCCGCTACGACGTTCGCCCGCTCACCGTCGCGCAGCTCGACGAGTGTTGGCGTCTCGATCAGCGCTGCTTCGTCGATGGCGAGGCGTACAGCCGCGAGACTTTCGAGTACCTGCTCACCTCGCCCGAGTCGGTCTCCTATCGCGCGGTGACCAATGACGGCATGATGGTCGGCTTCCTCGTCGGCATCGTCGAGCCGGACGCCACGGGTCACATCACCACGCTCGGCGTCGCGCCCGAGCACCGCCGTCGCGGCATCGCGCAACGCATGCTCTTCAAGGTCGAGGATGGCTTCCGACGGCGCGGCGTACGTATCGCGCGCCTCGAAGTGCGCTCCGTCAACACCGGCGCGCAGGAGCTTTACAGTAAGCTCGGCTTCGCCGTCACGCAGCGTCTCCCGCGCTACTACTCCAACGGCGGCGACGGCCTCCTGATGATTAAATCAATAGTTTAAGAGCCGTACAGACGTAAATCGTCAATCGTGAATGGAAGGAAGGCTCCTCTATTCACGATTGACGATTTACGTCTGTACGGCTTTTCTAACTTCTCCGCAGTTCGGTCAACACCTGCTTGGCGACTGACTTGAGCGTGTCGAAGACGCCGTTGCCTTTCGAGGCGACGGCTTCGTGGACGGGTTCCTCTTTGCGCCGGAGTTCCGCGACCATCTCGCCGGCGGGGATAACGTTCGGCAGGTCTCGTTTGTTCAATTGCAGGACATAGGGAATCTTGTCCAGATCGTAGCCGTTCGACTGCAAGTTCTCTTCCAGATTATAGAGCGATTCGATGTTGGCATCCATGCGCTCGTCCTGGCTGTCGGCGACGAAGACGACGCCGTCCACGCCCTTCAGGATGAGCTTACGCGAGGCGTCGTAGAAGACCTGCCCCGGCACTGTGTATAGATGAAAGCGCGTCTTGAAGCCGCGGACAGTGCCAAGCTCTAACGGCATGAAGTCGAAGAAGAGCGTCCGGTCGGTCTCGGTCGCCAGAGAAATGAGCTTGCCTTTGGCCGTCGGCGCGGTCGTGTCGTAGATGTATTGCAGGTTGGTCGTCTTCCCGCATAGGCCGGGGCCGTAGTAGACGATTTTGCAGTTGATCTCTCGTGAAGCGTAATTGATAAAAGTCATAGCATCCCTGTGACGGAGAATCTAGGAGTCTGAAGTCTGGGGTCTGGGGTCTGAAGTCAAGGCAGCGCCGCTCGCATCCTTCTTGACTTCAGACTCCAGATTTTTAATTAAAGAGGCTGTCGATGTCGTCGTCCGTGATCTCCGCGAAGAGCGCTTCCTCCGAGTCTCTTCGCTGCTCTGCGACGCGTTCCATCTCCTCAAAGAGCGCAGAGAGGTCGCGCGACGCCTGCTTGACGCGTAGCTTGACCAGGCCGAGGCTGGAACGTTCGTCGAAGACCACGACCAGCAGCATGCGGCCGATGATGCAGATGTGTATGCTGTCGCGCTCGCCCTCGTGCGAGAGCGTCGGGAACTCTTTCTCGCCGATGAGCCGCGCCATCCCGCCCGTGGCGGCCACGTTCCCGGCGGCTAAGGAGGCCAGACTCGTCGTGTCGAGGTCGCCGATGTCGCCCTGTGCGGCAATCTGCTGTCCGTTTTTGTCCACGAGAAAGACCACGCGGGAAAAAGAATCGAGCCGCAGCTTGCTCAAAATCTGCTTGAGCTGTTGGAACTGCTGCTCGTGCATGATGATAGGGGTATCTGTCATTCGTACACTGGCTCTTTCTCTCGCAGGATGCGGACTGAAGGTGAGCACCGGGGGCGTGGGTTCCGGGAAGTCCTCTAAAGAACTTAAATGAAGATGTCAGGAGATTTGACTCGAAAGTCCCGCAGCGGATCGTGCGCGTCGAGACCCTGTCCGCAGCAGCCCCGTCACACCAAGAGAACTCTAACATAAGGCCAAAGATGACTTCAATAGTTTTTCTTTGCCGAACATTGTTTAACTATTCTTAACGGTCGTTGATTTCCCGCAAATCCTACTTCCCCGTTGATTTAGAGCCATTCGTGTGTTAAGCTGCTGGAGGTCGGCGGCTTTCCTTTCAACGGGAAGCCATCTGTGAAAAGCGAGTGCTTCGCATGAGCGATCCAGTCATCAAGGGTGCAAAAAGAAGCTCCTCCCGCCCTGCACCGCCTAGCTCTGCGCCAAAGTCTTTGGCTAAAAGCCGTAAGCTGACTACCAAGTCCGCAAAGCCTAAGCCTAAGCGCACGGCGTCTGAGAAGGCCCCTGTGCGGAAAGCCACTCCGGCGAAGACAGCCCCGGCGGTCAAGTCGGCGCGACCCGCAGCGAAACAGGCCAAGCATCCGGCAAAATCCACGCCCGCGAAAAAAGCGGGCGGCAAGGCGCACTCCGCCGCTCCATCCTCCAACAAGGCCGCGTCCGGCAAGAAGACTCTGGCGGCTGCTAAACCACATCCCGCCAGACCCGTGCCCGCAAAATCGTCCAAAGCCTCCTCGACGAAAACCGCCCCGGCGCAGAAATCTGTTCCGGCACAAAAGACCACACAGAGACCTGCGCCCGCCCCGCCCAGGCAGCCTTCGCGCGACGAGGCCGCGGCGCTCAAAGCCTTCGAGCGCGCCCATAAGGATTTCATGCGCGGCAACTTCTCTGCGGCGCGCGACCACTTCCGCGCGCTCATCGAACAGCACGCAGGCGTCTCCGAGGTAACGGCGCGCGCGCGCACATACCTGAGTGTGGCCGAGACGCGCCTGCGCACGGAGGCGGCGCTGCCACGCGACCCGGACTCGCTCTATGACCGAGGGGTGATCGAGTTGAACCGCGGCGACTTCGTCGCGGCGCAGGAACTGTTTGAGCGCGCGCTCAAGCGCGACCCCGAAGCTGCCGACACGCACTATGCGCTGGCGGCGGCACGCGCCAGGCTCGGCTCGGTCGAGTCGGCGCTGCACGCGCTCGAACGTGCGGTCGAGCTTAAACCCATGCTGAGAGCCCGCGCGCAGGCCGACGCAGACCTCGTGGTTTTGCGCAACGATCCAGAGTTCGAGCGGATTATTTTTCCCAACACGCGCCCCTGAAAAGTCGCCCTCCCCACTGCCTGCCGCGCCCCACGATTCCCTTTTCGCCCACTAACTCTTTTGAAAGCCTACGTCTTTCGAGTATCATTTCCGCACCGGCGAGTGCCGGCCCAAGTTTCACCGAAGGAGCCCCGAAGACATTGCAATCCAGCCTTGAGAGCGGCCTGAAGCTCGTCGCCATCGGAGGAGGTACGGGTCTGTCCACCGTACTTTCCGGGCTGAAGGAGTTAGTCGGAGACCACGAGCGCGGCGACTTCTGGCTCGAAGCGCTCTCGGCCATCGTTACCGTCTCGGATGACGGAGGGAGTTCGGGCCGCCTGCGCGACGAGTTGCAAATGCTTCCGCCGGGCGACATACGCAACTGTATGGTCGCTCTCTCCGAAGATTCGGCGCTGCTCTCGCGCCTCTTCCAGTACAGGTTCCGGGGCGAGGGTGGACTGGGCGGCCACAGCTTCGGCAATCTCTTCCTCGCAGCGATGACAGAGGTGACGGGCGACTTCGTCGAAGCCGTGCGCGCCTCGTCCGAGGTGCTGGCGAGCAAGGGCCACATCTACCCTGCGACTTTGAACGATGTGCGGCTCGTCGCCGAGCTTGAGAACGGCGAAGAGGTGCGCGGCGAGACGCGCATCACGGCCTCGCACTCGGCGATCCGCCGCCTGAGGCTTGAACCCGAGCAGTGCCTGCCGCTCCCCGCAGCACTCGCCGCGGTACGAGTGGCGGACATCATCACCGTCGGGCCCGGCTCGCTCTACACGAGTATCCTGCCGAACCTGCTCGTCGCGCGCGTGGCCGAGTGCATCGGCTCGTCGCCGGCCGTCAAGATTTTCATCTGTAACCTGATGACACAGCCGGGCGAGACCGACGGCTACACGGCGCGGCGTCACATCGAAGTGGTTAAGGGCTACGCCCCTGAGATCAAGTTCGACTTCGTGGTCGTCAACGACCGGCCCATCAGCCCCTTGCAGGCCGAAGCTTACGCCGCCGAGGGCGCGCGGCAGATCGGCCTGACAGACCATCTGCTGGAGGAGCAGTTCGGCGACGAGGCCGAGATCGTGCGCGCCGACCTGCTCGACGAAGGCGAGAAGGTGCGTCACAGTCCGGAGAAACTCTCGCGGGTTATCCTCGCGTGTTACGAACAGGGGTGCGCGCGCACCGTCACGACGGCCACGCGCTGAACAGTGTCTATGGACAAACAGTCACAGCAACCCTCGCAAGCCCCGAGCCTACCACTCGACATCCTGATTCTCGCTGCGGGCTTAGGCACGCGCATGCGCTCGTCCACGGCGAAGGTGCTGCATCGCCTGGGGGGCCGACCGCTGATCGCACACGTCTGCCGCACGGCATCGGCGCTTGTGAAGGGCGAGCGGCCGGTTTACGTCGTGGTCGGCCATCAGGCCGATGAGGTCAGGGAGGCCGTGCGTGCAGAGCTGGGCGAAGGCGGAGCGGTCTTCGTCATGCAGACCGAGCAGCGCGGCACGGGCGATGCGGTCTTCGCCGCGCGCGATGTGATCGGCGATGCCAACTCCACACTCCTCGTCCTCTCGGGCGACGTGCCGCTTGTCCGCGCGGAGACTCTGGGGTCTCTCGTCCACCAACACCGCACGCATCGAGGGCGCGGCGCGGCCTGCACGTTGATGGCTGTCCGGCTCGAAGACCCGACTGGCTACGGGCGCGTCGTGCGCGACGCAGAGGGACGATTCGAGAAGATCGTCGAGCAGAAGGACGCGACGCCGGAAGAGAGACAACTCGGCGAGGTCAACGTCGGCATCTACTGCTTCGAGACGCGACTGCTCTTCCCCGCGCTCGAACGCGTCCGACCTGAGAACGCACAGGGCGAGTTCTACCTGACGGACGTGCCCGCCATCCTGCGCGCCGACGGCGAGGACGTGAGCGTCTCCATGCACACAGACGCGCGCGAAGTCTCAGGCATCAACACGCGCGTCGAGCTTTCAGAGTTCGAGCGCATCCTTCGGCTGCGGACGCTTCGCAGCCTGATGCTCAACTCTGGCGTCACCGTTATCGACCCGCAGCACACCTATGTCAGCCCCGACGCACAGATTGGCCGCGACACGACCCTGCACCCGAACGTCCACATCGAGGGGCGCACGGTCATCGGCGAGGGCTGCGAGATCATGCAGGGCGCGCGCATCACGGACTCGCGCATCGGCAACGGCGTGACGGTCAAAGACCACTGCGTCATCGTCGAGTCGGAAGTTGCAGACCACTGCGCGGTCGGCCCCTTCGCGCACCTGCGCATGAACTCGCGTCTGGACGAGTCGGCGGCGGTCGGCAACTTTGTCGAGATGAAGAAGTCGCGTCTCGGCTCGAAGGCCAAGGCGATGCACCTCACCTACCTCGGCGATACGGAAGTGGGCGAGCGCACGAACATCGGCGCGGGCACGGTCACATGCAATTACGACGGCCGGAACAAGCACCCGACGACGATTGAGCACGACGTGAAGATCGGCTCGGACACGATGCTGGTCGCGCCCGTCCGCGTCGGCGCACGTTCGATAACGGGCGCAGGTTCGGTCGTCACCGACGACGTGCCGCCCGACACGCTTGTCGCAGGAGTCCCGGCCCGGGTCAAGAAGAAGCTGCCGCGTGAAGAAGAGACTGCCAGGCCCGCCGCCGAGACGAAGAGCGAAGACAAAGCCGCCGAGACGAAGGGCGAAGGCAAAGAGGAGCCGGTCACGGCGGCCACCGGCGACGAGCGCTGAGGCTTCGTGTGTCCCCTTCTTCCGTTTCACCTCAATTCAACCACATCCAACAAAGAGGGTTATAAAAATTATGTGCGGCATCGTCGGATACGTCGGAAACAAGCAGGTCGTGCCCGTCATCCTCGACGGGCTGAGGAAGCTCGAATACCGCGGCTACGACTCGGCGGGAATCGCGGTCGTTGACGAGAAGCACCATCTCGACATCCGCCGCGCCGAGGGGAAACTCCGCAATCTCGAAGAGGCCATTCGCCTGAAGCCGCTCGACGGAACCTACGGCATCGGCCACACGCGCTGGGCCACGCACGGAAGGCCCACGGAGGAGAACGCGCACCCGCACCGCGACTGCACCGGAAGAGTCGTCGTCGTTCACAACGGCATCATCGAGAACTACATCCAGCTCAAAGACCGCCTGCGCCGCAGCGACCACGTCTTCGTCACCGAGACCGATACGGAGGTCATCGCGCACCTCATCGAAGAGTACCTGAAGCGCGAGGAGTCGTTCGAGCACGCCGTCTCCTTAGCCGTGCGCGATTTGCGCGGCATCTTCGCGCTCTCGATCATCTCGACCGAGGTGCCCGACACTATCATCGCCGTCCGGCAAGGGCCGCCCGTCGTCATCGGTTTGGGCGACGGCGAATACTTCGTCGCCTCGGACGTGCCGCCCATCCTCCAGCACACACGCGATGTGTTCTTCCTCGGCGACGGCGAGATTGCGGTGCTCACGAAAGACTCTGTGCGCGTCACGGACTTCGAGGGCAACGCCGTCGAACCACACACGCAGCGCATCACCTGGGACCCGATCATGGCGGAGAAGGGCGGGTTCAAGCATTTCATGCTCAAGGAGATTTACGAGCAGCCCCGCGCTGTCCGTGACACCGTGCAAGGGCGCATCTCTCTGGACACGGGCCGCGTCTACATGGACGAGATGAACATCACGCCCGACGAGTTCAAGTCGTTCGACCGCATTCTCATCGCCGCCTGTGGCACTTCGTGGCACGCGGGACTTGCGGGCAAATACATGATCGAGCAGTTGGCGCGCGTCCCCGTCGAAGTCGATTACGCGTCGGAGTTCCGTTACCGCGACCCCGTTATGACGGAGAAAACGCTGCTCGTCGTCATCACGCAGTCAGGCGAGACAGCCGACACCATCGCGGCCTTGCGTGAGGCGAAGGAGCGCGGCTCGAAGGTCTTGGCTATCTGCAATGTGCAGGGGTCGATGATTACGCGTGAGTCGGACGGCACGATCCTGACGCACGCCGGGCCCGAGATCGGCGTGGCCTCGACCAAAGCGTTCACGTCGCAGATGGTCGCGCTCTATCTCTTCGCGATGTACCTCGGACAGGTACGCGGAGCGCTCTCGGAGGAGGAGGCGCGGCGGCACGCGCAGGAGTTGGCAGAGCTGCCCGTGAAGATCGAGCACTTACTCTCAGAGTCGGACGAGTTGGAAGAGTTGGCGCGCGAGTTCCATCGCGTGACGGACTTTCTCTACTTGGGCCGAGGCATCAACTTCCCCGTCGCGCTCGAAGGCGCTTTGAAGCTGAAGGAGATCAGCTACATTCACGCCGAAGGCTATCCGGCGGGCGAGATGAAGCACGGGCCCAACGCGCTTATCGACGAGCGCCTGCCCGTCGTCGTCGTCAACCCGCGCGAGGAGGGTGACCGGGCTTCCGAGCTGCGTTACGAGAAGACGCACTCGAATATCGTCGAGGTCAAGGCACGCGAGGGCGTCGTCATCTCTGTTCTGACCGAAGGCGACCAGATGTCCTCGAACGTCTCCGACCACATCATCTCTATTCCCGAAGCCTCCGACCTGCTCTCGCCGATACTCGCCATCATCCCTCTCCAACTCCTCGCCTACCACATCGCGGTGCGCCGCGGCTGCGACGTTGACCAGCCCCGCAACCTCGCCAAGTCCGTGACGGTTGAGTGAAGCGGCGGTAGCAATCAGGTTATCGAAGAGGAAGCGACTGCAACAGGAAAAGCCCGGCAGCGTGACGCACGCCCAGCTCGTAGAAGGCGTTGGTGTTGGATGTCGAGAGTTCTGCCACTACCAAGTCCGCGCTCATGAGCTGCTCATACATCTTCTCGTCAATCGAGCCGGAGTGTGTGATCTCGTCGGCGCGGACGCACTTCAGGCCAGCCGCCTCGACAGCAGGCTTTATCAGGTTGTGGTACGAGTTATCCAGATCGAGGGTGCGTCACTTCATTCGACGACGCACGCGACGATGCACTTGAGGTAGAAGGTTTCCGGGACGCCGAGGAGGATGGGATGGTCGCCCGCTTGCGTGCGGCGCTCGACGATTTGGACGCGGCGGCGTGCATCGCGCGCCGCCTCCGCGAGGACTTCGAGGAAGAGCGGCTCGGTCATGTGGTACGAGCAGGTGCAGGTGATGAGATGGCCTCCCGGCTCAAGCATCTTGAGCGCGCGCAGATTGATCTCTTTGTAGCCACGTGCCGCCGCCGCGACGCTCGCGCGATTCTTGGCGAACGCGGGCGGGTCGAGGATGATGGTCTGGAAGCGTTCGCCCGCCGACTCCATCTCATGCAGCGCGTCGAAGACGTTCGCCTCACGAAACTCCACGTTCGACGCGCCGTTCAAGTCAGCGTTGCGGCGCGCTGCCGCGACCGCCTCCGCCGAAACCTCAAGCCCCACGACGCTCTCGCACGCGCGCGCGACGCTTAAGGCGAACCCGCCGTTGAAGGTGAAGCAGTCGAGCGCACGACCGCGTGCGTACTGTCGTGCGGCGAGGTGATTCTCGCGCTGGTCGAGGAAGGCCCCGGTCTTCTGCCCGCCGAGCGGCGCGACGCGGAAGCGCACGCCGTGCTGCGTGACCTCAAGCTCGCCCGGCTCCTCGCCGTAGAGCACGCCCGCTTGAACGGGCAGACCTTCGAGCGCGCGCACGCGCACGTCGTTGCGCTCGACGACGGAGCGCGGCGCGAACTCTTCGACGAGCAGCTCGACCAAAGTCTCCTTCAAAGCCTCCGTGCCCTGCGAGAGCGTCTGAAGGACGAGCACGTCCGAGTACCTGTCCACGATAAGCGACGGCAGCAGATCGCCTTCCGAGTAGACGAGCCGGAATGCGTCCGCCTCGCGCTCTAACCCTTTGCGCCTCGCGGCGGACGCGCGCAGGCGCGTGCGCCACCACTCGCGGTCTATGTCCGCGTTCTGCGTCGAAAGCAGCCGCAACGCTATCTCCGAGCGGTCACTGTAGAAAGCCTGCCCCGCGTGCCGCCCGCGCTCGTCGCGCACGCGCACCACTTCGCCGCCCCGTGCGCGCCCCGTGTCGCGCACATCGCTGCGGTAAATCCACAGGTGGCCTTCGCGCGCGCGCTCGGCCCCGCGCCGCGTGATTGTGACTTGTGATTGGCTCATATGCTTTACGCTCTCGGGCAATTGAAGCATGAGAGTGGGTGTGCGTTCAACGATACCGGCGACGCTTATCGTTCTCATCCTTGAGCGTGGTGTGAGGAGCGGTTCACCAGCAGACACAGAGGATTTGAGATTTCAAATTACAAATTACAAATTTCAGATTTCAAGTTTCAGATTTGTAATTTGTAATTTGTAATTTGTAATTTGTAATTCTCTGTGCCCCCTCCGCGTGCTCTGTGTCTGCGGTGGTGAACTACCTGATGCTCTATACTCAAGAAGGTGTTCACCCTGCCTGAGCCTTGAATTCATCCCGCCACAGTTGTAGCCTTACGGCGTTAACCCCCGTAGAACCTAAACGTAAAGAAGGAGGAAACACTCTGATGCCAGAAGTCGGAGACGTGGCCCCGGACTTCGAGCTGCCGAGCCATCTTGAAAAAGGCAAGAAGGTGAAGCTCTCGGACTTTCAGGGCAAGAATAATGTTGTGATCGCTTTCTACCCGCTGGCGTGGACGCCCGTCTGAACGGCGCAGATGCCTGCCTATGAAGCCGACCTTGAACGCTTCAGGCAGTACGATGCCCAGGTCTTGGGCATAAGCGTCGATAGCGTCCCGTCAAACACCGCTTGGGCCAAGTCGCTCGGTGGTCTCACCTACGATCTCTTGAGTGACTTCGAGCCGAAGGGCGAGGTCGCACGCAAGTTCGGCGCGTACCGTGCCGCCGACGGCATCTCGGAGCGCGCCATCTTCATCGTGGATAAGGAAGGCAAGCTCGCCTACAAAGACATCCACGACATCGGCGACCAACCCGACAACGAAGACCTGTTTGACGTGCTCCGCAAGCTCTAGCGGCGGACGATTGGGACGAAAGCTCTACTGACCGGCGGGCCGCAATCCTTCAAGCGTGTTCCTCGCTTTTGGGTGCGCGGCCCGTGACTGTTTGGCGATACAATTGCTGTATGAGAAAAGCATCCCGGTTCAAGACAGAGGCTCGGTGGACGGTCGCCATCCACTACGGACTGTTAGCGGCCGGTCTGTTGGTGCTGACGTTGGCGCTGGCCCTCAGTTGGCTCAGAGCCGGCGACTGATTCATGGAAGCGCGATGAGGAAGAATCAATGACGGCACTGTCGAGAAAGTGCGTGCCCTTCACACCATTCAGCGGAGAGTTGTCGAAGGCGACCATCGCCATCGTCTCGGCGGGCGGCGTCCACCTGAAGGATCAAGACCCTTTCAATATTGCGGACGAGCTGGGCGACCTCTCTTTCCGCATCATCACGCCCGACGCGGACACGTCGCAGCTCATGGTCACGCACCATCACTATGACCACTCGGACGCAGACCGGGATATCAACGTCGTCTTCCCCCTCGACGTGCTGCGCGACCTGCGGGCAGAGGGCTTCATCCGCGACCTCGCGCGCAAGCACATCGGCTACATGGGCTACACGATGCAGCTTAAGGCGATGTACGAGGGGACGGCTCCGGAGATTGCGGGCGAGATCGACCGCGGCTCGCGCGCCGACGCCGTCGTGCTCACCGGCGGTTGACCGAGCGTATGCCACCGCACGGTCGTCGCGGTTCAACGTGAGATAGAGATGCGCGGCATCCCCACGGTGCTCATCACCGTCAGCCCCGAAGTCTCGGCGCAGATGCGCCCGCCACGCGCTCTTTATCCAAAGGGCTTCAAGATCGGCAACAGCATGGGACGCCCCGGCATGCGCGAACTCCAGCGCACAGTCCTCCGCGACGCCCTGCTGTTGCTCACAGAGAACACGCGCCCCGGCGAAGTCTCCACGCGCGAGTATCCTGACTACGGCGAGCAGTACGAGCCGCCGCGAGTAAAGAGCAAGTGATGAGTGATAAGAAAAGGCAAGCAGCTTTTTTCTTATCTCATCACTTATCACTCATCACTTATCACTTTCTTATGAAGACTATCGGAATCGTGACCGGGGGCGGCGATGCGCCGGGGCTGAACGCGGTGATACGCGCGGCGGTGAAGACCGCCGTGAGCGAGTACGGGCTGCGGGTCGTCGGCATCGAGGACAGCTTCGAGGGGCTTCTGGGCGAGACGCGTGCGCGTGAGCTGAAGCCCGCGGACGTGCGCGGGTTGCTGCCGCGCGGCGGGACTATCCTGGGGACGCGTAACCGTGGGAGCTTCGTCGTCCGTCAGAAGGGCGACACGCCCGCGAAGCCGGAAGAAATCTTCAAAGAGGCTTTGGAGAATCTCGCGCGGCTCGGCATCGACGCGCTCGTTGTCGTCGGCGGCGAAGGCACGCTCTCTATCGCCTCGGAGTTCGACAAGCGCGGCTTCCCCATCGTCGGCGTCCCCAAGACCATCGACAACGATCTGGCGGCCACCGAGTTGACCTTCGGCTTCATGACCGCGCTCGACACGGCCACGGAGGCGCTCGACCGCCTGCACACGACCGCCGAGTCGCACGACCGTGTGATGATTCTCGAAGTGATGGGGCGACACGCGGGCTGGATCGCGTTGCACTCCGGCGTCTCGGGCGGAGCCGACATCATCCTCATCCCCGAGATACCATTCTCGATGGAGAAGGTCGCAGGGAAGGTGCGCGAACGCGACGAGTGCGGCGCGCAGTTCAGCATCATCGTCGTCGCAGAGGGCGCGCGTGAGATTGAGAGCGACCTGCATTACCTCGACACAGGCGACCGGCAGGGCGCGCCTCGCCTCGGCGGCATCGGCCAACACATCGCGCAGGAGTTGTCGGCGCGAACGGGCAAGGAAGCGCGCTGCGTCGTCCTCGGCCATCTCCAGCGCGGCGGGAGTCCGAACGCGTTCGACCGCATGCTCGCGACCAACTTCGGCTCGGCGGCCGTGCGCGCGCTCATGCGCGGCGAGCGCTGCGTGATGGTCTCTTTGCAGGCCGCCAACATCGTCACCGTCCCGCTCGCGGAGGCCACGGCCAACCTCAAGACCGTCCCGCCCGAGAGCCAGCTCGTCCGCACCGCGCGCGACGTGGGCATCTCGTTCGGCGCTTCGGACGAAGACAGCTTTCATCACGGCGAGGTCTGCGACCAGTAATCTGCATTCCTCATTCGAGAGGGCTTTGGCTATAATCTTCGGAACCGGGCGGGCGACCGGAAAACCGTGGGTGGAGGAAACCTGTGACAGAAGCCGTCAAGCAGAAACTACAGCAGGAGCTGGACGAGTTGGATCAGGAGCTACGCGTGCAACTGCCCCGGCAGATCAAGACGGCGAAGGAGTGGGGCGACCTCAGAGAGAACGCCGAGTACCACGCCGCGCTCGCGCGCCAGCAGTTTGTGCAGGCGCGGATACAGCAATTGCGCCAGCGTCTCAGCGAAGTCTCTACCATCGACATCACGAAGGTTCCGCACGGCAAGGCGGCCTACGGCTCGACGCTTGTCCTCTACGACGCGGAGCGCGAGGAGGAAGTCACCTACCGCCTCGTCACGCCCGAGGAGAGCGACCCGGCAGCCGGACTCATCTCGACCACCTCGCCCGTGGGCCGCAGTCTCATGGGGCGCGAAGAGGGCGACGAAGTCACCGTCCGCACGCCCGCGGGCGCACGCAATTTCGAGATCAAGAAACTGACGACCCTGCACGACCAGCCCGGTTGAACGCGCGCCCGCATCCATAGCGCTCCTTCGGTTGAGCGTGAATTAAGAGTTGTTCACCACGGAGACACAGAGACACAGCTAAAGGCTACAAGCTGTGTCTCTGTGTCTCTGTGTCTCTGTGGTGAACTCTTGCCTGCTATCCGCTCAAGTGAAAACTGCTTAGGGCCGCAAGGGCGCGAGTGGGTCAGCGTGGAAGTCAGGCTCAGTTCTTCGCGGAGTCGGGGATGGGCGGGACGGCCTGCGGCACTACCTGAACGTTAATCAGTTGCGGGTCGGAGCGTATACGCATCGTCTCCAGCGTCACTTCCTTTGCGTTCTGACGGTCTGCGAGGTCAAGCTTCGTCTGCCTGTGCTGGTAGAGGAGATGGACGACGACGATGGCGACGATGGCGAGCGACAGGAGCACGGCCAGTTCCGGATTGTCCTTCAACCACGCCGCGCCCTTCGTGGCGATGGTTCCGATGACCATGCCGACCGATGCCAGCCCGGCCACAAGCGTCGAGACGAGCGACTTCGTCGTCCTCTCTTTCGCGGGCGCGGCAGCCTCGACCGCGACGGGCGCACTCACACGCGAGCCGCCCTCGACGGGAGCCGCAGGGTTCGTCAACACCGTAGCCGCCGAAGGATCAGGCGCGGCTGTCGAAGCTGTTTCCGGCGTAGCGGTCGTAACCGTTTCGGTCGCGGCTGCTGTAACCGTTTCCGGCTTCGCACCGGTCGCCGCCTCTTCCGCCGCCTGTTGCTGCAAAGGCACGGCGTCGAGAACGTCGCTGCTCGCGTTGTCAGCGTGCTGCTCGCTCGCGGCGCTGCTGTCGGCAACGGGCGGCGTCTCCGCAGGCGCGTCTGTGATCGATAAGTCTTCGGGCAGAACACGCAGAGCGCGCTCGTAGTAGGTGCGACGGTCGTTCCAGCCGTTGGGCAAGCCGGTCTTCCTGTTCCTGCCGTTGACCCTGACCTGTATCTGGAGGAACTGGCGCTCGTCGGCCAAGGGGTTGAGGTGTCTGAAAGGGTCCCAGAACCAGCCCGCGCTGCGGAACGCGTTGTCGAGGTCTGCGAGCAGTTCGGGCTGTCCCGCCGGCAGACCGAGGAACTTGAGACAGGCTTCCGAGTTTGTCCGGCCCGTGATCTGAATCACGCCGCGCCCCTTGTACTTCCGCCCGTCGCCGGGCTGCGTGTTGCCGAGGTCGCGGCGGCCCTCGTAGGCCGCGCCCGAGGCGATCTCCTCGAAATACTTCAGCTCCATCGATTCGATCGCTATCGTCCCGAGGAACGCGGCGACGCGCAGGTAGTTATTGATGTTGAATTCGGCCAACGCTGAGACGAGGTGCGGCAGGCACTGCGCGCGTCTCGCCTTCGGGCAGTTAGGCATGATCGAACGCAGCATGTCGTCGGTGAGTGTCATCGTTTCTCCTTAAACATAATCAACGGGACGGCAGGGACGGCCCTTTGAGTGTTGGACTTCGTCGAACGGGACGGCTTTCGCTTCGACGAAATTCGATGGGACAGGCACGACTCCGGAACAGTCATGCGCCGGGCGGAGCGCTTGAGGCGGGGGATTATAGCCGAACCGCGCTCGCCGCCCAACAAATTATTCCGCCGGGGGCGCTTCCACCCTCCGCGCCTGTCTCGCCGCGTGACGGACGCGCGTCGCCCGTCCCCTTCGTGTCCGAAGACTTCCTTGACAAGCCGTTTGACGCGTTCCTATGATGACTTGTCAGCAGTCAAGGCGCTCTGGAGAGGGCGTGTCCGCGACGCAGAGGACGCGGAGAAAGGCTTCGTAAACTTGTTCGGGGCGAGCATCGGACGCGGCGCGGGCCGGATCATAAACGCGATGGTGCAGTGGCTCGCGCGGAGGAGGATCAACCCGAACCTCCTGACCGTGACGGGCGTCTTGATTAACGTCCTTTCGGGTCTGCTGTTCGGCTTCGGCCACTTCTTCTGGGCGGGCGTCATCCTCATCGTCGCCAATCTCTTCGACATGCTCGACGGGCAGGTGGCGCGTCGCACGAATCAGGTGACGCGCTTCGGAGGCTTTCTCGACTCCACGCTCGACCGCGTCTCCGACATGGCCGCCTTCGTCGGCCTGATGACCTTCTACGCGCGCGACACGGAATACCACTCGACCTTGAACGTCCTGCTCGCGGGTCTCGCCATGGTCGGCTCGGTCCTGGTCAGTTACGCCTCGGCGCGCGCCGAGAGTCTGATACAGAAGTGCGACGTGGGATTCCTCCGCAGACCCGAGCGCGTCGTCCTGCTCATCATCGGCGCGCTCTCGACGCACCCCGGCTCCGATAGCCTCTTTGCCAACCGCATGCCCGCCGTGCTCTGGATTCTGGCGGTCGGCTCGTTCTGGACTTTCGCCTTCAGGGTCTACTACACCTGGCGTGAGCTGAACCGTGTTGCGGAGCCTGCGGCGGCCAACACTATCGCTCCGGCGCAAAGTCTCTCTGTAGACACGCTCGAAGCGGCTGCCGCCGTGGACAAACGCGCCGACAGCCACAACAGCAGCAGCGCACCCGCACCCGCCGAGCGCGCATCCAACATGGACGCCGAGCGGCGCGACGCGCCCGACATTACGAGCCGCGTCCCCGCCCCGCGCTGAACCTGCGGGGAAACTTTGAAGAGTGATAAGTGAAGAGTGATAAGTGATAAGAATAAACATCCGATCTTTTCTTAACTCATCACTTATCACTTATCACTTATCACTCTCTTCCGAGGTGTGAACGCCTTGACCATCTGTCCATGCTGCGGCGCGAGTTTTGAAGGCGAGTTGCGCGAAGGTTGCGCGTCGTGTGGCGCGCGCTCCGTGGGGCCGCCGCTGGCACGTCCTGAGCGCGAGCTTCCGTCCTACGGCCACGCGTTTGCGGTCTGCGCCGCAGGGCTGTTGCTTCTGGCCGCGCTTGTGGTCGCCACCATCGGCGCGCTGCTCCAGCGTGAGGAGTTCGCCATCGACCCGAAGGCTCTGCTGCGCGCGGCAGAGACGGCGGCGTGGCGCTTGAAGTGGAGCGCGCTGCCCGCGGGGTTCGCGCTCTCTGTGCTCGGCGCTCGGCTCCTTGCGCGCATGCGGCGTGCGCCCGAGCTATTCGTCGGTCACAGGCACGCGCGCGCCGGACTCGCACTGACCTTCTCGGTCGCCCTGCTGCTCGCGACTCTCATCGGAGTGACCATCCCTGAGCGTCTGCATATGAGGGAGCTTGCGCGCCGCGCCGCCGCGAACGCCGTGCTCTACGAGACAGACCTCGCGCTCGCACGCTATCGCCAGCGCTTCGGCACGTACCCGGCTGCGCTCACAGACCTCCGGCGGCTCGAAGACCCCGACGGCTCGATTGCCAGACTTCTCTCGGTCATCGCGCCCGGCGAGTACAAGCCCGAGACAGACCTCGCCTCTCTCTCGACGGGGCGCGTAAAGGCGCGCGGGCGTCGCCGCTTGAGCGCGCTTCAAGGTCGTGCGGCGAGCGCCGACGACATCCCCGACGCGGGTATCACGCTGACGAACTACGAGCTGGCGCTGCCCGGCAGCGATCAAGTCCTCGGCACTGACGACGACCTGCACATACGCGACGGGCTTATCCTCGACGCGCCACCGGCTGCCGTGAAACTCGCCGCCGCCACGCCGACTCCCGCCCGGCAGCGCGCGCACTGAGCGGGCCGAACGCCTCCGAATCTTATGGGAATCCTCAACATCTTCAAGCGAAAGAAGACGGGCGACGAAGCCGGTCGTCGCACAGCGCTGCTGCGCGCCGGGCGTATCACCGAAGGCTCGATCTTCGACATCATCACCGACGAGGCGGGCGCGATCACGCAGGTCTTCTACAGCTACCAGATTAACGGCGTCGAGTACGAGTCTTCACAACTGCTCGACCCCGACCAGCGCCAACGCTCGGGCGACTACTTCCCCGGCGCGCGCGTCACCGTCCGCTTCAACCCGCACCAGCCGGGTAACTCTTTGGTCGTCTGATGACAAAACCGGGTGATAAGTGATGAGTGATAAGTGATAAGAAGTAACAGTTGTCTTTTCTTATCACTTATCACTCATCACTTATCACCTCATAATTTATGTTCAAGAAGATTCTTATTGCCAATCGCGGCGAGATAGCGGTGCGTGTCGTGCGCGCATGCCGCGAGATGGACATCTCGCCGGTCGCGGTCTATTCGGAGGCCGACGCAGTGGCGCTGCACGTGCGTCTCTCGGACGAAGCTTATCTGCTGGGCCCCGCGCCTTCCGTTGAGAGCTACCTGAGAATCGACCGCGTCATCGAGGCCGCGCATCTGTGCGGAGCCGACGCGATTCATCCCGGCTACGGTTTCCTCGCGGAGAACGCTGCGTTCGCGCGTGCGGTCGCGGAGGCCGGACTGGTCTTCATCGGGCCCTCGCCCGAGGCGATGGAGTTGATGGGGTCGAAGACGAGCGCGCGGCGTGCTGCCGCTGCTGCCGGAGCGCCGGTCGTACCGGGCACAACGAGCGCGCTCGTCTCAATCGAGGAGGCGCGCGAGACCGCGGCGCGCGTCGGCTATCCCATCATGCTCAAGGCAGCGGCGGGCGGCGGCGGCAAGGGCATGCGCCTCGTCTCAAGGGAAGAAGAGATGCCTTCGGCCTTCGACAACGCGCAATCGGAGGCGGCCTCGGCCTTTGGCGATTCTTCGGTCTACATCGAGAAGGCCATCGAGCGCCCGCGCCACATCGAGATTCAAATCTTCGCCGACGCCGAAGGGCACTGCGTCCATCTCGGCGAGCGCGAATGCTCGATCCAGCGCCGCCACCAGAAGGTCATCGAGGAGTGTCCTTCACCGATTAACGACTCCGCTTTGCGCGAGGCGATGGGCGCAGCCGCAGTCCGCATCGCACGCGCGGCTGATTACGTCGGCGCGGGCACCATCGAGTTCCTCGTCTCGGACGTGACGCGCGACTTCTATTTCCTAGAGATGAACACGCGCTTGCAGGTCGAGCATCCCGTGACGGAACTCGTCACCGGCCTCGACCTCGTGCGCGAGCAGATACGCGTCGCCGCCGGATTACCACTATCGTTCACACAGTCGGAAGTGACACTGACGGGTCACGCCGTCGAGTGCCGCGTCTATGCCGAAGACCCCGAGCAGGACTTCATGCCGAGTCCCGGTCGCATCACACACTTGCGCGTGCCCGCGGGCCCTTCGGTGCGCGACGACGGCGGCGTCTACGAGGGCGCGGAGGTCTCGATCTACTACGACCCGATGATCTCGAAGCTCGCCACGTGGGGTCGCACGCGCCTCGAAGCCATCGAGCGCATGCGCCGCGCGCTCTCCGAGTACAACGTCGGCGGCATCAAGACCACGCTCCCCTTCTTCCGCGAAGTGATGCGCGATGAAGAGTTCGTCTCGGGCCGTCTGGACACAGCCTTCATCACGCGCTTCAACGAGCGCCGCGCCGCTGCCGCCGCTGAAGCCTCGCGCCCCGACGAGACGACGACTGAAGAGACCGCACAGCGCGACATGGCCGCCATCGCCGCCGCCCTCGCCTACATGGAGCCGGCGCAGAACAACTCTCAAACGCAGTCCGTTCACGCGCCGCCGAGCCGATGGAAGATGGCCGGGCGCACGGCGCTGCACCAGTCGAGGATTTGAAGAAGCTCGCTTGGCTTTAGATGAAGAATCTTGCCCAACCTTAGATTAGCTTGCCTTAGATAAGGAGTATGCCCCTATGAAACGGATCGCTCTTGCCGCACTGTTGACGCTTACGGCTCTCACTGTCTGCTTCGGACATAGCGCGCCGAAGCGCGGGCCCGTGCGCGGCGACGATGAAGCTGCGGTGCGCCAGTTCATCGAAAAGTTTTCCGAAGCCTTCACACGCAGTGACGCCGATGCGCTCGACCGCCTGATGGCGGCGGACTACACGTTCGTGACCCCGAACGGCGTCGTGCAGAACAAGAAGCAGAGGCTCGCGCCGATGAGGGCCGGAGCGCTGAAGTACGATTCGGTGAAGTATGAAGAGGTCGGCGTCCACCTCTACCGGGACACGGCCGTGGTCACTTCCCTCGTCGTGGTGAAGGGCCGGAATAGAGAGACCGACATCAGTGGACAGTTCCGCTCCACACTGACGCTCGTCAAGATAAAGGGGCTTTGGATGCTGGTCGCATCACAGGCGAACACCATCCCGCAGCAGTGACTAAGTCGAGCGTTCGCAGGCTCAAGGCGCAGGAACCGGCAACTGCTTATGAAACTCAACGCGGAGATTGACGGCGAGAAGATCGCGCTCGACGTGCGGCGCGAGGGCGAGCGTGTGTTTGCCGATGTCGGCGGGCGACGCTATGAGATCGAAGCGCGCAGGGTCGGTGAAGACGAATACCTTCTGCTCCGGGAGGGGCGCGTCTACGTGTGCCGTGTGGGCGCGGAGCCGGGCGCGGCGGGTGTGCGCGGCGCGCTGCAAGTCTCGGTCGGAGGCCGCGAGTACAGCGTCAAGCTGACAGACCCGAAGCACCTTCGCGGCGCACGTGTGGCCGCGGGGCACGACGCGGGACGCGCGCAAGTCATCGCACCGATGCCGGGCAAGGTCGTCCGCGTGCTCGTCGAAGAGGGACAGTCGGTCGAGGCTGGACAGGGTTTGGTCGTCGTCGAAGCGATGAAGATGCAGAACGAACTGAAGTCGCCGAAGGCGGGCACAATCGCCGAACTCCGCGCCGAGTCCGGCGCAACCGTCAACGCGGGCGACGTGCTCGCCGTGATTGAGTGAAGAAAGTAGACAGTAGTCAGTAGTCAGTAGTCAGTAGGCTCCGCTAGGCGGACGTTGACGCTGACCACTGAATGATTCAAGTACGAAGGTTTTCTACTGACTACTGTCTACTGTCTACTGTCTACTTTTTATTATGTCCAAAGACCTTCGCATCATCCTTTGGGACATCGACGGGACGCTCGTGCGGACGCGGCGGCAGGGCGTGTTCAAGGACTACACGGCTCCGGTGCTTATGCGCGTCTTCGGCACGGCGGGGCGACTGGGAGAGTTGACCGTGTCGGGGATGACCGACTTGCAGATCGTCTCGGAGGCTTTGCGCGACGAGGGCTTTACGGCGGAGCAGATACGCGTGCGGACGGGGGAGCTTGTTCCACTCTACCTCGAAGAGCTTGAGCGTCTGACCAGTGCCGAGGAGATTTACTACGCGCTGACGGGCGCGCGCGAGGCGCTCGCGGCGGTCGAGCGCTCGCCTGCGCGCCACCTCAACTCCCTGCTCACGGGCAACGTCCGCCCGGCCGCCGAACTAAAGCTGCGCCTGACGGGGCTTGCCGACTTCTTCCGCCTGCCCGGAGCCTTCGGCGAAGACTCGCACGACCGGCGCGACCTGCCCGCCCTCGCCCTTGAGCGCATCAATCGACACCTGCGCGTTGACCTCAAGCCCGAACAGCTCATCATCGTCGGCGACACGCCCAACGACATCGCCTGCGCACGCCACTTCGGCGCACGCGCCGTCGCCGTCGCCACTGGCCGAAGCTACACCGCCGAAGACCTCCTCCGCCACGAACCCGACGCAGTCCTCCCCGACCTCACCGACACGGAATTGTTGATGCGGACTCTCGCAAAGTTATGAGACAGGCTTTACGATAATTCTACTTTACGACGACATCTCTCATGTACGTGCAGTTCTGTATTTGTCCATCTTGCGGTAGGTCGTGAGACGGACTCTAAGCGAACAGGAGGAGCCTTGAAGCGCAACCATATTCTGCTGTGCGCCGTCCTTGTACTGCTTTGTGCGGCCAGAGCTTCGGCGTCAGTCTTCGGTGACGTGCGCGGGATGGTCTATGACCCGCACCAGCTTCCGGTCAAAGGTGCGAGCGTGACCCTGCGCGCCCGCACTTCGGCTTTCTCGCAAACCATCCAGACCAACGACGTGGGAACGTTCATCTTCCGCGCTATACCTATCGGCGAGTACCTTCTCACCGTCGAGTCGAACGGCTTCAGTAAGATCGAGCAGCCGGTGACGGTCGTCTCCGACAACGCGCCCGTCATTCATCTCCAATTAGCCATTACGCCCTTATCACAGACCGTTGATGTCGTTGCCACGCCGGAACAAGTCGGCTCGGATTCGCCGACGCCGACCACGCTTATAAGCCGAAGGCAGATCGAACAGACGCCCGGAGCGGATCGCACCAACAGTCTGGCGATGATTACCGACTACGTGCCCGGCTCTTACATGACGCACACGCAACTCCATATCAGGGGCGGGCATCAAGTGACGTGGCTGATTGACGGCGTGCCGGTCGCTAATACGAACATCGCCAGCAACGTCGGCCCGCAGTTCGATCCCAAAGACATTGATTATCTGGAGGTGCAGCGCGGCAGTTATTCAGCCGAGTATGGGGATCGCACTTACGGTGTCTTCAACGTCGTGCCGCGCACCGGCTTTGAACGCAACAACGAAGCGGAGCTGGTGGCGACCTACGGCAACTTCCATCAGACTAACGACCAGTTTAATTTCGGCAGTCACACGAAACGCTTCGCCTACTACGCCAGCGTCAACGGCAACCGGAGCGACTACGGTCTATCACCTCCGACTTCGGCGGTGCTGCACGACCAGAGCAACGGCTTCGGCGGTTTCACCTCGCTTATCTACAACCCCACGACCAGAGATCAGTTTCGGCTTGTGACATCACTTCGCCGGGACTTCTATCAAGTGCCGAACGACAGGGAAGCGCAAGATGCGGGCATACGTGACGTGGAGCGCGAGGGCGACGCCTTCGTTAACTTCTCCTGGGTGCGGACGATTAAATCAGATGTGCTCTTAACCGTCTCGCCCTTCTACCATTTCAACCGTGCCGATTACATCGGCGGGGCGACCGATACGCCGGTCAGCCCGCGCGACAAGCACGACTCACAGTATGCCGGCGCACAGGTGACTTTGAGCGCGCTGACGGGCAGGCACAACGCCAAGGCCGGGTTCTATGGCTTCTTCCAGCGTGACTCGACGTTCTTCGGATTGCGGGGCACGAGCGACGACGAAAGCCCCGTCAGCCTTGAGCAGCGGCAGCGTCTGAGTGGCAACCTTGAAGCGGTCTTCGTCGAAGATCAGTACAAGCCGACCTCATGGCTCACGTTGACCGGGGGCGTCAGGCTCACGCGCTTTCACGGCACGATTGACGAGCGCGCGACGAGTCCGCGCACGGGCGTGGCAATCCGCATCCCGCGCGTTCAATGGGTACTGCACGGCTTCTACGGGCGCTACTACCAAGCCCCGCCGCTGTCCACCATCTCGGGGCCGCTTCTGGAATTGGCGCTCAATCAAGGCTCCGGTTTTCTGCCTTTGCATGGTGAGCGCGACGAGGAATATCAGTTCGGCCTGACCATCCCCGTCAAAGGATGGACTGTTGACACTGATTACTTCCACACCCGCGTTAAGAACTTCTTCGATCATAATGCGCTGGGTAACTCCAACATCTTCTTTCCGCTCACAATCGAGCGGGCGCGCATACGCGCTTTCGAGCTGACCGTGCGCTCGCCCATGTTGCTTAAACGCGGGCAGGTCTATCTGGCCTACTCGCGCCAGAAGGTGGAAGGGCAAGGCGCGGTGACAGGCGGGTTGACTGATTTCTCGCCACCGGCAGATTTCTTTCTGCTAGACCACGACCAGCGCGACACGTTGAGCGCCGGATTTAATCTAGCCTTCCTGAGCCGCAGCTATCTCGCAGGCAATATTCGCTACGGCTCAGGCTTTACGGATGCTGAGGGGCCGGGACATTTGCCGGGGCACACGCTGGTTGATCTCTCGCTCGGCAAGTCGTTCGGCGAGGACTGGTCGGTGTCGGTGCAGGCGTTGAATGTTGCCAACCGGCGCTTCCTGCTCGATAACAGCAACACTTTCGGCGGCACGCATTTCGCTGACCCGCGACAAATTTACGTGGGGCTGCGCCACCGTTTTCACTACTAAGTGAATAGAGGTTCTTTTGTGGAATTGAGAACTACTTTTCCATAGACACAACAGTCCCGCGACAGTTTCAGTTCGGACTGAGGCTCAGCTTCTGTGAAGAGGTACACGTATGAAAATGAGCGGTAGAAGCTTAGGGGAGAAACGATTGCGTGCGGTCTTTTCCGCTGCTTTGCTTACTGCATTGACCGGGTGCGCGCAGACAAACTCACCGGCGACGAATGTCGAGCCGACGCCACAAGCCGGTCAAGCAACAGAGTCCCCCATACCCTGGAAGACGATAGAGCCACCCGCCCAAATCGGCGGCGCAGAGAGTCAGGCGAAGTCGCCGCAGCCGACTGCCGCCAAAACTTACTATGGCACGGGGGTCGTCAACCTGATTAACCTCAAAGAGGGGTGGGTGGAGATCAACCACGAAGAGATTAAAGGGCTGATGCCCGCGATGCAGATGGAATGGTCTGTTAAAGACAGATCGCTTTTAAACTCCATCCGGGTGGGCGACAAGGTCAATTTCGCGGTCGAAGACAATAACGGTAGCGAAATTATTACTGAGCTTAAAAAGGTGCCGACTACCCGGTAGCGAGTCTCTCATTAACAGGAAAGGGAGCGGTTGGGTTCAAATGAGTTATTACGCACGGCATCGATAGTTGACTCGTGCACGCAGTTTGTCATAAAAGCACTCCGCCCGTTTTATACGTCATGTGCCTTCAAAGGCGGCTCGAAGCGAAAACCGTCTCAGAGATTCTCTTGCCGGACAGAAGCAAACAGAAGAGCCGACGCCGGTTCATGCCGGTCAACTACCGCGGGGTGCTGTTCGACCTGGCGGTCTTCGTGGTCAACGTCTTTCTCGTTCGGCTTCTGACGCGCCACATCGGGCGTTTGCTGGCTTTGACTTTCCTCAACGACGACCCGCAGGCGAGCCGCACCCTGCTCATCATCATCTCGGCGGCCTTCGCCGCGCAGCTCATCGGCGCATGCCTCAAACGCAGGCCGCTTCAGGCGCGTCTGCTCGCGCAACACGACAGCGACGAGAGTCCTTTCGGCTGTTTAATCATTCTTCACTTTACCTTGACGCTCGTCACTTCCTGCGGGATCGTCGCGCTGCTCCTGCCCGAGTCCTCAGGCGGCATCTCGGTGCTCGTCTTCTTCCTCAGCATGATCCCGACGGCGCTCGTCTGGCGCGCGATGACGCCGTACAAGAAGCCGCCGCCGACAGACTGGCGCAACTCGCGCGGGGCGGAGGTCGTCGCAGACCTCTGCCTCTTCGCGTACATGCTTGTGAACCTCGCCGTCTGGAACACTCTGACCGCGGGGTCAAACGTGCGCGCGACGGGCGTGGGCGACATTTTTTCGCGCGCCCTCGGCTTTCTCATCCTCAGCCCCGTCATCCTCCTCTTCTATCTCCCGCCGCGCCTCCTCTTCCTCGTCGAAGATTATAAATACCGCGCGACGTGGTTGAGCATGACGCTCGCCGTCGCGCCCGTCGCCTACCGCCTCATCATCGGCTCGCCTTTGAAAACAGATTGGTGAGGGCGCGCGGTGCGTCCGTACCTGATTTTACGATTGTTCGTAAAGCGAGTCGGCGCGGATGCTTTATGTCCGCGCCGACTCGCTTTCATATTCAGCTATCGCGTCGCGGGCTATCACGGCGCGGCGCAGAGTTGGCCTGTGCCGTCGGCGACCGCGCGACGGGCGCAGCCGATAGTTAACTTCCAGTTCTCGACGGGCGTGCCAGAGACGTTGAGATAGTCTGTGAAGTATTTGAGGCGGCGCGTCTCGCGCGTGCGGTCGTCGGCAAGGCCGTGGCCGAGAATCGAGAAGCGGTCGCGCAGGTAATAGGGCGGAATCGTCTGGTAGCGCATCGTCGCCTGGACGGAGGCTGGTGCGGCTCGAAGGTTTTTGAGCGGGATGCGATAGATGACTGTGTTCGAGCCTTCAGAGCCGCGCCGGTCGCGCGCGAAGTCGGCGGGGATATAGCCGGGGTCTTCCGTCGCGCGGCCAAATGGCTCTGTATACTCCGCGAAGGGGCCGTCGGGCGTCCAGCCCTTCGGCAGCAGGCGATTGTCTTTAACGTGCTCGAAGAGACGCACGAAGCTGTTCGTCAAAAGACCGTCGTTGTCTTTGACCAGCTCCTCGTAAATCTGCACCTGATCGGTCTGTGTGATGGGGTACTGCGTCCCGAAGAAGTGCGGCTGAGAGAGCTGGATGCAGCGCGCCGGGTCGAACTTCTGCTCGCATGCGGGTCTGCACTGCGCGGGTGGAAGCTTCGGGTCTTTGCAGGCGAAGTCGAAGAACTCCGTCGGCAGCACGCGGTCGCTCAAGCCTTCGACGATCTCGCCACGCGCGTTCGTACGGCCCGAGGCCCAGACCGCTCGGCCTTCCGCGTCGAGCACGAGCAGTTCGAGGAAGGCGCGACGAAACTCCACGCCGCTCGGGAAGCCGTGGCCGGTGAGGTTCCTGACATGCACGCCGACTTCGAGCGCGTCGGCTGTGCGATTGATCGAGACCACGTCGAGGCTGACGGTCTGCCGCGCGAGTTCGAGCATAGAGTTCTCGGTGGTGACGAGTCCGGCGACGGGCGTCGCGCCGTTCGCCGAACTCGGATACATGTAGTCGCCCGTCGCGAGTCCGAGCGTGCCGCTGAACTGCTGGAACATCTCGTTGGCGAAGACGTTGAGGGCGACGAGCGTGTGGCGCGAGAAATCGTCGCGCACCTTGAGCGTCAAATCTTTGTCGAGTAGACGGAAATCGACGAACGGGTACGTGTTGTCTTCGATGTTGGCGACCCGCGTCCTGACGCGCAAGCCCGCGTAGGTCTTCGGCATGTGACAGTCCTGGCAGGTCTGCACGTCCGCGATCTTCACGGGGCGATTCGAGAGGCCCGGCTCGTTCTGATAGTCGCTGTTGAGCCATTCAAAGTAGGTCGTCTGCTCGTGAAACTCCAACGGCTGCCCCTTGGAGTCTTTGAGCTGCTGCCCCTCTTTGTTAAGGACGGGGACGATGACCGTGTGACAACTGCCGCACAGCGCGGACGAGTTGATCTGCGGCGCGTGCTCGGGCGTGACGCCTAAGCCCTGCTTCATCGGCTCGGTCTGCACGTCCGTGTAAGGGCCGTTCATCGTGCCCGGCTTGTCCACGCTGAAGTCTCCGGTGAAGCTTCCTTCCGTCCCGAGCTTCGGGTTCGCGTCCGACATCTGGTGACAGACGGCGCACGAGACGCCGTCGCGTGCGAGCGCGCCGTACTTCGCCTCGGGCTGGCCCGGCATGGCGTAGACGTACTCATGCTTGAAGGCGGGCGACATTCCTCCACCGGGCGGGAGGGGCTGTCCGGGCTTGAGATTGTCGATGACGAGTTGGCGCTGTCCCATCACGCCGTGACAGTGGAAGCATTTCGTGTCGAGGAAGTTGTCCTTGTTGCCGAGGGGCGAGTCGGCGAACTGCGCGCGCTCGGATTCGACCTGCGAGTGGAAGATCGGGTCGCGACCCGAAAGCCCCATCATCGACGCGCGCCACTCCGTGTAGGGCGAGAGGTTGACGGGCGGGTTCATGAAGGTGGCCGACATGTTGATGTCGCTCGCCGTGTGGCAGCCGATGCACTGGTCGGAGGTGACGAACTGCGGCGGCCCCTTATGCTCTGAGTGGACGTGGTCGAAATTCTCGGCGGGGAAGGCCGCGGGCTTCTGCACGGCGGCGGTCTGCACTGCGTCAGGGGCGGGAAGCGTCGGGTGTGCGTCGTCGTGCGGAGAGCGGACGGTCTGCGTGCTGAGGTCGTGCTCGTGTGCGGCGAGCGCGGTGGGCGAGAGCGGTTGCGAAAGCTGCGTGTTGTCTTTCGGCAGGAGGAAGGTCGGAACCTGCACGACGTAAGAGATGGGGTCTTCCTCGACGTTGCGCGCCGTCGAGAACGTGGAGGTCTTCGCCACCGCAGAGGCGTGGCAGCGCAGGCAGTAGGTTCCGAAGCCCTGCCCCTTGTAGTCGATCTTCAACGGGTCGAACTTCTCCATCTGCGGGTCGTACTTCGGATCGACCGAGTGACCAGACCAGTACCAACCGTCCCACGCGCCTTTCTCGTCGCGCACCATGATCGACCAACCGGTCAGAGGCGAGTCGGGACTGGCGGGCGGCGTGAACTGCTCCTTGATGATCGTTGCGCCGTCGGCTGCGTCGCCGTGTCGATTCTTCTTCTTCACCCAGTCCCACATCTCTGGCGAGTAGAAGACCTTCACCGCCGGATGCGTGCCGTAGTAGACGCCCGCGACGAACGGGCCCGTGTCCCGAATCTCTCGGTCGGCGACCCACTTCTGATAGCAGCGACCTTTCAGGAAAGGAATGAGCCGCCGCTCGAACTCGACGACTCCGACCGCGCTCGGCAGCGGAAGCGCGACGCACTGACCCGCGCTCTGCGGCGACGCGGCGGCAGCAGCGTGCGCGCTGTTTGGGCCGACAGTCTCGTTGAGCGTGAAGACGAATCCGAAGAGTAAGAACGCGAGAACAATGAGTAAGCGCAACGTCGTCCCGAACTTCATTCCGGTCTCCTTTCGTGCCTGCGGCGCGGACGCCGGGCGAAACCTGTGAAGCGTTAAAGTGCCGGGGCTTACCTGAAACCCGAGTTCACGAAAAGGCTGTGAGCTATTTTGAAGAAAAGAAGAAACCCGCGCGAGCGGCGTTAGATTATGACGCACGCCGAGACGTGTCAATGAAAAAGTAGACAGTAGTCAGTAGACAGTAGTCAGTAGCGCTCCGCGTGTTGGGCGTTGCGCGTTCACCTCGAAGAGTAGATGGCGAAAGTTCTGCTACTGACTACTGTCTACTGCCTACTGTCTACTGTCTACTGTCTACTTGCTATGCTCTGTGGAAGCCGCGCTCGATGTCGCGTTTCGTGAGGCGGAGAATGATGGGGCGTCCGTGGGGGCAGGTCGTGGGCGAGGAGGTCAGGAGCAGGTGGTCGATGAGCCAGCGCATTTTTTCTTGCGTGAGCGCCGTGTTGAGCTTGATTGCCGCGCGGCGGGCGAGCGAGGCTGCGATCTCATCGCGCAGACTTTCGCGTGCGCGCCCGCGCTTCTCGCCGTCAACGGTGTCGAGGATTTCAGAGAGCAGGTTGCGTGCCTCAGTCGCGGGCAGGTCTGCCGGTATGGCGCGGACGGCGACCGTGCGGCCCGATAGACGCATCAGCGAGAAGCCGAGCCGTTCCAGTTCGTCCGAGACCTCTCCGAAGGCCGCGGCCTGCGCGGGCGTGAGGTCGAAGGTTTCGGGGACGAGCAGGCTTTGCGAATCGGGACGGCGCGACGCTTCGAGGCGGCGATACTTGTCGAAGAGGATTCGCTCGTGCGCGCCGCGTTGGTCGATGAGCAGAAGCCCTTCGGCGTCCGTGGCGATGATGAAGCTGTCTTCGAGTTGACCCAGCGGTCTGATGTTCGACGTGAGCGACTCAGCCGCGCCGTCGCGCATGAGGCCCGCGGCTGAGTTGAGCGGCGGGAGCGCAACACCACTCTCCGCGCGCACGGAAGTCTGTGGACGCGTCTGTGTCCGTGTCTGTGGACGTGGATGCGTCTGTGCGTCTGTGTCTTGTGACGTGCCGCGCTCGCGTGTCGCTTCCCCGTGATCGAATGTCTGCTCAGACTGCCGGGTCAACTCTCCGGGCGTGGGCGTCGAGCCGAACTCGATTGACTCCTGACTCGCACGGCTTTCATCGCGGCGAGCGAGTGCGTCGGCGTAAGCGTCAACCGCTGGTGAAGTGTTCCGGGGTGCGGCCTGAAACGGAGCATCATCAGGCGGACGGAAGCGCGTGGAGTCCGACGTGGCGTGTGGGTACGGGCGCGTTGGCGCAGTCGCGTAGACGTTCTCTCTGTCGCCGCTCATCTCACTTTCTCTGTCGCTGCCCGTCACGCTTTCTCTGTCGCTGCCCTTCTCGCTTTCGTCGAGGCCGCCCGCGCCGACAGCGCTGTCAAAACTCTCTAAAGCGCTGTCGTAACTCTCTTCGGCTTTGAGAAATCCGCCGGCGGTGAGCGCCGCGCGGACAGACTCGCGCACGGCGTCGGCGACCGCGCCTGCGCGGCTGAAGCGAACCTCTGTCTTGGCCGGATGGACGTTGACATCAACCTCTCCGGGCGGGACTTCGAGGAAGAGGAGCGCCGAAGGATAGACGCCGTGCGGGAGTACCGTCCGATAGCCTTCGGACAGAGCGCGTGTGACGAGCCGGTCGCGGACGTAGCGACCGTTGACGAAAAGATACTGTGCGTCGCGCGTCGTGCGTCGCGTGCGCGGGGCCGAGACGTAACCTGTTACGCGCGCCGAACCTGTCACGCGCGCCGACGCGTCTCGTGCGCCGCCGACTTCGAGGAGGCTTTCGAGAAACTCCTCGCCGAAAATCTGGTACGCGCGCTCGCGCAGGTTCGCAGCCGGGCCCGCACGCAGAACTTCGCGCCCATTGTTCGTGAGCGCGAAGGCGATCTCGGGGTGCGCGAGCGCGTAGTGCGTGACGAGGTTCGCGAGATGGAAGCTCTCGGTCGCCTCGGAGCGCAAAAATTTTCTGCGCGCGGGAACGTTGAAGAAGAGTTCGCGCACCGTAATCGTCGTCCCGCGGGGACGAGCCGCGGGCGACACGTCGCGCATGCGCCCGCCCTCGATGAAGACGCGCGTCCCTTCCCGTTCGCCCTCTTGCTGCGTGACCAGCTCGACGCGCGCGACCGAGGCGATGGACGCCAGCGCCTCGCCGCGAAAGCCGAGCGTGCTGACGCGCTCAAGGTCTTCGGCGGAGGCTATCTTTGAAGTGGCGTGACGCTCGAAGGCGAGCACCGCGTCGTCGCGCGTCATCCCCTCGCCGTCGTCGGAGACGCGCAAAAGCCTCCGGCCTCCGGCCTCAACGTCAACCTCGACACGGCGCGCGCCAGCGTCAACCGAGTTCTCAACCAACTCCTTCGCGACCGACGCAGGGCGCTCGACCACCTCGCCCGCGGCGATCTGGTTTGCGACGTGGTCTGAGAGGACACGAATCTTAGACATAAGGGAATTTACGATTTTTGATTTTTGATTTTTGATTTGCGATTGAAAGCGATAGCACCCGGCACGAATATCAATTTCGTCGTCTTCGCGGTCAGTCGAATGCTAATGGCCGGAGACTTCAAATCGCAAATCAAAAATCTAAAATCACAAATACACAATCTGGTGGTCGTTCGTCGAGAGGTCGATGGCGTCGTGAATCCATTCGACGGCGTAGCGGCCGTGGCGCGCGAGCAGGCTGGTGACGTTGAGGTGTCGCTCCTGCAAGGACTTCTCTGGATAGAGGGCGGTTGAGGCGCGCTCCAACTGGCGGAGGATGGCGCGGTCACGCTGAATCTGCGCGCGATGGAAGCGCGTGCGCAAGCCTTCGAGCTGGTGCTCGATCTTGCGACGCCCGCCCGCGGCGAGAGCGTCGGCGAGCGTCGGGTCGAAGCCGCGCAAGCGAGCTTGCAGCTCTTCGAGCGCGCGTGCGACCGACGAGTCCGCGTCGTCGAAGGCGCGCGCAACTTCGCGGCCCAAGTGCTCTTCGACGACGCGCGCAATGACGGGGTCGAGGCCGCCGAAGAAGTCTTCGAGCCGCAGGCCGTAACGTTCGAGCGTGCGCCCCGTGCGTCGCTCGACGATACTGAGACTTGCGCGATGCAGTATCGGGGTCGCGGGGCGCGCGAGCACGCGATAGCTCTCGGCGGTCTGCGCGAAGTATGCGATCTCGGCTGCGCCGCCGAAGTATGCGATGGTCGGAAGCAGGTAGTCCTGCACGACGGCGCGCAGCGTGACGTTGGGGCTGAAGCGCTCAGGCTCTCGAAGCGCGAGCGCGGCCAGCTCGTCCGTCCTCCACTCGTGCTCAGTCCCCTTCGCGCGGTAAAGCCCCCCGCCCGTGCGCGTGAGAGCGCGACGCGCGCCGTCGTCGATGAGAAAGAGCGGGAACGAATCGGGCGAAGTGTGAACCTGCGCGTGATAGCCCGCCTCGACAAGCTCGCGCGAGCGCGCGTCCGTTGCGTCGGCGATCTCGGCTCCGAGCCGCGCGGCCTCGGAGTAGAGCGGCGCGGCCAGACGCTTCAGAGCCTTGTCCGTCGGGTCTAAGAGGACGAGACCATAACTCGATGTGAGCGCGGCGAGCATACGCGCGAACGCCTCGCCGAACGTGCGGCCCGGACGATAGGACTCGCGAACAAGCAGTTCGAGGTCTGGCAGAAACTCGCTCGACGGCAAGAGGTCGAAGAGATGCTTCGTCGCCTCCTCGACTGTTTCATTGAGCAGGACGCCGCCGACCTGCATGCCCTCGCTGTGGAGATCGCCGGGGACGTTAATGTCTGCGAGTCGCCCGTCGCAGGCGATGACCTGCGCGGTTTGCACCTCCTCCCAGTCGTGATCCTCCGTCGCCATCCAGAAGACCGGCACGGCCTCTGTGCCGCGCGCCGAAAGGCACGCCGCCAGCTTCACCGCCGAGAGCGCCTTGTAGAGCGTGTAGAGGGGCCCCGTAAACAAACCGACCTGCTGGCCCGTAACGACGGCGACCGAGTCGTGCGAGCGCAGGCGTTCGATGGCTTCGAGCGTCTCTCGACCAGCGCCCCAACTCGCGTTCGACCCGGCGAGCGCATCGCAGAGCGCGTCACGGTCGGTGCGGTAAGAGTCGAGCACACGCGCGCGACGGTCTGCCAGCTCGGGGTGCGTGCGGACTGACTCCGGGTAGAAGCGCCGGAGCGACGTAGGGTCTTTGAGGTATTCGAGGAAGAGACGCGATTGATGCGGGACACGCTCGAACGGCAGGCGCTCGACGTGCAGCCCCGCGCCCTCGGGCGTGCCGTAACATGCGGACTCGGTCGTGGTCAAACGATTCTCGGCTCCTGACGCGATGCTTCGGGTCGGGTTCGCGTCTTTTGCAAGCCGTGGAATTATAGCGGTCACGTCCGAGGGCGCGCAAATCGAAGCCGGTGGAAGCATCAAAGAGATTATTGTTGACAATTAAGAGTGGGGAGGCTATTACCGTTCAAGCCCCGACCCGGTCAGCCTCAGTGTCCGGCTTCAGTCAAAGGAGTCGAATCATGTCCGGCCCATTCAAGCTCTACGAGGTGTTGGAGAAGGAATACGTAGAACTCTACGGCCCTCTCCCCGCAAACTACCCGGCGTCGAATCTTCCTCCAGACTACCCGCCGGATTCCACCATTTCGGACGAGCACCTGACGGCGATCTTCAACCTCATCCATAAACGGGCGCGCCTCGGCCAGAAGCGCACGGCACTCTGCTTCTCGGGCGGCGGGATACGCAGCGCCACCTTCGGCCTCGGCGTCCTTCAAGGCTTAGCGAAGCGCGGGTTGCTGACCGGGTTCGACTATCTCTCGACGGTTTCGGGCGGCGGTTATCTGGGCGGGTGGTTCTCCGCCTGGCTCAAGCATGAGCGGCAGAGAGTCAAAGGCGACGCTCCGTTGACTCTGGCCGACAGTGAGACTGCCGTGCTTAACGTCCAACGCGAGTTGAGCACCGCGCCCGTCCCCAAGCTCATGCCCGAGCCGGAGCCGGTGCGACACCTCCGCTCCTACAGCAACTACATGAGTCCCAAGTTCGGGCTGCTCTCGGCGGACACATGGACGCTGGCGGCCATCTACTTCCGAAACCTGTTCCTGAACCAGCTCGTCCTCGTCCCGCTTATCCTCGGCGTGCTCATCATCCCGCGCGTGAGTTTGGCGGTTGCACGCTGGCAGGCCCCCGGACAAGTCGGCGGCGAGTGGATAAGTCTCGCGTTCTGGCTCGCGGTCGCGTGCGGCATCATCGCCATCTCCTATGTCATCTCCAACCGTCCGAGCCTCGCGGACTCGACCCGGTCTGACAAACGCAGCTTGAGCCGCGTGCCGGAGAAGTACAGGGCGGAGTGGTGGTTCCTGATCTGCTCCATGCTGTTCCTGCTGTTGCTGGCCTCTCTGATTACGACCTACTGGGCGTGGCTCCATACCCCGATGTACAAACTCAAGCTCGCGCCGCTGGGCTTCGAGGTTCCGCACAACGCCTTCGCCTTCGCGCTCTTCGGCATCCTCCTCTACTTCGGGGCCTACGTCTTGGCGCAGGTGCTCCTCGTGCGAACGTTCCTCCTCGCAGAGCCATTCGTCGCCATCGCCACGGGCATAGTCGGCGGGCTGCTGACCTATCTGATAGCGGCCAACGTCTTCGACAATCCGGTCGGGAATCCGGACGCGACCGCCAACGTCTTGAGCATTTCCGTTTACGTCTGCTTCGCGGCTCCCACCTTCCTCCTGCTCTTCCTCGCCGCCGCGACCGTTTTCGTCGGCCTCTCCAGCTTCTACACCACCGACGCCGACCGCGAGTGGCTGGCGCGCGCGGGCGCATGGGTCTTGATTACAGCAGCGGCGTGGGCCGTCATCAGCTCCATCGTCATCTTCGGCCCCGTCGCGCTCTTCTACTTGGGCCCGAAAATCATCACGGCCATCGGCAGCGCGGCGGGTATCATCACCGTCGGCGGCGGCGCGAGCGGCAAGACCGCCGCGACCGGCAAGGAGGAGGCCAAGCAGGGCGGCGTCTCCAGTTGGAAGCCGCTGCTGAAAAAGATCGCGCTGGCGCTGGCCGCGCCCATTTTCGCCGTCTTCCTGCTGATCGTGCTGTCGCTCGCGACGAGCTATCTCTACCGTGCTATCTACAATGCGCTGGCTGACGCGGGCACTTGGGCGAATGGGCTGCGGGGGTTGCTCGCCATCAAGCAGATAGGCTGGAGCGCGCTCTCGCAAACACCGGACGGCAAGCCGCTCCTGTGGTACGACGAGCACGGGCTGCTGAACATCATCTATTACCTGCCGGGCCGTTTCGTCCTCGCGTTGACGCTCTTAGTCGTCGGCGTCGGCGTGTTGATGGGGTTCTTCGTCAACATCAACAAGTTCTCACTGCACGGGGCCTACCGCGACCGCCTTATCCGCGCTTACCTCGGCGCGTCGCGCCGGAAGAAGAAGCGGAGGCCGAACCCGTTTACGGGCTTTGACGAGGCGGACAACATGGCGATGAGCGAGCTTGTGATGAGGCCGCTGCACGTCGTCAACATGACGCTGAACCTCGTCAGCCTGACGGAAGAGCAACTGGCATGGCAGGACAGGAAGGCTGAGTCGTTCACCGCCTCGCGTCTGTTCACGGGGAGCTTCTGCATCAGCGACGGCGGCTACCGTAAGTCCGAAGAGTATGGAGCAGGCAAGGCGTTACAGTACGGCGCGGGTAAGAGGTTAAAGCGCGGCATCACGCTCGGCACGACGGTCGCCATCTCCGGCGCGGCGGCAAGCCCCAACATGGGTTACTACTCATCGCCCTTCGTCACCTTCCTGCTCTCGCTCTTTAACGTGCGCCTGGGATGGTGGCTCGGCAATCCCGGCAAGGCGGGCAGAGACACTTACCGCAAGGCGGGGCCCACCTTCGGGCCCCGTGCGCTGGTCGCCGAGACGTTGGGATGGACGGACGACCGACACCCTTACGTCTACCTCTCCGACGGTGGGCACTTCGAGAACCTCGGCCTCTACGAGATGGTCTTGCGCCGCTGCCACGTCATCGTCGTCTCGGACGGCAGCGCCGACCCTTCGTTCACCTTCAACGACCTCGGCAACGCCATCAGCAAAATCCGCGACGACCTCGGTATCCCCATCATCTTCGACGACCTCCCTATCACGCCCAAGGAGCGCGATACGCTCACCAGCACACAGGGCCACGAGAAGAACGAAAAGTATTGCGCCGTCGGTACGATTTGCTACACGCACAAGGACGGCAAGGAAGCCTTGGACGGCGTGCTCATCTACATTAAGCCGAACGTCTACGGCGGCGAGCCTGCGGACGTGTTCCACTACGCCAGGTCGAACCATGACTTCCCCCACGAATCGACCGGCGACCAGATGTACAGCGAGTCACAGTTCGAGAGCTATCGAATGCTCGGCTACCACATCGTCCAGACGATCTGTAAGGACGGGCCCGTCACAGACCTCGACTCCTTACAGACGCAGGTCTGCAACTATCTGGGCGAACCCGGCCTCCCCGTTCCCCTCCCCGGCTGCTGGGACGACAAACACAAGGGCGGCGACTAAAGCGCGTCCCGCCTCTCTCTATTTTTACGCCACATGCGAGACGCGCCTTCCCTTCAGGAGGGCGCGTCTGCTCAGGGAGGGTTGCGACCACGGGCGCGCGCGTGCGAGGATTGAGTCATTCGGTGTAAACGATGCGCGACGGACGACTCGATCTACTAATCATCGGCGCGGGGCCTGCCGGACTCTCTGCGGCTGACGTGGCCGCACGCGAGGGGCTTGACTACCTCGTCATCGAGAAGGGGCTTATCGCCGACACCGTCTATCACTACCCGGTCGGCCTGACGGTCTTCTCGACGACGAACGAGCTTGAGTTGCGCGAGGGCGGTTTGCGCCCCTGCCGCGAGAAGCCGACGCGCGAGGAGCTTCTCTCCTACTACGTCCGCTTCGTGCTCGAACATTCCTTAAACATCAACACCGAAGAAGAGGTGACGCGCATCGAGCGGCCCGGCGCGGAAGGCTTTCGCGTCCACACCTCGCGCGGTGTGTACATGGCCTCGCGCATTCTCGTCTGCATCGGCGGAATGGCACGGCCCCGACGCCTCGGCGTCCCCGGCGAAGACCTCGCCAAAGTCCGGCACCGCTTCGTCGAGCCTTTCCCATACGTTCGCAAGGAGGCGATGGTCGTCGGCGGCGGCAACTCGGCGGCGGAGGCCGCGCTCTTTCTCTCCGAAGGCGGCGCGCACACGACCTTCGCCATCTGGCGCTCGGACTGGGAGAATCGCGACCCGAAGAAGGGTGCTATCAAGCACTGGGTTCGCGGGCCCCTCGAACGCGAGATTGAAGAGGGACGCCTGCGCCTCTTCCTCTTCTCTGAGGTCGAGGAGATTACAGAGACGCAGGTGCGAATCAAAGATGATCGGGGCGAGTCGCACCTGCTCGCGAACGATGCCGTCTTCGTCCTCATCGGCAGCGATGCAGACCTGACCTTGCTACGCGAGGTCGGCGTCCGCACCGAGCAGTCCGGCCTGACGGAAGTGCCCTCATACGACCCCGAGACGTTTGAGACCAACATCCCCGGCCTCTACGTCGCGGGTCACTTCACCAACTCACGCCACATCAAAGAGGCCATCGCCGTCCCACGCCTCGTCGTCCCCGCCATCGCCCAATCTCTGCGCGCGACGGTCTGAAAGCCAACTCCATTAACTGACCGTTATCATTAGGGTACAAGCATGGCGCTTGCCCGGGCCTCGCGTCAATTATCAACGGCTTATCGAAAGGAGCATCCGTGAAAAAGATTCTTTCGTTGCGGGTCGTCACGCCCCCTTGACCTCTTAGAAGGCGCAGACTTGAGAAGCGACTTTTCGGCTTGAGAGCCAACAAGGAAAGCCAGCCCGCGGAAAGATTCTCTCCGCGGGCTGGCTTTTCAAGTGATAAAAATCCGACGACCTCACGTCGGGGCGACGGACTTCTACTTGTTGCCCCCCTCGGCGTCGTCCTTTCCGTCCTGCTTCGTGCTCTTGTCTTTCGTCCCCTCGTCATGGCTCTTCTCGCGCGGCTTGACGGTCGAGCGGATGACCATGAACTTGTTGAGCAGGTCGAACCAGAAGGGCGCGCCCTGCGAGACGGCCAGCCCCGTGATGAATATCCCCAGGACTTTCAGAATCCAGTCGTAGGGTCGGTCGGGAAAGCGGCGCGGGTCGGACGGGTAATCCGCCTTCTCCTTATTGTATTTCGCCTTTGCATCCGAAAATTTTTTCTCGTCGGTCTTCTTGGTCTCAGGGTTTTCAAAGGCGTCTTCCTTCGGCTCCGTAGGCTCTAAGACCCACCCTATCGGAAGGCCGAGCTTGTCCAGTTCGCCGCGTACATCCCTGATCTTACCCAGCGCATCTTCAGCCTGCTTACTCGCGTCAGCCGTCGGCGTCGGGCTTGCTAAGGGAGTCGCCGCCGGTGTCGCTCCGGGCGTTGCCGTCGCCACGGGCGTCGCCGTCCTCGCGGGCGTCGCCGTCCCCGTGGGTGTCGGACGTGTCGGTGTCGTCGTGGGTGTCGGACGTGTTGATGTTGGCGTCGGTGTTGTGGTGGGTGTGGTCGTCGTCGCGGGCGAGGGCGTCGGGGTCGGGTGCTCCTTGACGTATATCGCGGCGGCGTCTGCGACCGACGTGCGCAGCGTGTCGTTGTAGAGGAGCGCCTTCGTGATGTTGATGGTATCGATGTTGAGCAGCGCCGCCGCCAACAGCCCGATGACGATCAGCATTTTATGCGTGCGCCGCTTGTACCAGCCCGAGACACGATCCATCGCGTCGTCGTACCAGCCCTCTATGTTCGCGCGTGCCTTGTTGATATCGTCACCCGCCTCGTCCATCAGGCTCAGCAGCGAGAGCTTGATATTGCCGAATTGATCCTCGGGAAGCTCCGAGACGAGCTGCTTGATGACCTTCAAATCCTGCACCACCCCGGCAGCGGTTTTAGACGCATCGGCGGCTGCGGCCTGCACTCCTTTGACGGCGTCGGTGACATCATCGGCCACAGTTATCTGCGCAGGATCGACTGCGCCGGGGGCCGGGACTTTCGCCGCCGCCTTGTCGTCGCCCGCCGATTTCGCTGCGGCCTGGGCGACCCGCCGCCTTCCCGCTTCGGTCGTCGCCAGATTCCACAGCGCGAGGCTGAACGTGCGCGCAGGGATGTAGGAAGGCTTCTCGCCGAGCGGCTTGATGAGCGGGTGGTCGAGGAGCGCATCGGCCAGGTTCTTGTTGTGGAGCAGCTTCTCGATGCCGTACTTAAGATCGGAGGAGCGGTACTGCAAGAACGCTTCGATCAGTTCGCTGAACGCGGAGCAGAGCAGGCTCACGAGCAGGTAGACGAAAACGACGCCAATGGCGACTTCGACCATGGTGGAACCGAATAGCATGTTTACTCCTTTCACGGTAGGGGCACGGGACGACCGTAGGGGGGCCATGTGCGTGCGTTGAAGTTGAATCGAGCGTAAAGGCTTAGCGGGTAGAACCGGGCGACCAGAACGGCGGTTACAATACCACCGAATCACGCGGAAGCAAGACTTTTCTGCGCCCCGCTGTGTCCATAAAGATATGGCCCTGGCCGCGTTTGTATTTCAGCCCGCGCCGCGTCTTTTTGAACTGAGGTTTTCTCGAACAGGAATCTTCTCGAATGCGCGTGAGGGCCCGCCGACGGCGGCAGGCTCTTACATCAATGCGTCTACGTGTGCGCGCTCGCGGCGGGCGACGCCCGTGCGGTAGGCGGCCTCTTCAACTTCGCGTGCGACGGCTTCAGCCACGCGCTTGTCGAAGACCGAAGGGACGATGTATTCGGGGTGCAGCTCTTCCGGCGAGATGATTTCGGCGATGGCCTGCGCGGCGGCGAGCTTCATCTCCTCGTTGATGCGCGAGGCGCGGCACGAGAGAGCGCCGCGGAAGATGCCGGGGAAGCAGAGCACGTTGTTGATCTGGTTCGGGTAGTCGCTTCTGCCCGTCGCCATCACCGCGACGTGCCCGGCGGCCTCCTCCGGCATGATCTCGGGCGTCGGGTTCGCCATCGCGAAGACGATGGGGTCTTTCGCCATCCGCTTCACGTCCTCCACGTTGATGATGCCGGGGGCGGAGAGTCCGAGGAAGACATCCGCGCCCTTGATTACGTCGTGAATCGAGCCGCGCTCGCCCGCCGGGTTCGTGATGCGCGAGTAGTGATCCTTGACCCAGTTCATGTGCTCGGTGCGCCCCTCGTAGATCGCTCCCGTCTGGTCGCACCCGACGACATTCCCGACCCCCGCGCTCAAAATAATCTTCGTGCAGGCGACGCCCGCCGCGCCCACGCCGTTGACGACGACCTTCAAGTCCTCCATCCGCTTGCCGACGAGCTTGACGGCGTTGATGAGCGCGGCGAGGACGACGACCGCCGTGCCGTGCTGGTCGTCATGAAAGACCGGAATGTCGAGTTCTTCCTTCAGACGCTCTTCGATCTCGAAGCAGCGTGGCGCGGAGATGTCTTCGAGGTTGATGCCGCCGAAGGCGACCGCGATGTTCTTGACCGTGTTGACGATCTCCGCGGGGTCTTTCGTCGAAAGACAGATGGGAAAGGCATCAACGCCCGCGAACTCTTTAAAGAGCATCGCCTTGCCTTCCATCACGGGGAGCGCCGCCGCGGGGCCGATGTCGCCTAAGCCCAGGACGGCCGTGCCGTCTGTGACGATGGCGACGGTGTTCTTCTTGATCGTGAGCGTGTAGGCTTTTTCGGGGTCGCGTGCGATGGCCTCGCAGACGCGCGCCACGCCGGGCGTGTAGGCCATCGAGAGGTCTGCGCGCGTCTTTAAGGGAGCCTTCGAGACGACCTCGATCTTGCCGCCGAGATGCATGAGGAAGACTCGGTCGCTGACGTTGACGACTTCGACGCCGTCCACGCTGCGCGCGGCCTCGACTATCTCCGCGCCGTGTTCGGCGGAGCCTGCGTTGACGGTCAGGTCGCGAATGATGGCGTCGCGTCCGACGCTAACGATGTCGATAGCACCGATGTCGCCGCCCGCCAGCCCGATGGCCGACGCGAGTTCTCCGAGTGTACCGGCGCGGGACGAAAGCTTCACGCGCAAGGTCAGGCTGTAGCTGGCGCTGGGAGTTTTCTGAGTCGAGGACAAGGCCGCAGTGTTCCTTTCGCGTTCGGTCTTAACAAGGATGACTTCGGGGCTTCTTGGTTTTTACTCTAGCGCCAAGACACGGGGCGGCGCAAGAAGCGAGTGACCGCCCAAGGGCCGCGCGCCCTCATTGTTTCGTATATTTATTCCAGGGGTAGTACATCATCACAACCAGCACGAAGAACACGGTGGCGGGCGCGATGGCCCAGTATCGCTGGCTCCCATGCAGGTTGAGGACGCAACCCATGAAGGCGGGCACGCAGATGGTCATCCCGATCATCATAAAGCCGAACCTGCCCAACTTCAGCACCCAGCGCAGGCACACCATCACGACCATCCCGATGAAGATAAAGCCCCAGACTATTTTCATCCCTCAAACCTCCGCTTTGTCTACGTCGCTCCGCTTTGTCTACGGTCTATGTTGCTTCGCTTTGTCTATGTTGCTTCGCTTTGTCTCGTTGCTCTGCTTCCGTCGCTTTACTTCGTCTACGCGCATCCATCGCCACTCACTCCACGTCAGCCAATCACTCCACGTCGAGCGAATCCGCGCGTGACCTGACCTCTTCGTGCTCGCTTCGCGCGAGTGCGTCGGACAGCGCGCGCCGAATCTTCTCAGTTGCATCGCGGTCTGCGCCCGCCCGCTCGGCTAGCTTCAGCGAGTGCTCGCCGAGCAGCGCGTAGACGGCGAGCGCGTCAGAGTCGCGAAGCGCGCCGAGCGCCACAAGATGTTTGCGTACGGTCTCAACGTCCGCACGCGCGAAGCTGCCCGTGAGCGCGTGCGCGGGCGACTGCGCCGAAAGATTTTCGACCGTGCTCTGTAGCAGCGGCAGGAGCACTTTTTGCGCGCGCGCCGCGGAGAGTCCGCAGGCTTCGAGCGCGCTGAGAGCCACGTCGAAGAGCGCTACGACGTGTCCCGCCGTCAACACCGCTGCCGCGTGATAGAGCGCCTTATCATGTGACTCGACCGTAAAACTCCGACCGCCTAAGTCACGCACGACGCGACGTGCCGCGCGCACCGCCACGCCGTCGCCCTCGACGCAGTAGAAAGCGCGACGCAAGCTCTCCGCCCCCGCCTCGGCGTCGCTCACCGCCGCGAGCGGGTGCATCGACCCCACGTGCAGGCCACGTGCGCGCAAAGGCGAGAGCACTTCGGACGAGAGCGCGCCGCTCGCGTGCAGCACGACGCGCGCACGCACCTGCACAAGCGCGGCCAGACGCCGGGCCGTCTCCGCGACCGCATCGTCCGGCGTCGTGATGAAGAGAATCTCCACCTGCGGCAGACGGTCGAACTGGTCGAGTCCGAGCGCGAGCGCGTCCACCCCTGCGAGCGTGGCGGCGCGTCGGGCGTGCGCGGCGCTGCGCGACACGAGCGCACGGACTTCGTAGCCGCATGCGTCGAGCGCCCGCGCCAGAGCCGTGCCGAGCCGTCCCGCCCCGACGACTGCGACGCTCGCCCCGCGCCGCGAACGCGACGAAGGGGAGACGGAAAGCCCCGCGCTTCCCTCTCCCCTTTCATCTTTGGTCTTCGGCGCTTCGACTTCTTTCGCCTTTGGCGCTTCGCCCTCTTTCGCCTTTCGCCTTTCGCCTTTCGCCTTACCTTTCACGGTGCGTTGATCTCCGCCTTCGAGACGAGTTCGATGAGCACGGGCTGTTCCGGCAATTCGTCGAGCCACTGCTCAAAGCGCGCGCGTAACTCGCGGCGCGTGAGCAGGCCGGACTCGCCGTTCGGGGCCACGACCTTGACCGGCGGCGGCGCGGGCATCCTTCTGAGCGCTCGCTCGATCAGGCGCACATCACCGCGCGTGAACTTCTCGGGCATGCGCCCCTGCGCGAAGGCCGTCGAAAGAATGCGCGCGCGCCGCGTCGCCTCCTCTTCCGTCTCACGCCGCGCCAGTGCGTCGAGCGAGATGGCGAGCGTCGTGCCGAGCATCGAGAGCGTCCGGCGATAGACCGCCAGCCCGCGCTCCATCAAAGCTTCCAACTCCTCGGGCAGCTCTGACAACTCCTCTGCGCGCGACAGGCGAAACCGGCACGCGCATACGGGCTGCCCCGCGAGCAGACGCCGCACGTCAAGCTCGCAGCGTGACCCTTCGGCCTGTCGCAGTAGCCCCTCGGCTTGACGCCAGACCTGAGAACTTACGACCGGCAGACGCGCCAGCGACTCGAACTCGCGCCAACGCTCTCCGCGCTTCAACTGCTGAAGCGCCTCGCACATTTCCCGGCTGCTCACAGTTTTATCATGGACTGCGGCGTAATGCTCACCGTAGCGCGCGCGGAACTCCGTCCACAGTCGCTCGAAGCGCTCGCGCCGCGCGGCGTCGAGAAAGTTGTTTGAATCGTGCGCGATGTTCAGAAGCTCGCGGCGCGCAGTCTCAAGCTCATCCACGTCTGTCGGCTCGGCCGCCGAGAGGTATGCGCGCACGCGCTCGCGCGACTCGATGCTCTCGACGAACCCGCAGAGGTCTTCGAGCGTGCGCGTGTGTTCCGCCAGAGTCTCGAACGAGTTGCGGAAGGCTTCGGCGACGCGCGCGAGCGCCTCTTCGAGCGGAATCTTTCCTGCCATCTCCAACTCAAGCGCACTGGCCGCGCGCCCGAAACTCTTGCACACGTCCGCTTCCGCCTTCCACACGCGCGTCGTCAGGCACGCATCCGGCAGCGCCTCGAACTTCTGAAGCAGCCCGAGCAGACGCCACTCTTTCAGCCACAGGCCGAGCGCCGCACGCACCTCGCCGCGCACATCCCTCGCCGCCGTGCCGAGCGACGGCCTGCCCGTCACCACCCGCGCCCATTCGAGTGACTCTTCAGACAGAGACTCTGCAACGCCGACTCTGTGCCCCTCCCTCTCGTTCGTGCGTTTGTCCACGGATACCGCGGGCGAGTCGCCGCGCACGTTGACGCTCTCAGCAAAGTTAGAATCCTTTAAGGCCGGAGCGTCGGTCTCTAACTTCGACTCGGTGGTCTCTAACGTTCGCCCGGCGGTCTCTAACTTTTGCGCGTCGGTCTCTAACTTCGGCTCAGCGAACGATGCCTTGCGACCGGCTGCCTCCGCTTTCGGTTCTGTCTTCGAGACCGGCGCAGCGGCCTTCGTCAACGGCGCGACAGTCTGCGCCTCTTGCGCGACTGACTCGCGCGCGCCGGTGCGGAAGCGGTAGCGCGTCTCGCCGCCGGGGCCTGCGGCAAGGATGAAACTGCCTGCGGGGACTTCCGCCGCGAAACGCGCGAGGGTTTCGCCAACCCGGCGCGGCGCGTCCCCACCCGCGTCGCCATCGGTTAGCAGAAGCGCGGCGCACATCTCGCCCGGGGTCACATCGCGCCCGTCGAGCGAGAGCACGAAGAGACTCTTCAGGATCAGACGCGCCTGGTAGCGCTGCATGACGGGAAGCTGGCCGATGCAGTGCTCGGTCAGGTGGTCGTAAGTCGCGAACGCCTCTCGAAGCTCCGTCGAGAGGCGCAAGCCCTCCTCGGTCGAGTCGAAGACCTCGTCGAGCAGCACGAGCGAGAGCGCGGGGCGCGAGGTGGCACGCGCAGCCGAGGCGGCGGCGAACGGCAGGAAGGCAAACGTCGGGAGGAAGAGCCGCACGCCGGAAGCGACTTCGACGACGAGCGGGTGAACGGGATAGACGGATGAGAAGCGCGCCTGGCTCCAGTTGAACTCGTGGACGGTCGCGCGCAGCGCCTCGTAGATGTCGCGCAGAGTGTCGCCGACCTGCGGCTTCTTGCGCAGCACGAACTGGTCGGCCACGCGGTAGAGATTCTCCGGGTCGAGATAGTCGATGCGGTAAGCGCCCGCCACGGCGACGTTCGCGCCGTCGGCGTTCGCGATGTCGTCGTCGAGCGCGAGCGCCAGAAAGATGTTCAGGCCGCGCGCCGCCACGGCCAAAGAGGCGAGCACGGGGCCGTCGTCGCGAGAGACTCGCGCAGGGCGATTGAACGCCGTGTCGATGATGACGACTAAGGTCTCGCCCATCGCCCGCGAGGCGGCGACGGCCAGCATCTCCGCAGGCTCGCGCCCCCACTGTACCTCGCTCCCACCGAAGAAGGCTGCGAAGGTCGCCGACAGTTCGTCGCCCAATGTCGGGCGCGTGCCCCTCTCGACGCGGGTCACTAGATAGCGACGCCCCGTCAGTCGCTCCGCGCTCGCAGAGACGTGCGCGTCCTCCACCCCCTGTCGCAGACGCTCCGCCCCGGCCAGTGCCCCCAGCACCGCCAGCGTGTGGCTCTTGCCGACGCCCCTCGCTCCCGCCAGCGCACGCGCCGCGCCAGTGCCCGGCGGCAAGTCGGCCAGCACGTCGAGCCAACGCGACAGCAGGTCTGAAGTCACGTCGGTGAAGCGATAGGCGGCGAGTGCCTGCGCGGGGTCTTCTGCGAAGTTCCCGACCTGCTCGAACGACTGCGGCTCGACCAAGTCCTTGATCTTATCCTGTATTCGTTTCATGCGCTCCCGGCGGGATGATTGCTACGACAGCCCCTTGTAGATTGAGGAAGGAAGGGCAATTTGAATCTAGCACGCGGCCCGCCGCCGTTGCAATCAATAAGTTTTTTTACTTCCGCGCGTCGCTTTCGCTGCTATAATCAGCCCGAGTCTCCTCCAAATAAGCGCGGCAGTAGAGGACGGGCCGCCCGACTTCTCGGCGGGCGCATTGACAACCGGTATGTCGTCAACGGGCGGCGACTTACGGGCGGGGGCGGACACAACCAACGACGTGCCCCCTCGCATCAAAGTCTTGCGCCTTTCCGGATTCCCTTCGCTGAACCGTCCAGCTCACCTGTTGACGGCGCTCCCTCTGGGAGTGAGCGACCGAGGGGTCATCCGTCCGGGTGTACAGGGTTTTGCGAAGAGGCTAACTTCCTTCCTGCCATAGGCGTTGAAAAGTTTTTTGGAGGCACACGTCATGCACCACAGATTCTCCCGCTCGTTTACGGCCCTCGGGCTAGTCTTCAGCCTTTGGGTCGGGTCGCTCGCGGCCGTGGCCGCTCCGCAGACGCAGGGCGCGCAGAAGACCGACAAGCAGGCTTCAAGCGACAAGAACAAGAACGACAAGAAGAGCGACGAGCAGGAGGCGAAGGCTTCCGCGTCTCAGCCGACGCAGTCGAACCCGGGCCGCCCGCTCTCCGAAAAGGAAGACCCGCGGCTGATCGGCAAGCGCAAGATCAACGGCGGCTTCATCGCCAGCATCAGCGGCGGAGTGGACAAGGAAGTCCAGCAGGGCCGGCAGTTGGCGGCGGAAGTTGACCGCCAGGCCAAGTTCATCGACGACCCCGTTATCACTGAATACATCAACCGCGTCGGCCAGAACATCGTGCTCCACTCCGATGCCAAAGTGCCTTTTACCATCAAGGTCATCGACTCCGACGAGGTCAACGCCTTTGCCCTGCCCGGTGGCTTCTTCTACGTCAACAAAGGTCTGATCCTCGCCGCTGACAACGAGGCCGAAGTGGCGGGCGTCATGGCGCACGAGATCGGTCACGTCGCCGCGCGCCACGCCATGGAGAATCAAGCCAAAGGGATGCTCGCACAGATCGGTCTCATGGCCGGCTCGATCTTTCTGGGCGGTTTGGGCGGCATGCTCATCAATCAGGGCGCGCAGTTCGGCGCGCTCCTGGGCTTCATGAAGTTTAGCCGCAGCGCCGAGGCGGAGGCCGATATGCTCGGCGTCGAGTACATGTGGGCCGCAGGCTACGACCCGAACGCCATGTCCACGATGTTCGAGAAGCTCGCGGCGAAGAACAAGAAGAAGCCCGGCACCTTCTCGAAGCTGTTCGAGACGCACCCGCAGTCACTCGACCGCATGGAGGCGACCCGCGAGCTTGTCGCGCGCTTCCCAGACAAAGAGGAGTATGTGCTCTCGACCTCGGAATTCCAGCGCGTTAAGGGGCGACTGCTCCGGCTCTCGAACGCGCGTGCATCCTCAGCCGGCGACATCAGCCCCGGCGATGACGGAGCGCCTGGACGCCCGACGCTCAAGCGCCGCTCGCCCGCTGCGGACGACACCGGCACACCCGCCGACCCTGCGACGGCGACGCCCGAGAAGAAGGATGACAAACCGCAGCTCAAGCGTCGTACGGACGACCCGCAGCAGCAACAACCCCCGCAGTAAGGACAAGCCCCGCACGCCCCCCGGCGGAAACCGAGCAGCGAAGGCTCTCAGGTCTCTAGAGACTTGAGAGCCTTCGGTTTGAGGGATGCTTCCGGCAAAGGCGTGTCTCCGCTGCTTGACAACAAAAAGGCCGTTTCGTATTCTACTCGTTCGCGTTCTAGACGCTTAAAATTGAGAGAGTTATCCTATGTCAACATATTTTCCCAGCGGGGACGGACTCGCTGATAATCGCAAGTGGTACGTCGTGGATGCGGAGGGCCAGACCGTAGGCCGTCTGGCAACCGAGGTGGCGCGCGTGCTGATGGGCAAGAACAAGCCGCAGTATACGCCCTTCCTCGACACGGGCGACCACGTCATCGTCATCAACGCACGCAAGGCCGTTTTCAAAGGCTCGAAGAACGACCAGAAGATGTACCACCACCACACGCTCTATCCGGGCGGCCTGCGCTCGATCTCAGTCAAGGATCAGTTCGACAGGCATCCCGAGCGCGTCATCGAGTTGGCCGTGCGCGGCATGTTGCCGAAGAACAAGCTCGGCAAGGCGATGGGAAAGAAACTCAAAGTCTACGCCGACGCCGAGCACCCGCACGCGGCGCAACGCCCCGAGTCGCTCGCCTTGAGCGCGCGGGCGGCGGCGCAGAAGGCATAAACGAAGTTTAAGGTAAGGAAGAGGAACTGTGGCAGACATTCAGTATTACGGAACCGGGCGGCGCAAAACTTCGACGGCGCGCGTTTACTTGAGGCCGGGCACGGGCGAGATCAAGATCAATCGCAAGACCTTCGACCAGTATTTCCCCAACCAGGCGCTTCGCATGGTCATCCGCCAGCCTTTGACGCTCACCGATACGGCCAACAAGTTCGACATCGTCGTCAACGTCGCGGGCGGCGGCCCGGCGGGACAGGCCGGTGCGGTGCGCCACGGCATCACACGCGCGCTGATGGTGTTCAACTCAGACCTGCGCCCCGCGCTCAAAGACGCAGGACTCGTTACGCGTGACCCGCGCGCCAAAGAGCGCAAGAAGTACGGCCAGAAGGGCGCGCGCAAGCGCTTCCAGTTCTCGAAGAGATAATCATCTAGTGATAAGTGATGCGTGATAAGTGATAAGACAATCCGTCTTTTTCTTATCACTTATCACGCATCACTTATCACCGTCGTTAATCCATTGCCTCGCCCCGATTGGTTGTCCTCCTTGCTCAAGGAGGCTCTTGGGGCGCGGCGAGTACACAAAACCAATCCGGATTGAGGAGGATTTAGTTTGCCAGTCACCGTTACGATGAAAGAATTGCTGGAGGCCGGCGTGCACTTCGGCCACCAGGTCAGACGTTGGAATCCGAAGATGAAGGAGTTTATCTTCGGCGAGCGCAACGGCATTAACATTATCGACCTTCAGAAGACGCAGAAGATGTTTCGCGACGCCATCTCGTTCGTCACCTCTCTGATGGGCGAAGACCGCGGGCGCAACATCCTCTTCGTCGGCACCAAGCGGCAGGCGCAGGACGCCATCCGCGAAGAGGCCGAACGCGCGGGACAGTATTACATCAATCAGCGCTGGCTGGGCGGCCTTTTGACGAACTTCCAGACCGTGCAGAAGTCGATCAAGCGCCTGCGCGACCTCGAAGCGATGCAATTGGACGGTCGCTACGAGAAGATGACGAAGAAGGAGCGCATCAAGCTCGACCGCGAGCGCGAGATTCTCGACAAGAACCTTTCGGGCATCAAGAACATGACGCGACTGCCCGACGCGCTCTTCGTCATCGACGTGCGTAAAGAGGACATCGCCGTCAAGGAGGCCAATCGCCTCGGCATCCCCATCATCGCGGTGGTTGACACCAACTGCTCGCCCGAAGGCATCGACTACGTCATCCCCGGCAACGACGACGCACTGCGCGCCGTGCGGCTCTTCGCCTCGCGCATCGCCGACGCCGTCGTCGAGGGACAGCAGTTGCACAGCAAGGGCAGCGAGGACGAGGACGGGGGACAGACCTCTGCTGCGGAGGCTGCCTCCGTCGCCGCTTCCGCACCCACGACGCGTCCCGCCGCGACCTCTTCGGATACGACCGCAGGCGAGCCTGGCGCGCAGGTCGCCGCCTCGGGCGATGCCCCGAACGTCTCGCCCGAGGCGGAAGTCTCCGTCCCCGGCAACATCGGCTTCGGCAAGACGGGCCAGCAACCCGACAGCGTCGGCGACCGCGAACAGGTCGGAACACACGCGCCCGTACGCGGCGCGACCGGCGCGCCGCAGACCGAAGGCACGCAGCAGTCATCCTCTTCGCCCGAGCAGGAGAAGGGCGCGGAGACGGTCGGCGCGGCCAAGTAAGTCGCGACCCGGGCCGACCCGACATTCAATTTTCAAACGACGGCGAGCGCAGCCCTCCATTGCGGATGAACCCGCCGGGCTGCGCATCTTTTTGAGTAGACAGTAGACAGTAGTCAGTAGACAGTAGGCTCCGCTAAGCATAGGCCGCCACCTTTCTTCTGACTGCCCGGCTCGTAAAGGTTTTTCCTACTGTCTACTGACTACTATCTACTGTCTACTTTTCAGGAGAGTTATCATGGCGGACATTACACCGGGTGCGGTCAAGGCGCTGAGGGAGAAGACGGGCGCGGGGATGATGGATTGCAAGAAGGCGCTCCAGGAGGCCGAGGGCAACGAGGAGCAGGCGGTCGAAATCCTGCGCAAGCGCGGCATGGCTACCGCCGGGAAGAAGGCGGGACGAGTCGCCGCAGAGGGCGCGGTCGGCTCCTATATTCACATGGGCGGCAAGGTCGGCGTGCTCGTCGAGATCAACTGCGAGACCGACTTCGTCGCGCGCACCGACGATTTCCAGGCGCTCGTCAAGGATGTCGCGATGCACATCGCCGCCGCCGAGCCGCGCTTCGTCACGCGCGAGGAAGTGCCCGCGGACTTGCTCGACAAGGAGCGCGAGATCACGCGCGCACAGATCGCGAACGACCCGAAGAACGCGAACAAGCCCGAGCAGGTCATCGAAAAGATCGTCGAAGGCCGCTTGAACAAGTTCTTTGAGGAGACGGTTCTCCTAGACCAGCCCTTCGTCAAAGACCCGGCCAAGACCATCAATGAACTCTTGACCGAAAAGATTGCCCGGACGGGCGAGCGCATCACCGTGCGCCGCTTCTCGCGTTACAAGATGGGCGAAGGACTCGCCAAGCGCGAAGAGGACTTCGGCAGCGAGGTCGCTGCGCTGACCGGCGGCAATCAGTAAGCGCTTTAACAGAAGGACAATTAACAGGGATAGACAGGATAGGCAGGATGAAACGAAAGAATAAGCATTTGAGATTTGGAATCTGAAATCTGAAATCTGAAATTCTCTTATCCTGTCCATCATGTCCATCCCTGTTAATTTCTGACGCATGACAAACAGTGATGACAATACGGTGGCCGACAGCGCGAAGAAGCAGGTCAAGTCTGCCTTCAGCCGCATACTGCTGAAAGCGTCGGGCGAGGCGCTGATGGGCGCGCAGAACTACGGCGTTGATGTAGGTGTGGCGCGCTCCATCGCCGAAGAGATCAGGGACGTACGCGACCTCGGCGTCGAGGTGGCGGTGGTCGTCGGCGGCGGTAACATCTTCCGAGGTGTCTCGGAGAGCGCGGGCGACATGGACAGGTCGAGCGCCGACTACATCGGCATGCTCGCCACCGTGATGAACGCCGTGGTGTTGCAGGACGCTTTGGAGAAGGTCGGCGTCCACACGCGCGTGCTCTCGGCCATCAACATTCCGCAGGTCGCCGAGCCGTTCATACGACGCCGCGCTATCCGCCATCTGGAGAAGGGGCGCGTCGTCATCTTTGCCGCGGGGACGGGCAATCCGTACTTCACGACCGACTCGGCGGCGGCGCTGCGCGCACTCGAAATCAAGGCGGACGTGATATTGAAGGCGACGAAAGTTGACGGCGTCTACACGGCTGACCCCGTCAAAGACCCGACCGCCACGCGCTTCGACTGCATCACCTACCGCGAGGTGTTAGAGAAGCAACTGAAGGTGATGGACGCCTCCGCCATCTCGCTCTGCATGGACAACGACCTCCCCATCGTCGTCTTCAACATGCGCACCACAGGCAACATCGTCCGCGTCGTCTCAGGCGAGACCGTCGGCACGTGGGTCTGCAACGAAAAGCCGTGATAAGTGATGAGTGATGAGTGATAAGAAAGAGTAGTCGATTTTCTTATCACTCATCACTCATCACTTATCACTCGGAGAGAAGCTATGAGCGAAAAAGATGTCATCAAGGAGACGCGCCCGCGGATGGAGGGGGCGGTCGAGGACTTGAGGAAGAAGCTGGCGACCATCCGGACGGGGCGCGCGGCCGTGAGCCTGCTCGACTCCGTCGTGGTCGAGTATTACGGCACGCCGACGCCGCTCGGCCAGATGGCCTCGGTGCATGCGCCGGAGCCGAACATGCTGACGGTGCAGGCATGGGATCAGACGCAGCTCGGCGCAATCGAGAAGGCCATCCGCTCGGCAGACCTCGGCCTTAACCCTTCAAATGACGGCAAGCTCGTGCGCGTGCCCGTCCCGCCTCTGACCGAGGAGCGCCGCAAGCAACTCGCCAAGCAGGTTCACGAGGCAGCAGAGGAGCACCGCACGGCCATCCGCAACGTCCGCCGCGACTCAAACGACCGCCTCCGAAAGATGCTCAAGGACAAGCAGATTTCCGAGGACGCAGAGCGCGACGCACTCGCCGAAGTCCAGAAGCTGACAGACAACTACATCGGCAAGGTCGATGAGTTTGCCAAGTCGAAGGAGCAGGAGATTCTGAGCGTCTAGACCGGAGAGGTTTAAGACGAAAACCGAAACCGCGTGCGCCTGAGCGAGCGTGTGTTTCAACCGTGAAGAGACGAAGGGCGCGAAGATTGAAATTGTCTTCGCGCCCTTTGTGTCTTCTTCGCAAGAGGGCAGTGAGGCAGAAGCCCGACCGTGAGGGAGGGCGTCTCAACTCTCGCTACTTGCTTCCTTAATGAACGTCTACGCCCTCCCTCACGGTCGGGCTTCCGCCACCTACGCGCTACTCCCATCCAAACTTTGCTCTAGAAGCTGAACCGCACGGACGCCGTGATGCGCCGGTTGCCCGCTGCCTGGTTGCCGCCGCCGAATCCGCCGCCGAGGGCGGAGAGCGACTGCCCGAAGCTGGGCGAACTCAGGTTACCCACCGGGTTGGAGAAATTCGTGTGGTTGAGCAGGTTCAGGAAGTTGAGCGAGAAGTTCAAGCTATAGCGCTTCTGCTCGCCGCCGCCGCCGGGGCCGCCCATCGAAATCATCATCGGGCCGCCCATGCCGCCGCCGACCGGGCCGCCGCCACCACGTCCGCCGCCGCCACCTCCTCCGCGACCGCCTTCACCGCCGCCGCCACGCCCACCTTCACCGCCGCGCCCGGCACGGTCGCCGCCGCTCTTTCTGTCCGCCTCATTCTGAGCGGCGTTGGAGTCCGCCGCCTTCTTCGCTGCGGCGGCCCTCGTCGCGGGCGTGTCGCCGAAGCCGATGGTGCGGCCCACTCTCAGGTTGACGGAGAAGAAGCCGGGGCCTTCTGCGAAGTTGCGCGGGATGATTCTCTGTCCCGCCTTGGGGTTGATGTCGAAGTCTCCGTAGGGAGTGTGACGCAGGTCGGTCGCGGCGGTCTGCGCGTCGGCGAATGCCGGGCGGTCGTTGAAGATGCCGTCGCGGTTGTTGTCAAAGCCGGTCGTGATGTTGAAGGGCCGGCCCGTGTTCGCGATGATGATCGGGTTCAGCGAGAGCTTCAGATAGGGAATGCCGAGCGAGCCGAAGAGGAAGAAGCGGTGGCGCGTGTCGAAAGACGTGCGCCCGTACTCGCCCGTCAGGTCGTACTGGTTGACGGGAAAGCCGCCGAAATCCGTATCGCTCTGAGCCTTGCTGAGCGTGTAGTTGGCGCTCAGAGAGACGGCGCGATTGAACTGTTTGCTGACGCTGATGTTGAGTTGCTTCATGCTCTGCGTCCCCGAAGTCTCGTACTGATAGATGTTGCCGAGTTCGGGACGCGGGCGAAGGCCGGATGGCAGCGGCGCGTTGATGTTGCGCGAGCGCAAGACGTGTCGCGTGTCGTAGGTCGAGAAGAACACGTTGAGCGTGGTGGTCTTCGTAAGCTGTCGCGTCAGGATCGCGCCGCTGATGTATGAGTAGGGCGCGGTGATGTCGGGCGCGAGTTGCCGCGTCGTCTGCTGCACGGAGAAGGCGCTCAGTTGGGCGACCGTGGGAACTGCCGGGAAGTGCGTCAGGATGTCGAGCGCCGTCTGTGCGCGTACGGGGTCGTCGCCCGCGAGCGGCGTGGTGATGATGAACTGCTGCTGGTTGACGCCGTTGAAGCGCTCGGCCTGAAGGCTCAAATTCTCTCCGATGCGGTCGTAGAAGATGCCGAAGCCGAGGCGGATGACGGTCTTCGCCTGCTTCCCGCCTTTGCCGTCGGGCGACCACGCGAGGTAGACGCGCGGGGCAAAGTCGAATCTGCTTTTGATGTTCGTCTGTGCTTCATAGCGCAGGCCGCCGCCGAGCGTCAGGTTTGGCCTGACCTTCCAGTCGTCCTGAACGAAGCCGCCGAAATCAACCTGGCTGATGTCGGCCAGCGGCTGGCCGCCCGCCAACGAAAACTGCGTCGCGCCGATACCGAGCTGCGTCAGTGTGAGCGAGCCGCGGTTGGTGGGCAACGGGTTCGAGTTGAAGAAACTTGTGCGGCGGAAACGTTCGAGACTCGTCACCTGCGTGAAGACCGGCACGGGCCGGCCCGTCACGGGGTCGGTCTGGAAGACGACCTGATTGTTGGCGTCGAGTTGGACAGCCGAGCCGCCGCCGAAGGTGAATGTACCGTTGAAATTGTTCTCGGAGGTATCCTGGACGTTGACGCCGCGCACGCGTGCGCCGAACTTGAGCGAGTGGACTCCGTGCGCCTGCGTCGTCGTGTTGGTCAACTCCCAACGGCTGGTCTGGCTCGAAGAGTTGCCGACCGTCGCGCCGCCCTGAAAGAAAGCGTCGAGCACGTTGACGGCTAAGGCGTTGCTCAACGCGGTCTGCTCGTTGCGATTGCGTATGAACTGGAAGCGCGTCTCGTTGACGGTCGTCTTGTTGACGATGGCCGTCTCGGTCAATTGCAGAGTGTGACCCTGTGTGGTCTGGTCGAAGGCGCGCTCGGGCAGCGAGAACTGCGAGACGCCGAGGTTCTGCTGCTTGCTGCGGAAGTAGCTGTAACGCGCGACGAGCGTGTGGTTCTGGTTGATCGCGTAGTCGATGCGCGGGCTCATGTTGAAGTTGCGACGTGGCGTCAAGACCGCCGCGTTGAAGCCCGTCGGCTGGAGCGTCAAGGGGTCGAGGATGGTCGCGTTGATGAGGTCGTTATCGTCGGTCGCGCCGTGCTCGAAGTCTAAGAAGAACGAAGCCTTCTTCGGGATGATGCTGCCGGAGAGGTTGCCGCCGAACTGCCGGAACTGGAAGGGCGGGCGCTTGCTGCTCCGAAGGAAAGGGTTGCGCGAGTTAAGGCTCTCGTCGTTGAAGGTTGCGGAGAGGCTGCCCCGCAGCTTGTCCGTGCCGGGCTTGGTGAAAATCTGTATGCCGCCGAAGCCGGGCTGGTCGCGCTCAGCCGAGAGCGGATTGTCGTTGATGCGTATCTCGCGAATCGAGTCCTTGGGCGGAATGCGTCCACCCTCGAAGCCGTCGATCAAAATCTGCCCGCCGTTCGGGCCCGCCGCCGGGCCTGCAAGCGCCGAGAGCGCCGCGGCCAGTTCGTCCGGGTCTTCGGGCAGCGCTTCGAGGTCTTTGCCCTTGAGCACGATGGCCCCGGCGCTGGCGTTATCGACGCTGATGGGGCCTTCGGCGGCGACCGTCACCTCTTCCTTTTCGAGCGAGACGCCGAGCGTGATCTTCGGTAGCTCGTTGCGACCGGGCTGGACGTTCACCTCCGTGTTCTCATAGAAGGCGAAGCCCGGCGAGATAACGCGCACGGTGTATTTGCCGGGCGCGAGTCCCGCGACGACGAAGTTGCCGTCGTTGTCGGTCGTAACGGTTTTAACCTTGCCGGTCGCGTCCGTCGCCGTCACGGTCGCGCCGACCAGGACACCGCCGAACTCGTCCGTGATCTGCCCGTGCAGAGTTCCCGTCCCCGCGGCTTGCGCCGCCACGCACACGGCGCACATAACGACGAGCGATACCAGCCCAAGCCCGCGCCCGAATTTTTTAAGAGTGACTTTCATATCCGATGCCTTTTAATCTAAGGATGAACGCTGAACGATGAACGATGAACTGAAATACAGCTTTTGTATTCAGTCCATCGTGTATTCAGTTCAGCGTTCATCGTTCCGACTTCATCGTTTCTATTACGGTTGGCCGATGCCGAAGCCGAAGCTGAGACCGCCACCGCCGCCCGCGCCGCCGAGGCCGCCCGCCGCACCGCCACCGGGGCCGCCCATGCCGCCGGAGCGGCGCGACATCATCGCGACAAGCGGCTCGATGCCGGAGACAAGCTGGATGGCGGTGACGCGCGTCGGGTCAACGCCGACCGTGCTTGAGACGATAATCATCGTGCCCGGCTTCAACTCCGCGAGCGTGACCGGGGGCATGCGTTCGAGCATCTGCTGAACCATGTCGCCGCCGCCGCCGCCCATGCGACGCCCACCGCCGCCCGCGCCGCCCGGCGCTTGTCCGCCGCCCTGACCCTGACCGGGGCCGCCGCCCTGTGCGCCGCCCGCGCCGCCCTGAACAATAACCCTGCGCTCGCCTCCTGCGGCTCCGGGCGCTCCTCCTGCGGCTCCGCCCGTCCCGCCGCCGCCGGGGCCGCCCGCGGCTCCACCGCCGCCCATCATCATCGACGCGATATCGGCCGGAATCTGTTTGAGCACGGAGTCGGGGCGGACGACGATTGTGAGCGGCTTACTGTCCTGAGCCTGCTTGACGGTGATCTCGTTCTTCGCGGGGTCGATTGCGGTGATGGTACCAATCGCGGTGCGGAAGGTTCCGGTAACGACCTCTTCGGCGTTGAAGCGTGCGCCGTCCTCAGTGCGGTCGCCCTTTGCGCGGAGCTGGTCGCCGACCTTCACCTCTTCAAACGCAGAGGGCTTCGCGTCGGCGAACTTGATCGAGTCGGGCGCGTAGCGGCGCAGCTTAACGTTTGTGCCGCCCGCGGGAATGATGACGGGCTTGGGGCCTTCGGCGGTGCGCGTCTGGAGAGTGATCTCTTTAGTCGCGGGGTTGATGGCCGAGACGACACCGACGATGCCGCGCCGACGCCATTCAGCACTCTCGGCCTCGTGCTTGGCCGCGACTTCGGCCTTCGTGTTGACGACGACGGCACGCGCCGCAGGAAGCGTCTTGCCGTCGTCCGAGAGCTTGCCGAGCGCGAGCAGACGGTCGCCCGCGGCGATCTGCGCCAGCGTGTAGGGCGTCGACTTGTCGAGCTTGGTCTCGCCCGGCGGGTTCTTCACAATCTTGGCCGTGTCGGGGACGGTGACGATGACGACCGCGCCCGCATCCGTCTTCACAAAAATCTGCTTCGAGGCAGCATCGACGGCGACCACCTCACCGAGCACGTTGTTCGCGGGCTGCGTGTTCGCGGTCTGCACGACCGCCTGTCCGTATGCGCCAACGACAAAGGCCAGCGAGAGGGCCAGCAGGATCAGGATTTTTCTCATGCGTTCGTTCCTCACAATTCTTAATGACGCTGTGCGTGCGGCGTGCGTTACAAAAAAACTTGAGTCCGGTGAGTTAAAAAGCGACTCCGGGAACCACTGCGGTGACAGAGGTTCTACGCACGCGCCGCGCTGATTGTTCCCAAACCTCGCCGAAGATTAGCGCCGGCCCCGGCCGTTCGCAGATAAAGCGTAAGGCCGCGGGACGGACAGCCTCCGTTCACATGACCTCTTTATTTCCAGCGGGCGGAGATTAAAGTTCCAGGGGTTTCGGGAAAGTGTCGGAGACCGACTGGCATTAGACGCGTGGCGTGTGTGAGCAGTTGGTACGTCTCTCTGGAAATAATTCCATTTTCTCGTGCGAGAGCGACTAGTAGAAACGATGAACGCTGAACGTTGAAGTCTGAACGTTGAGCGATGAACTGAAGGCATTCAGTCTTCAGTTCATCGCTCAACGTTCAGACTTCAACGTTTCCGGTCTAGCGTGTGGCCGCGGGCTTGAGCGCCGCTTCGATGGCTGCCTTCAGTCCTTCGTAGGTCACGTCCTTCGCGCGCCTGCCGTTGACGAAGAGGCTCGGCGTGCCGGTGATGCCGAGCTTCTGGCCGTCGAGCAGGTCGCGCTCGATCTTGTCGGCGAACCGGCCCGATTCGAGCGCCGCGTCGAACTTCGCGCGGTCGAGGCCAAGCACCTGCGCATACTGCTTGAGCATCTCGGGCTTCAAGGCCGACTGGTTGCGGAAAAGTATCGCGGTGAAGTCCCAATACTTGCCCTGCTCGCGCGCGGCCTCGGCGGCCTCGGCGGCCTTGCGCGCGTCGGCGTGCATCTGAAGCGGGAAGTCGCGCACGACGAAGCGGACGCGGTCGCCGTACTCGGTTATCAGCTTCTCAAGAACGGGCTGCGCGGCGGCACAGCTCGGGCACTGGTAGTCTGTGAACTCGACGACCGTGACCGAGGCGTTGGGGTTGCCCTTTGTCGGCTGGTCGTCGGTGGCGATCTGGAAGGCGGGCACTGTGGGCGGCGTGATGAAGGTCTGGACGCTCGCACCGTTGCGCAGCCGCTCGGCGAAGGCGCTCTCAAGCTTCTGCTGTTCGCCCTGCTGAAGGTATTCGATGATCTGATACTTGAGTTGCGGGAACTCGCCGTTGAGGCGCTCTTTATTCTTGTTGTAGAAGTCGAGCGCCTGCGCCTCGGTGACGACGGGAACCTTGGCGGTTATCTCGGAGTCGACCAGCGCGCGTGCCGTCACGCCGCGCTTCTGCGCCTCCTGATTGAGCAGGATGTCGTTGACCTTCATGTCAACGTCACTCTTGCGTGTGAAGTAGACCTGCTCCTGCACCTGCAAGACGAGCGGGATCAGGCTGTCTTCGATGTCGCCCGAAGTAATGTTCTTACCGTTGACCGTGGCGAGGACGCGCGCACGATCCGCAGGGGTGGCGGGCGGCGTCGCCTCCTTCGACAGCAGCTTCACGGGATAGGCGACGCGCAGAGAGTCTGCGAACTGCTTGGCGCGTTCGTCCTGACGCTGCAAGCGCAGATACTCGACGACCTGATCTTTAATCTGTGGGAAGTCCACGGCGCGGCCCGCCTGCTGCTCGATGGTCGCCTTGTTCTGGTCGAAGTAGCTTTGGGCGTCGGCGGTCGTCGGCTCCTGCGTTTTGGCGACGACTTCGGCTTCGAGGAGCTTCGTTGTCGAGACGCCGCGCTTCTTCGCCTCTGCGTCGAGCAGAATACTATTGATCTGTAAGTCGAGTTCGTTCCGGCGCGCGTCGGCGACTCGCTGCTGGAGTTGAGTAATTTGCTGTTGCGCCTGCGGACTGAGGTCTGCGCGCGTGATCTTCACGCCGTTGACCGCGGCGAGCACATCGGGGACGGGTCCGGCCTCGCAGCCGCAGTCATCAACCTGCACTGACGCTGTGTCCACTTTGACGACGGACGGCGGCGGCTGCGTGCTCTGCGCGGGGGTCTTCTTCGCCGTGGGCGAGGCTTGCGTAGAGGGCTTGGCCTGCGCGGGGGCGGCGGGCTTGGCTTTGCTCTGGTTGGCCGCGCCGCGCCGTGTCTGTGCCGGGGCCGCGCAAGCGAGCGCGACGGCCAGAAGGATTGCGTAAAAAACTTTGCTCATAGTTCTAGGGTCTGACCTCAGTCGGGTTGGAAGCTATATTTCAGTCGGGTTGGATGCTGTATTCAGCGTCTTCGTCGAATTGTCTACAGGATTTTCTTTCGTTCGCCGAAGCCTGCTCTGGGGTTGGCACTTCCCGGACGGCGCGGCGCTCGGGCCGCCAAAGACAACTAATCCACGCCGTCTCTTACCGCAGCGCAAGCTTAACATCGCCCCACGCGATTCGCCACCCGCGCCCACTACAGCGTAACCCGCATCCCGTCTCTGTTCATTAACGCACGCGCGACTGTCTTCGATGCCGCGCGCTTGTTATCATCGCGGCGGATGTCCGAGCAGACGTTTGAGAGTTTTCGCCTGATGGTCGTAGCGGGCGAGGAGTCGGGCGACACGCACGCGGCGGCGCTCGTCTGTGCGCTCCGTGAGCGAGCACCGGCGGCGCGCTTCGAGTTCTTCGGCTCGACCGGCGCGCGTATGCGCGAGGCGGGCGTCGAATCGGTCGTGCGCGAGGACGACCTCGGCATCACGGGACTCATCGAGATCGCACGCGCGCTGCCGCGCTTCCTCTCGGCCTATCGCGCGCTCAAACACGCAGCGCTCGCACGCCGCCCCGACGCAGTGGTGCTCGTGGACTGGCCCGACTTCAACCTCGCGCTCGCTCGCTCGCTTCGACGCCGCGGTCTCAAGGTCATCTACTACATCAGCCCGCAGCTCTGGGCCTGGCGCTCGCATCGCGTCCGGCAGGTACGCCGTGACGTAGATTTGATGCTCACGATTCTCCCCTTCGAGCGCGACTGGTACGCCGGGCGTGGCGTCGCGCACGTCGAGTTCGTCGGCCACCCGCTCGCGGGTTCTGTCGTCCCGCGCTGGGGCCGCGCGGAGTTCTGTGCGCGTCACGACCTCGACCCCACCGCGCCGATCATCTCGCTGCTGCCCGGCAGCCGCCGCAAAGAGTTCGAGCGCCACATGCCGCTCATGCTCGACGCCGCCGCGCTCGTCTCTGAAAAACTTCCCGCCGCGCAGTTCGTCGTTGCACTCGCCGCGCGCCGCTCGACGGAAGAGGGCGCGCACGCCGTCGCCGCGCACGCGCAGGGGCCAAGGCTTGCGCCGCGCGTACGCTTCGTACACGAAGAGGCGCGCGAAGCGCTTGCGGCGGCGGACGCGGCGGCGGTCTGTAGTGGCACAGCCACGCTGGAAGCGGCACTTCTGAATACGCCGCTCGTCGTCGTCTACAAGGAGTCGGCGCTCAACTGGCACACGCTGGGCCGTCTCATAGAGGTCGAGCACTACGGCCTCATCAACCTCGTCGCAGGCCAGCGCGTCGCGCCAGAGCTGATGCAGGACGACTTCACAGGCGCTCATCTCGCGCGCGAACTCCTCTCGCTGCTCGACGCAGACCGCAACGCCGATGTGCGCGCGCAACTCAGAGCGACGACCGCTCGTCTCGGCGAAGGCGGCGCATCACTACGCGCGGCGGACGCCGTGCTCAAGGCTGTTCGTGGTTGGAGGAATCAGCACCGGGCGCGGATTAGTAAGTAGCTGAACGGTTTGAATGAGCGTCTGAACAGCTTGAATGACTAACTGAACAGCTTGAATGAGTCCCTGAACGGCTTTATTGACAAGCTGAACGGTTTTAGTGAGTCTCTGAACGGCTTGAATGAGCGTCTGAACGGTTTGAGTGACTAACTGAACGGCTTTAACGGGACGGTTTCACCTTTGAGTGAACGACTTTCACGCTTGAGTGAACGACTGAACAGCTTTAACGGGAGAGTTTCACGCTTGAATGAACGACTGCAAGGCTTTAGTGAGTAACTTTTACCATTGAATGAGTAGCTGACAGGCTTGAGAAGTCCTCTTTCACGCTTGAGTGGGAGAGTTTCAAGACCATCTAATCATCTCACACGGTTTAGACCGACGATCTATTCTTCCTTCGAGCCTAACCGCTCCGTGAGTTCCTTTACCTGTCGTTTCAACTCCGCGATCTCATCGCGCATACGCGGGAGACGGCCCCAGAGCGCGTTGAGGCGCTTGTACTCTTCGAGCGGCTGGATGGGCGTGCCCCACCAGACGCCGGGGCGCACGATCTTGCCCGGCAGCACGCCTGCCTGCGAGCCGATGATGGCCCCCGACTTCACGCGCGCATGATCTCCCATCCCCACCTGCCCACCGATGACCGCGTCCGACTCGATGACGGTGCTGCCCGAGATGCCCGTCTGCGCGGCGATGACGACGCGCTCGCCGATCTCGACGTTATGCCCGACCTGCACAAGATTATCGAGCTTCGACCCGCGCCCGATGCGCGTCGCGCCCAGCGCCCCGCGGTCGATGCAGGAGTTCGCGCCCACTTCAACATCATCGTCGATAAAGACGGTTCCGACCTGTGGGAACTTGTGATAGACGCCTGCGTCGTCGCGCACGTAGCCGAACCCGTCCGCCCCGACGACGACTCCCGCGTGCAGCAACACGCGTTCGCCGAGCGTGACGCCGTCGTAGAGCACAACGTTCGGATGCAGAACGCAATCGCTGCCGACTGTAACTCGCTCGCCGATGCTCACGCCGTCGAGAATCTGCGTGCCGTCGCCGACCGTCGAGCCTTCGCCGACCGACGCCCACGCGCCGACATGGACGCCCTCGCCGAGCTGCGCGCTCGCTGCAACGCTTGCCGTCGTGTGAACCGAGTTTAGCGTCGTGTTAACCGAGCTTGCCGTCGAGTGCATCGAGCTTGCCGTCGCGTGAACCGAAGCGCCGCGCCGAAGCGTTGGGTGTAAGACCTCTGCGACGAGCGCGAAGGCGAGTTTCGGGCGTGCCGCCTCGATGATGCTCCGCAAGCCTTCGAGCCGCCCGGCAGCGCCCTCGGGAACGATCACACACGACGCGCGACAGCCTCGCGCGGCTTCAAACAACTTCTCTTCCTCGACGAACGCCACATCGCCCTCGCCCGCCGTCTCGATTGAAGCCACACGCCGGACAATCGCGCCCACGTCACCGACCACACGCCCGCCGACGAGCGCGGCCAGTTCGGCAGCGGTTCTTTCTTCCAACTCTCTGCTCATAAAAAAGACTGGCTGTCGGCTCGAACAGAGACTTTAAGAATCTATTCCAAAATTGCCACAGAGACACGGAGAACAAGAATGAAAGGATGCTCAAAGAAATCTTTTCTGTTTGCTCTGTGGCTCTGTGGCTCTGTGGCTAATTCTTAGGATTTGAAATGCTCTCTAAGTCAGCCGAAGTTGTTGAATCAACCAACGAGGTCGAATCAGCCGGAGACTTTGAAGAGGAGTTCGCGCTCCGAAGCGACCGTCGTCTCGCGCTCCTCGCGCGCGAAGCCGCGTTGCGAGCCTCGTATGAAGGCGGCGAGATGCGCGACCGATTCGTCGTCGAGTTCTTCGAGCGCCGTCAAGGCCCGCGCGAGCGGCAGGCGCGTCCGGAATAGAAGCTGGTAGGCGCGCTTTAAGGCCGTACGTGCGGCGGGGCTGAAGCCGCCGCGGCGCAGTCCGATGGCGTTCAGGCCGCGCACGCGCGGCGGGTTGCCGTCGGTCGTAAAGAACGGCAGAACGTCCTGCACGATTTTGGACTTGCCGCCGACCATCGCATAACGCCCGAAGCGCACGAACTGATGCGCGCCGACGTTCGACGACAAGAAAACGTGGTCTTCGACGAGGACATGTCCCGCGAGCGCCGCGCCGTTGGCGAACGTGTTGTCGTCACCCACCTCGCAGTTGTGCGCGATGTGCGTGCCGACCATCAGAAAGTTGCGGCTCCCCACACGCGTCACACCGCCCTCGCCGCTCGCACGATGTATCGTCACGTACTCGCGTACCAGATTGTCGTCGCCTACCAGCAGCGCGCTCGGCTCGCCCTTGAACTTCACGTCCTGCGGCTCGCCGCCCAAAGTTGCGTGCTCCGAGACGCGATTGCGCTCTCCCAAAGTCGTGAACCGCTTGACGACGGCGTGCGCTCCGATCTCGCAGCCCGCGCCGATCTTTACGTCATCCTCGACGACCGCATACGGGCCGACGCGCACGTCCGGCGCGAGGCTCGCACGCGGGCTGATGATGGCTGTCGGGTGTGCTTCCATAAGTCTTAACCGTGGCGGGATGGTACGACGGAGGGATAATAAAAGGCAAAAGGCAAAGGTGCGGACACGTTGCGGCGCGAAGAATTTCTCTTCATTTTTGCCTTTTGCCTTTTGCCCTTTGCCTTACCCGGCGGGGCTAACGTCTTGTGTTTGCACACAGATGCCTTTATCATGTCACGGTCATTTGGAAGCGCCCTCGTCGTCGTGTGTCTGGCAACGTTTGGGCACTTCGATGCACTTATACAACGGGTCATTTGTTCGGGCGCGCGCCCCTTTTTGTTACAGACGCGCGCCGTCCTCTACGTTAAGGAGAGTAAGAGCCTTGTTCAGCGATAATTTCCGCCGCGGCGAGTCAGAGAAGAGCCGCTTCAGCGGCGTGAAGAGATCAAAGCTGGTTTCGAGTTTGTCGGACGTGGCGTGGAAGGCTTTCCAGTCCGTCAACCGTCGCCTGCCCGAAGGTGAGGCCGTGCGTCCGAGTTGGGCCCCGGGGCCCCTCCTGAAATCTTACGAGCGCACCGCGCCGCCGCTCGGCTTCCCGCGCGAGACAGATTCGCTCTGCCCTCGCTGCGTCAAGGAAGTACGCACGGCCGTCATCTCGGGCGAGACGCCGATTGAGACCTTAAAGGACGAGCATCCCGGCGAGATCAAGGCGCAGATTTTCGAGGAGGACGGCAAGGTCTACATGACGAAGACCTGCCCGAAGCATGGCGAGTTCAAAGACCTCATGGCGACCGACGCGCGCTTTCTCGAACGCATCGAGTCGCTCTTCTACGGGCGCGACTTCCGCTCGGCGGAAGACTCTCACGTCCATAAGCACGGAACCTCGAACATCAAGTTTGGCCGCGGCGCTGTTCTGACCGTCGATCTGACGAACCGCTGCAACATGATGTGCAACCCCTGCTTCATGGACGCCAATCAGGTCGGCTATGTCCACGAGCCGACGTTTGAGGATACCTGTGCGATCTTAGACCGCGCGGTCTCCTTCAAGCCCAAGCGCCAGATCATCATCCTCTTCTCGGGCGGCGAGCCTACTCTGTCGCCCTACTTCCTCGACGCCGTCGCCTACGCCAAGAAGGTCGGCTTCTATCGAATCTTAGCCGCCACGAACGGCATCCGCTATGCGGAAGACATCGAGTTCTGTCGTCAGGCGAAGGAGGCCGGGCAGCACGGCGTCTACTTGCAGTTCGACGGCGTGTCTGAAGAGAAGAACGCGCACCGCGGCGTCGGCAATCTCTTCGACGTGAAGCTGCGCGCCATTGAGAATCTCGCCTCGGTCGGCATCAAGGTGACGCTCGTCACCACCATCGTCAACACCATCAATAACGACGACATTGGCCGCATCGTCGAGTTCGCTGCGAAGAACATCGACAAGGTGCAGACCATCGCCTTCCAGCCCGTAAGTTTCACGGGCCGCGACGAGGACGTGCCCGATGCCATCCGCGAGCAGCAGCGCTACACGCTCGCAGGCATGGCCGGAGACTTGGAGCAGCAACTCGGCGGGCGCATGAAGTCTCTGCGCGACTGGTTCCCGCTCTCCTCTTACTCGGCGTTCACTTCCGTGATGGACATGCTTCAGGGTGCGGACGCGCCGTGGGGATGGTCTTCGTGTAACTGTCACCCGAACTGCGGCATCTTCACGCTCGCAGTCGTCAACCGGCAGACGGGCGACTTCAAGTCGCTCTTTGACTTCTTCGACTACGAGCAGTTCATGAAGGACGTGTCGCTTATCACCGACACGGCGCGTGGGCGTAAGCTGACGATGGCGCAGCTCGCGATGGCGATCATGCGCAACTTCCAGCCGGAGCGCGCGCCAGAGGGCTTCCCCGTCTCGCAGATCATCAATCTCTTCAAGCCCTCTTCGACCAGCTCGAACTCTGACCGCAACGACCGCATGAAGACCGAGAAGTCGGACGACCCCTCGGACGTGTGGCGCGTCCTCTGCGTCGAGGGCATGTGGTTCCAGGACTTGTTCAACTACGACTTCCGCCGCACCGAGATGTGCGTCATCCCTTACGGCACGCAGGAGGGCGAGATTAGTTTCTGCGCCTACAACACCGGCGTCGGCTGGCGGCAGATCATCGAAGAGATGCACAAGACCGCGGGGCTAGCCGAGTGGTACAAGGAGCATGGCCGCCACGCCGTCTATGCCAAGGGCAAGGCAGTCCCCGGCATCCAGAAGGCTCGTACTTTAAGCCTGCCCATCGTGCAGGCCATCCTCGCCGTGGACGAAGACGAGTCCAACAAGACCGCGACGCCTTACATCGTCGAGACAGAGGAAGAGACGGCGGCAGTCTAAAAGTTAACGTCCGCCCGTCGCTGCCGACTCAAGGGTCGCGATGGGCGGACGCATCCTCCCGCTTTAACAATCAGACTTTAATTTTCCGCAGTGTGCGAGTGAAGGCCCCCGACGAACGTTCGGGCGCGCTTCAGCGGCGCGGCGGGTCTGTCGAGTCATCGTTGGGGCGTGAGACGGGTTGCGGCAGTTGAATCTCGCGCAAGCTCGCGACGGTGTCGCGGATGCGGTTGGCGAGTTGCTCGATGGTCTCGACGCGGCGGCGGGCCGTGTGGCTTAGTTCCTCGCGCAGGAGGAGTTGAGCTTGGCCGATCAGTCCCGTCAGAGGATTGTTGATCTCGTGTCGCACGTGCGCGGCCAGTTCTGCGAACTCGGTCAGGCGTGCCTCACAGTCGGCGACGACGCGGCGCAGTTGCTCCTCTCGCCTCGCGGCCAACTCGGACTTACGCGCTTCGTTTTCGCTCATTGCTTTACGGCTTCCCCCCGAAGCTACCCTGTGAGATGCAAAACACCTCTGAGGCCGTAGACGTTTCGCCGGACGTGCGGGACTTCCGTGTCCCACGCCGCATTTTGCGCCCCGCCGGTGTCCGAAGCAAGAGATGCGGGGGCCGTATGCGCCGTCGGGGGCGAGCGGAAACCCCTCACCTTCCGCGTACACACGAAGGCTCGCGCTTCGGCATTTGACAACCGCCCGGCCCATCCGTAAATTCAATCACGCAGTTGGGAGGTCGTCCAATGGTAGGACTCCAGACTCTGGATCTGGCTATCGGGGTTCGAGTCCCTGCCTCCCAGTAAAGAGAAAGGCCGGACTTAATCGTCCGGCCTTTCTCTTTTTGTCCCGGTGCGACTCGCGCCCTTCGCTCCGCCTTCGTTCTCAACGCTTCACGGCGTAGAAGAGTCTCGTCATCACGAAGCTCTGGCCGACCTTCGGCGGGTCGAAGACGATGCCGAGGCCGAAGGTCGTGGTGCCCGCGTCCGTAGGGCTGTTACGTTCCGTCCGGTTGATGAAGACGCCCTCGAACTCTTCGGTAGCGCCGTCGTCATAGACTTTGGTTCCGGTCAACAGCGCGCCCGCGACCCTCGCGTCCCTGAGCGTGAATCTGCGTGGGCGTGCGAGGTCTGAGGTAGGCTCGCTGCCGGACGCGTCCGCGCGCCCGTCGGCCCTGACCGTGATTGTAAGAGCGCAGCCGAAGTCGGCCTCGTATGTGCCGGAGTAGCCACGCGCGTCCGCTTTGAACACGGGATCGCTCCGCACGTCCTTGAACTTCTCGACGCGGACGCCGCGTTTCTCTTTGACCTCGTGCTTGCTCTTGCTGAAAGAGGCCGCAAGCTCGCGCGCCCTGCTCTGTGGCTCAACCTGTCCGGCGAACGCGCCTGAGGTTGCGAGGCAGATACAGCCGAGCATCGTCGCCGCGGCTAAGAATTTACGCATATATCCCTCCCACCTGAAATTTCACCATCCGGACAGGAAACACCACCCGCGCGAATTTCGTGACAGGAAATTAACTTGAGCCTCAGATGTGTTGCCGCATCTTCAGAATCTTGACGAAGGAGCCGGAGCGCAACTCGTCTGTTGTGAGGCCGCTCAGACGGACGGCCTCTTCTTCGGAGACCGCGCCGCAGTTGACCGCGCGCAGAAAGTAGTTGAGCAGTCCCTGACCCGTCGCGGCATCGTCGAACACGTCGCCGACGAGCGTGGCACGCGCGGCCTTCTCGACAAAGTTGCTCAGGCGCTCGGAGGCGGGCCCGAGACTTTCGAGGAAGAAGGTATAGACGGCTGCGTAGCGTGTGGGAAGTTGCGCGGGGTGCAAGTCCCAGCCCTGATAGAAGGCGTTCGTCAGCGAGTGCTGGATGTGTTCGTAGTGCAGACGCCACGCGCGCCAGACGGTGCGACGGTTCTCCTCCTCCTGCTCCGGAGTGAGCGAGCCGACCGGCGCGGCGCGGTGCGCGGGAACGGGCATGATGTTGGTCGCGCCGTCGGAGAGCCAGACGCCCGTGCCGCCCAAAGCGACCTGCATCACGTTGCGCGCGAAGTCGCAGGCGGGGTGCATCATGTGCTGGTGCGCCGCTGTGATTTGACAGCTCGCAGTGTAGTCGTAGGTTCCGAAGTGCGCCGCCGTGCATCGCCCGCGCGCCGCCTCGACAAGTAGCGGCAGGCCGCACTCGCCGCGCTGGTTGATGATCGACTGCGTCGTCTCGACCATCAACTCCATCTTCAAAGACCCTGCGGGGAGCGAGCCTGCGCGCTCGAACTCGTCGAAGAGACTGGCGAGCGCGGCGACCTGTTCGGGGATTGTGACTTTGGGAAGCGTGACGACGAAGTTCTCTGGGAGCCTGCCGCCCGTCTCTTCGAGGAGCGTCGAGAGAAAGATGTCGAGCGTGCGCGACGAGCGCGCATACAACTCCTCCGTGAAGGTCTTGATGCGAATGCCGATGAAGGGCGAGAGCGTGCCCGCTTCCAGTGCGCGCGCAACCTCCCTCGCCGCAGACTCGGCGTGGCCGTCCTCTTCGGCGTCGGGGCGGTTGCCGTAGCCGTCCTCAAAGTCTATGCGAAAATCCTCGACGGCCTCGCGCCGCAGCTTCTCCGCGACGCGCGTGTAGACCTTGTGCGCCAGCCACACGCCGCCGTGCTCGGCACGAAAGCCTGCCTCGTCGCGCTCGATTGCCTCGCGCACAGAGGAGTCGTCCGCTACCGAGTCCGGCAACTCGTCCGAGCCGGGCAGTTCGAGAGCGCGCGCGAAGACTGCGAAGTTCGGTGCGTACATGTCGAGCGCACGACGTGCGAGCGCGCCAAGTCGCTCGGTCGTGTCCGCCTTGAAGAGATGCGCGCCGCCGTAGACCGTGTGAACCGGCTGTCGGCGGAAGGACTCGCCGGGGTAGCGCGCCGCGAACTCACGGTTAGCTTGCTTCAGGCGGGCGGAAGTCTCCCGCGTCGATTCGGTCGTCAGCGTTGTTCTCATGCTTCTCCTCGCGTTGTAGGGCCGGAGCATTCTACCGCAGCACATTCCGGGGCGCGAGGCGGTTAAGATGAGCAAGGTCTATTGCCAAAACCCGACTTCGTGTTTTAAGTTTGCCACATGCCTTCGACAGACCTGTGTATCCGGGGTCAACGCGTTATCACTCCCGACTCGGAGGGCCCGGCTGCGGTTCACATCCGCGACGGGCGCATCGCCGCTGTCGGTTCGTTTGAAGACGTGCCGGAGAATTGCTCTATCGTCGAAGCGGGCGACTCGGTTGTGCTGCCCGGTCTGGTCGATTCGCACGTCCACGTCAACGAGCCGGGGCGCACGCGCTGGGAGGGCTTCGCGACGGCGACGCGCGCGGCTGCCGCGGGCGGAGTGACGACCATCGTCGATATGCCGCTCAACAGCGTCCCGCCGACAACGACGACCGAAGGACTGCGTGAGAAACTCGACGCGGCTCGCGGTCAGTGTCGCGTGGACGTGGCCTTCTGGGGCGGCCTCGTGCCGGGCAACCTCGGCGCGCTCGCGCAGCTTTACGCAGGTGGTGTCGTCGGCTTCAAATGCTTTCTCATCCCCTCGGGCGTTCAAGAGTTCCCGCACATGACCGAGAGCGAGCTGCTGCCCGCGTTGTACGAGCTGGCACGACTCGACGCACCGCTCATCGTTCATGCAGAGATGCCGGGGCCCGTCGAGCGGGCACACGCCGACTGTTGCGAAGGAGAGGCGGCGGGCGACCCGCGGCGCTATGAGACGTTCCTGCGCTCGCGCCCGCGTGAGGCTGAGAATGAAGCCGTCGCGCTGATGCTCAAGCTCTGCCGTGAGACCGGCGCACGCGTACACATCGTCCATCACTCTTCAGCCGACGCGCTGCCGCTCTTGCGCGAGGCGAAGGCGTTGGAGCTTGCCTTCACGGCGGAGACTTGCCCGCACTATCTCTTGTTCGCGGCGGAAGACGTTCCCGACGGCGCGACCGAGTTTAAATGCTGCCCGCCCATACGCGAGCGCGAGAACCGCGAGCGTCTATGGGAAGCGCTCGGCGAAGGCACGATTGACATGATCGTCTCCGACCACTCGCCCTGCCCGCCCGAGATGAAGCGGAGGAGCGAGGGCGACTTCATGAAAGCCTGGGGCGGCATCTCGTCTCTGCAATTCAGGCTGCCTGTCATCTGGACTGAGGCGCGCAGGCGCGGCCACACACTTAAAGACCTCGCGCGCTGGCTCTCGCGCGAGCCTGCGCGGCTTGCCGGACTCCTCAGACGCAAAGGCTCGATCACGGTCGGTCGCGATGCAGACCTCGTCATCTTCGACCCCGATGCGACTTTCCGCATCACGCCCGAGACGAACGAGCACCGGCACAAGCTCACGCCGTACGAAGGACGCGAGTTCACGGGCGTCGTCGAGGCGACATACCTGCGCGGAGAAAAAATTTACGAGCGTGGCAAGTTCGCGGAGACGCCGACGGGCGAGCTTATCCTGCGAGAAGACGAGCCGAAAGAGACAGTCGAATGGGACGACCCCGAAAACTTCGACGACCTAACCGGGAAAGATTTTGATGACTGACCTCGGAAAGATTTCGATAATCTCTGAGAGAGATGATAAAGGACTTCAACTAACCGAAGAGAGATGACAAAAGACTTCACGAATCTCGTAGACCTCGCCGCGGAACGTCTGGGCGGCGCGGTGCTCTTTGCCAATGACGACTTCTTCGCGCCGAAGGAGAATCTGCTCAAGGCAAGCGTGCCCGTCTTCTTAGAGGGCGAGTACACGGAGCGCGGCAAGTGGATGGATGGCTGGGAGTCGCGTCGTCGTCGCACGCCCGGCTTCGACTGGTGCCTGATACGCCTCGGGCTTGCGGGGCGCATCCGCGGAGTCGTCGTGGATACGAGCTTCTTCCGCGGCAACTTCCCCGAAAGCTGTTCGCTCGAAGCCTGCTCCGCCGCAAGCAACGCCGACGCCGTGCAGTTGATGGATGAAGCGACGGAGTGGGTCGAGATTCTGCGTCTCTCGCGTCTTGAAGGCGACTCGCAGAATCCGTTCACCGTCGAGTCGGACGAGAGATTCACGCACCTGCGTTTCAAGATTTACCCCGACGGCGGAGTCGCACGCCTGCGCGTCTACGGCGAGGTCTTGCCCGGTTGGGAGAGCATCAGGCGCGCGGGCGGGCTGGTCGATCTAGCAGCAGTCGAGCAGGGCGGTCTCGTCGTCGCGACGAGCGACGAGTTCTTCGGCCATCGACACAATCTCATCATGCCGGGCCGCGCCCTCGATATGAGCGACGGCTGGGAGACAAAGCGTCGGCGGGGCCCCGGACACGATTGGTGCATCATCAAGCTCGGGGCGACCGGCAGCGTCCGCCGTGTCGAGGTGGACACCGCGCACTTCAAAGGCAACTTCCCCGAAAGCTGTTCGTTAGAGACGGCCCTCGCGCCCGATACCGAAACGACCGTGCCCGAGGCGGCGGCGGACGTTGAGACGACCGCGCTCGACCGGCTTGCATGGCGCGAGCTTCTGCCGCGCACGCTCTTGCAGGCACACACGCGACACTTCTACGAGGACGAGTTGAAGGACACAGGCCCGGCGACGCACGTGCGCTTCCGAATCTTCCCCGACGGCGGCATCAGTCGCCTGCGGCTCTACGGCAGTCTCGCAAACGATGTCTGACTTCAAAGGCGATGCCTGACTGCGAAGACGATGCCTGACTGCGAAGACGATGCCCGACTTCGATGACGACGCCTGACTTCAAGGACGATGCCCGACTTCAAAGAGCGAGATGCCCGACTTCAAAGACCTTGACGGCCCCATCGGGAAGCTGAACCGACTCGGAATGGAAGAGGCGCGCGGGGTTCTGCTCGCCTGCTGCGGCTCGACGCGCTGGGCGGCGGATGTGGTTGCGCTGCGTCCCTTCTGGGACGTGGGGCAGTTGCTCATCATCGGCCAACGCGTCTGGCAAGAGCTTGGAAGCGAAGACTGGCTCGAAGCCTTCCGCGCGCACCCGAAGATCGGCGAAGCGAAGCCGGCCCCTTCGGCGGGCGAAGCGGCGCGGCGCTGGTCGGAGGGCGAGCAGGCGGGCGCACGCGAGTCTTCAAACGAGACGCTCGCCGCGCTCAGCGATGCTAACCGCGAGTATGAGGAGCGGTTCGGCTTTATCTTCATCGTCTGCGCCACGGGCAAGACCGCCGAAGAGATGCTCGCGCTCCTGCGCGCGCGACTCCCGAACGACACCCAGACCGAGTTGAGAGTCGCCGCCGGGGAGCAATGGCGCATCACTGTGCTTCGGCTCAAAAAATTTCTGAACGTGAAGTAACCGGAATCTACTGAGCTTCAAATGAGCGGCATCACGACACATGTGCTCGACACGGCGCGCGGGCTACCGGCGGCGGGCGTGCCCGTCAAGCTGGAGACGCGGGTCGAGGGTGGCGGCTGGCACACGCTCGGGCGCGGCATCACGGACGCGGACGGTCGCGTGCGAGACATCCTTCCGCCCGAATACGTCCTGGCCGAAGGCTCTTACCGGCTGACCTTTGATGCGGCCTCGTACTTCGCCGCGCAGGACACACAGGGGTTCTACGCGGAAGTCTCTGTGGCCTTCGTCGTGCGCGACGCCTCGGCGCACTACCACGTGCCGCTGCTCTTGAGTCCACACGGCTACACGACATATCGCGGGAGCTAACGGATGAAACAATTTCTTCCCAACTGGAGCGAGTGGCTCAACCTGCTTGCGCGCTGGTTCCACGTCTTCGCGGCGATCCTCTGGGTCGGCTCGACCTATTACTTCACTTGGCTCGACGGACGCTTTCAAGAGGAGGAGCGCGAGGCGGCGAGCGAAGGGGGCGAGCCGGAAGTGTGGATGGTTCACAGCGGCGGCTTCTACGTCGTCGGAAAGCGCAAGACGCCGAGCCTGCGTCGGCTCCACTGGTTCCGCTGGGAGGCTGCGTCAACGTGGCTGAGCGGCATGGTGCTGCTCACGGTCGTCTACTATCACGGCGGCGCGATGGTAGACCCGGACGTGCGCGACATCAGCCCGGCGATGGCGGGACTCTTCGGCGTCGGAATGCTCGTCGCCGGGTGGATTGTCTACGACCTGCTCGTCCAGTCGCCGCTCGGCAGAAACGAGAAGGCTTTCGCGGTCGTCGCCTTCGCGCTTGTCGTCGGCGCAAGCTATCTCTCGACGCACATCCTGAGCGGGCGCGCGGCCTTCATGCACGTGGGCGCGGCGTTCGGCACGATCATGGCGGCGAACGTGTGGATGAGAATACTGCCCGCGCAGCGGCGCATGATCGCCGCCGTGAAGGATGGACGCGCGCCCGACCCCGCCGAGGGCGCACGAGCCAAGCTGCGCTCGAAGCACAACACCTTTATGGTAGTGCCGCTAGTCTTCACAATGATTAGCAACCACTACCCCGTCTCGACCTACGGCCACGATTACAACTGGCTGATACTCTCTGCGCTCGTCCTCGTCGGCTGGGTCGCCGCAAAGATCATCCGTCGCGCCTGAAGCAATTAAGAGTCCGTTTCAAAAACGGTAGGTTAGCCACAGAGGCACAGAGATACAGAGATTAAGAAAAGGGGGTAAATAAAGACTACTCTTTAATTCTTAATCTCTGTGTCTCCGTGTCTCTGTGGCAGATTTTGAAATGCTCCAATGAAGGCGTCATCCCTCGAAGAGTCGAACGGCGCTTCACCTGTACCAGCAGACAATCGAATGGCGCTCGCCGTGTGTGACGGGGGAAACTTCGTGCGTCGTCTCGGCGCGGAAGGCGACGAGCGCGCCGGTCTCGCCGCCCATGCGCAGGCAGTCTCTTTCAAGGCTCGCGCCCGACGGGTGAAAAATGAGCGAGCCGCCGCAGTATGCGCCCGGCTCCGGCGTCCCGGTCTGCCGGTTGAGGAAGACGACCACCGACACCCTTCGAGCCTCCTGTTCGGAACGCAGCATCCCTGTGTTCCCATCCTGATGCGCCACGAAATAGCCGCCCACCCCGTAGCGTAGAAACTGCGGCTCCTCGCATTGGCCGAGACTCGTACGGAAATGCTCCTCGACCGCGGGCTTGTGCTCAAGCAGCCGCCGCCTGACGAACTCCGCCGTCTCTCTTGAAGGCGTGATGCGCGTCGCCTTACGCACGCTCTCGTCCACGTAGCTCGACGCCGTATCCATGTAGACCGTGGCCGGGCCGCCGCGCGCGGAGCGCATCTCAAAGAGCATCTGCTCACACGTCCGCGCATCGAAAAATTCCCTCTCCAGAAGCAGGTCGAAACGCGCGATGCTCTCTTGTGTAATCATAATGATGTCTGTCGGCGTTGTCTGTCATGGCGTCTGTCGGCCCGCGCCGATGGGGTCGCCCGGCGGAGTGGGGAGCGGCGGCGTGCGCTTGCGCGGCTCGGCGGGCCGGGCGAGGAAGCGCTCGATGTCGTCATGGGTCGCGGCGAGGTGCGCGCTCGTCGCCTCGTCACGCGTCGGGGTTGCGGTGTCGTTTAAAAGTCCGCGCAGGTGTGCGGTCGCGACGGCACGCACCTGCGACGAGGCGTCCGCGTTCGCGGCCAAGTCCATCAGGCGCGTGACGACGAGACTCTGCACACCGCGCCGGACTGCTGCGTGGTACGCGTCCGTCGGAACCGGCGTGCGCCACGTATGCTCGACGAGCGCCGTTGCAATCTCCATGAAGTCCGGGTTCGCCGGGTCGAGCGCGTGGAACTCGTTGAGGCGCGCGGCGCGGTGCGGCTCCAACAGCGCAGAGACCGCGAGGTCTGCGGCGATGGTCGCGGCGGCCAAGGGGTCAAAGGCAGGGTCTGTGCGCTTCTCGAATAACTCCTGCGTGCCTCCCTCGTAGCCGAAGGCGCGCGGCGGGACGAGCGCGAGTATGCGCGGCGGGAGCGCCAGCTCTTCGACCTTGATCGTGTCGAGGACGGCGGCGAGCGCCTCGCGCTGGCGTGCGGGCGTCACGACCTGCTGCACCTTCGCGGGACTCGTCGCGCCCGCAGCAGTCTTCACGGAGTATGTGTAGTAGAGGCCACCGATTGACTTGACCGCGGCCTGTAGTTGATAGCGATGGTGCAGGTAGAGCGGGAGGAGTTTGGCTTCGAGGAGCGAGAGCGGCGTGCCGTCGGGGATGTTGCCAAGCCCGAACTGACGCAGACCGATGCGCCGCACCTCCATCTCTTGTCGAAGCTGCGCGACGGGGTCGCTGCCGTTGTCCCAGAGGTTTGCAAGCGGGTGCGCCGCACCGGCGGGCCGCGCGTCGGCGTCGGAGATAAAGAGCATCCCCGCGCGCACGCCCTCGCTCACAATCTTCTCAAGCTCTGCCGCCTCGTCCGCGCCGCGCGGGAACTGCGCGTAGGCGTACTTGATTGCGAACTTGTCGTAAGCGCCGATGCCGACGGCGTAAGCGTTCGACAAATCGAGCTTGCCGTTCCTGATCTCGACGAGCGGCGCGGGATAGTCCATCACTGACGCGCGCCCGTAGGTCGAAGCGGCGAAGTTGTGCGCGAGTCCGAGCGTGTGCCCGACCTCGTGCGCGGCAAGCTGGCGTATGCGCGCGAGCGACATCCGACCTGCGTCAACCGTTGGGTCGAGCTGCGCGAGATAGTCCGTGTCCGTCAACGCCGCGCCAAGCTCACACTCCGACCACGGCGCGCCCGTGCCGTGTGTGCCGCTCTCGAAGACAGGGATGAGTCCCGTGCCGATTAAATAATCCTGACGAATACGAAGGCTTCCGAGCGTGACGTTGCCCTTGATGATCTCGCCCGTGCGCGGGTCTGTGATGCTGCCTCCGTAAGACCAGCCGCGCGAAGAGCGATGCACCCAGTTAATCATGTTGTAGCGCACGTCCATCGGGTCTGCATCCGAAGGGAGCACCTTGACCTGAAAAGCGTTGCGAAAGCCCGCGGCCTCGAAGGCTTCGGCCCACCACGAAGCGCCCTCGATGAGCGCGCTGCGGATTGGCTCGGGCACTCCGTTATCGACGTAGTAGACGATTGGCTTGACGGGTTCGGAGATGGCGGCCTCCGGGTCTTTCTTCTGAAGGCGGTGGCGCACGATCCAGCGTTTCTCAATCGGCTCGGTGAAGGGCGAGGCGTAGTCGTAGAACTCGACGGCGAAGACGCCGACGCGCGGGTCGAGTCGGCGCGGCGTGTAACCCGGGCCCGGCAGCTCGACCAGCGAGTGATGCTCGCGCACGGTCAGAGACTGCGGCGTGGGCACGGTCTCGCGCACGAGCGGGCCCGGCTGGCCTTCGGTCGTGAAGGTGAGTGTGGCCTCGACCTCCGTGTTTTTGGGGAAGGCTTTGGTGTGTGGCAGGTAGACCGCGCTGCGCGACTCGTCGAGATGGTACTGTCCCTGATTCGACTCGCGCAGGCGGTCTGCGACGCCGTGCGCGTCGCGCAGGAAGAACTCGGTGGCGTCAACGAGCACGCGCCCTCCCTCCGACGCTTCGACCTTGAATCCCCACAGCACAGAGCGCGCGAAAGACTCCTCGACCGCACGGCGCTCCGATGCGTCATTCGTGATCGCGCGGTAGCGCTGGTTCGTCTCGACTAAGAGCACCTTGGGGCCCGTGCGCTCGAAGCGGACGACGTGCGTGTCGCCAAGTTGCCCGCGGTCGAGACCCAGAGGGTTCGACCCCACTCCGGTCGGCAAAGAGACCTGATAGAGAAACTCCTGTTGGAAGCGCGAGATTTCCAGCAGGAGCTTGCCCTGCTCCGCGTCCCAGTAGACGGGGACGAAGCCGTCGAGTTTTTCGAGGCCGCGCGTCAGCGTCGAGAAGGACTTGGGGGCCGACTTCTCCTGAGCCTTTGCGGCGGGCGCGAGCACGAGGAGCGCGATGAAGAGTGTAAGCAATAAACGTCGCATGAGCTTTCCTTGCGTCTTTCAAACGCCGTGTGACTGGCAGAGTGGCCGGTACTTTTTCATCTTAAACACCGAGCGCGGGGCGATTCACCGCCGCAGGCGCTGAGAGCGCAGAGGGGGCGCAGAGGATGGAACAGTTCTCAATTCTCTGCGCATCCTCCGCGTCCTCAGCGCCTCTGCGGTGAAGGAGCCTTGAATAAACTCAACCATCGGGTGATTACGGAGTGAGCGGCGGAAGGTTCGCCGCGCGGAGTTGCGTGTTGACCGATGCCACGTCCTTGTTCTTCAACTGTTCCCAGACCGACAACGCTTCGCGGAGTTGTCTTTGCAGTTCGGTGGAAGCGGCGACGGCCTGCGTCGTGGGCGTGGCGTCCGCCAGTTGCAGCACTTCTAAGAGCGTCGCCAGCGAAGAGTGAAGCTGTGAGAGGTTCGGCGGGGCGGGCGCTTGCCCTGGGGCGCGCGGCGCGGCGGCGACTTCGAGCGCCAGAGCCTTGCCGTCGAGCGCGGAGAGCGCTTCCGCCAGAGCGGGCGCGAGTCCCGTGCGTGCGCGCAGGTCTTTGACCTGTGTCCTCAGCTTCTTGATCTCTTCGAGCGCGTCGAAAGTTTGCCTCATCCCTTCGACGGCCTGCGCGGAGAGTGCGAACTGCTGTTCGAGTCCGGCGCGCGGGGTCTTGATGCGCGGGTCGATCTCCACTTTGAGCGGGCGCGCGAGTGTGCGTCCCTCGACGGTGAGCTTGACGGTGTAATCGCCGGGCAGAACAGAGGGGCCCAGCGGGCCGCGCGGCGTGTCGCGATAGATGGCCGAGATCGGATACTCGTGGCTGCGCGCCTTCGGCTCCGGGTAGTGCAAGTCCCATATGAAGCGCTGCATACCGGCCCTCGCGGGGAGAATCTGCGGCGGGCGAATCCAGTAGGTCGGGACGTTCAATTCCTTCTCGTCAACAGGCTCAGGCGTGTCGTCGCTGCGAAAACGACGGACGAGTTTCCCCGCGCGGTCGAAGATTTCGAGCACGACGGGCGAGTTTGCATCCGACTTGAGATAGTAGTTGATGATCGCGCCGTCGGGAGGGTTCTGCCCCACAGGCTCTTCGGGCGGAAGCGGCGTGTCGGTGTTGACGTTGCGCTGAATGCGATAGGCCGTCTGCGGCGCGAAGAGGAAAGCATCGTTCGCCGTCTTCGCTTCAACCTGCCGGAGCGGCGTGATGTCGTCGAGAATCCAGAAGGAGCGTCCGTGCGTGCCGACCACGATGTCGTCGCGGTGGACGACGAGGTCGCGGATGGAGGTCGCGGGCATGTTCAGACGCAGCGGCTGCCATTCGTCGCCGTCGTTGAACGAGACGTAGACGGCGCGCTCCGAGCCGGCAAAGAGAAGGCCGCGCCGAACGGGGTCTTCGCGCACGACGTTGACGGGGTCGTCGGGCAAGCCTCGTACGATCTCTGTCCAGGTCTTCCCGCCGTCGTGCGTGCGGTAGATGTGCGGGCGCAGGTCGTCGAGGCGGAAGCGATTGACTGCCGCATAGGCTGTCTGGTTGTCGAAGTGTCCCGCGTCGATGATAGAGACCTTGCTCCACGAAGTGAGCGCGGGCGGCGTCACGTTCTGCCACGTCTTGCCGCCGTCATGCGTGATGTGAATCAGTCCGTCGTCGGTGCCCGCCCAGATCGTGTTCACGTCCTTGTGCGAGGGCGCGACGGTGTAGATGACGCCGCGACGCGGCATGGTCGCCATCTCGGGCTTGGCATAGACGCCGATGTTTGCGGGCACGTCATATTTCTCGCGCGTCAGGTCTGGGCTGATGATGTCCCAGCTCGCGCCGCCGTTCGTCGTCTTGAAGAGGACGTTGCCTGCGTAGTAGAGCGTGTGTGGCTCGACGGGCGAGAAGAGGACGGGCGCGGTGCGCAGGAAGCGATACTTGCCGCTACGCACCGCCTCGGGCGCGATGTTCTGGGCTTGGCCCGTGGTCTTGTCGAAGCGCGAGAGCTTGCCGCCGTAGATGATGTTCGGATTCAAGGGGTCGGCTGCGACGTAGCCGTACTCTTCCGCGCCCACCGTGCGCCAGTCGCGGAAAGATATCGCGCCGTTATCGCCGCGACTCGCGGTGCCGACCGAGCCGCTCTCCTGCTGACCGCCGTAGACCCAGTAAGGAAACTGTTCGTCGGTCGAGACGTGATAGAACTGCGCGGTTGGCTGGTTGTACCAACTGCTCCACGTGCGCCCGCCGTTGACCGTGATGGTCGCGCCCTGGTCTGAAGCGAGCAGGACGATTTCGGGGTTCTCCGGATTTATCCAGACGGTGTGATAGTCGTCGCCGCCGGGCGCTCCCTTCCATGCGTGATAAGTCTTCCCGCCGTCAATCGAGCGATACGTCGAGGTGTTGGCCGAGTACACGATGTCCGGGTCGCGCGGGTCAACTTTGACCTCGGCGAAATCGCTCCCGCGCCCCCACACGCGAACCTCGTCATTGACTCTCTGCCAGCTTTCGCCCGCATCGTCGGAGCGATAGACGCCGCCGAGCTGCGGCGCATCCACGTTCGCGTAGAGGCGGCGCGGGTCTGAAGGCGCGACCGCGATGCCGATGCGACCAAGCCCCTGCTCGAAGGTCGGCAATCCTTTGGTCAACTGCCGCCAAGTCGTCCCGCCGTCGGTTGACTTGAAGAGGCCGCTGCCCGGCCCCTGCCACGAGCCGTTCTCCCAAGGGCCCTGACGCGCCGCCCACAGCACTGAGTAAACAGTCCGAGAGTTTTTCGGGTCGAAGGCGAGCGCAATGGCTCCCGTGTTCTCGTCCTTATAAAGAACCTTCTCGAACGTCTTGCCTCCGTCGGTCGAGCGGAAGACGCCGCGCTCCGTGTTCGGGCCGTACGCGTGGCCGAGCACTGCGACGAAGAGGCGTTCAGGGTCGCGCGGGTCAACGATGATCGAGCCGATCTGCTGCCCGTCTCGAAGTCCCATGTGCGTCCAGGTCTTCCCCGCGTCCGCCGATTTATAAATGCCGTCGCCGGTCGAGAGGTCTGGGCGCTGCAAGCCTTCGCCGCTGCCGACGTAGACGATATCGGGGGCGGAGGGCGCGACGGCGAGCGCGCCGATTGAGCCGGTGGGCTGGTCGTCGAAGATGGGCGACCACGTGCGGCCAAAGTCGTCGGTCTTCCACACGCCGCCGTTATTGACGCCGATGTAGAAGACCGACGGGCGACCGGGGATGCCCGTTGCGCCGACGGTGCGCCCGGCGCGGAAGGGCCCGATCATGCGCCAGCGCATCGACTGGTAGAGCCTCTGGTCTATCTGCTGCGCGAGCGCAAACGACTGACACGCGGCGAAGACGACGAAGCAGGCAAGAGCCGGGACGAGACGGCGTATCAGACTCACGTGTTATCTCCTCTTTTTAACTTGAGCGTAAGCGGATGAAATGGTTCACCATCGAAGACACGAAGACACAGAGCATTTAAGAATTTGGGATTTCAGATTTGAGATTTGAGATTTCAAATTTGGAATTTGGAATTTGGAATTTGGAATTTCAAATCTCAAATTCTGTATACCCTCTGTGCATCCTCCGTGCACTCTGCGTCTGCGGTGGTCAACAAATCTGCCGCCACGCTCAACTCGGCGCGACGACATAAACTCTTACTCGAAACCACGGAGCGGCATCGACGGCGCGCGTCGCAGCCAGTTCTCGACGGGGTAGCGACTGCCCGCGTCGATCACGTGGAGCGTGTAGGCGTGGCGCGAGCGCGGCGAGCGGTTCGACTTGCTCATGTGCGGCAGAAGCCCGTCGAGGATGACGAGCGCGCCCTTCCTCACTTCGAGAGGGACAAGCCCTTCGGTCGGCCAACTGCTCTCATCAAAAACTTCAAAGCGAGTGCCGCCCGCTTCGGCGCGCACGAACCTCTTCTTCAGCCCATCCAAGTGTCCGCCCGCGAGCGCCCACATGCAGCCGTTCTCAAGGGTCGCGTCTTCGAGCGCAAACCAGAAGCCCGTGACGCTCAGAGGCTCCGTGTAGAGAAAGGTTGCGTCCTGATGACACGCCACCTCGCCGCCGATGCGTGGCTGCTTGAAGATGTACATCGACTGGACGAGCAGCGGGCGCGTGTAGCCCAGAGACTCGACGAGCGAAGAGAGAGCGACTGTGCGCGAGAAGCGGTCGAAGACGGGGTCGAGGTCGTGGAGCGCGTGACCGATTTTATTCAGTGCGTGTGCCTTCTCTTTCACCAGCCGGCCTGCCGGGTCGAAGGCGTCCTCCTCAAAGAAGAAGCGAATCTTATCGCCCGACTCAAGGAAGTATTCATCACTCCTGCGCGTCTGCTCGCGAGTCGTAAAGACGGACAGAACATCATCCGGCTTGAACGACTCGACCAGTTCCCCTGCGCGCTCTCGCAGCCGGTCGCACTCCGCGGCGGCGACGAAATCCTCCAGCACGAGGAAGCCGTCACGCTCGTATGCTTCGAGTTGTGCGGGCGTCATCACGGGTCGCGCCTGTCTCCTCCTTTTAAGAGATTATTTCAAGACCGGGAACTAGCCACCGCAGACACGGAGGCACAGAGATTAAAATTCAGATTTCAGATTCTTAAACACTCTGTGTCTCCGTGTCTGCGGTGGCTAATTACAAAACGTAAGTCTATCTCGTGCGGCTCGCCGTCGCGTTCTGGACGAAGGCAGCGGCGTCGCGCTTGAGCTGCGCGAGCGAGGTCTGGTCGATGTACATCATGTGCCCGGCCTCGTAGAAGGTGGTCGTGATGTTGCCTTGCAAGGAAGGGTCAAGCCCCATGTGGCGGAGCGTGTACTGCGTTGCAAAGTACGGCGTCGCCAGATCGTAGAAGCCCGAGGCGACGAAGAGTTTCATATAAGGGTTCTTGGCGAAGGCGCTGCGGAGAGACTCGCTCGTGTCGGCGTAGGTGTTGTCGGAGCCGAAGTCCCAGCGACCGACGCCGCCGCCGAGGATGTAGTATTCGAGGTCTGAGCGGAAGCCCAGGTCGCCCCGCACGTACTGGTTGAAGGTCGCGGTGTAGGGCGGTCGGATAGCGGCGAGGCTCGGGTCGAAGTCCGGTGTCTCAGAGACGGCCAGCGCGTCTAAGCCCTTGAAGCGGCCATCGAGTCGGCCCACGGTGCGCTTCTGGTCGTGCAGAAGCTCCTTGTCGAAATGCTGAATCTCGATACGCAGGTCGCTGTCGTCGATAAAGCGCTTGTCGATTCCCGTGTAGCGATTGAGCCGGTCGATCACCTCCTGCCGCTCCGAGGGCGTGAGGCGGTCGCCCTTCGCGAGCGCGACCGTGTATTCGTTCGCCGCCCAGTGCTCGACCTCTTCGAGCGTCTTGCGGAGGTCGCTTTGCAGGTCGGGCGCGAGCCGCTTGTGATACCAGGCGATGGCCGCGTAGCTCGGGAGGAAGAGGACGTACGGCAGGTCGTTGCCGCGTGCGAAGCGCGCCGTCTGGAAGTTCATGATGGTCGAGATGAGCATGATGCCGTTAAAGGCGATGCCGCGCTCGACGAGATAGCCTGAGAGGCCGGAGGCGCGCGTCGTCCCGTAACTCTCGCCGACGAGGAAGAGAGGCGAAGTCCAGCGCCCGTTGCGCGCAAGATAGAGACGTATGAACTCGCCGACCGATTGGATATCACCCTGAAGGCCGAAGAACTTGTTCGCCAGCTCGGGCTTCGCGGCGCGGCTGTAGCCCGTGCCGACCGGGTCGATAAAGACGATGTCCGTGAAGTCGAGCCAGGTGTGCTCGTTATCGACGAGCTGGAACGGCGGCGGCGGCATTCCTCCATCGTCGAGCATGCGCACGCGTTTGGGGCCCAGCGCGCCGAGATGGAGCCAGACCGAAGCCGAGCCGGGGCCGCCGTTGAAGGAGAACATCAGCGGGCGCTGCGCCGCCGAGAGGCCCGTGTTGTCTACGGTGTAGGCCATGTAGAAGATTCGCGCCTCGGTCTCTCCCGTGAGGCTCTTGAGCGGCATCATGCCGGTCGTTACCGTGTAGCGGAGCATGCGCCCGCCGACTCTGATCTCATGTCGTGTGACCGAGGGAGCGCCGTCCGACATGGCCGGGTCTTTCTCGCCGGGCGTCGCACCGGGACTCGGAGATGCGCCCGCGCTGCCGGTCGCGCCGACGCGCGCCGCGCCCTGCGCAGAAGCGGAGCCTGCGGGGCGGAAGTTCGAGCGCGCGGCGGCGACGAGTTCGGGTGTTGCGCCTGCGGCGAGCAGTTCCTGTTCGACGGCGGGCGTCACCTCGAAATCGACGCCGTTCTCGCGTATGGCCGCCGCGAGCATCGGGAGTTCGGCCTCCCTGCGCTCCGGCGCAAGCCCGCGCAGGAACGTGAGCATGTTCTCTTTCGTGATGACCGCCCTCGACTGCATGGGCGTCGTCGCGCCCTGCTGCTGCGCGGGCGTCACCTTCGCAAGCAACAGGAGTGCGCAGACAAGCAGCGCGAGCGTAGAGACATGTGCTCGCGCGGGCGTAAAGACACAGGCTCGCCGCTTAGACGTGGACTCGACAATCGAATGGCCTCGCATGAGTGTATGTGAACCTCCTGGCGAAATGGACGCGAGAGTCAGGGAGCAGACGCTAAACGCCTCCGTCCTGCTTCTCTATGGTGCAAAGGATTCGTGCGAGCCGAGACTGCGCCTTCAGGCTTCAAGGCCCCCAAAGGCCCGCTCGCGAAAAAGTGTGCCGCCATTATCTTTATCCCGCGCGCGATTTCAAGTTCGGGCGCATCAGGTAGTGTTGCCAGAGCAGGCGCGCGGCGACCGAACGCCACGGCCTCCAAAGCTCCCCGAGCTGTTCAAGCTCCGCCGCAGTCGGGCGCGCGTGCAGTCGCTTGATCTCGCGCGCCGCGAGTTGGAGTGCGAGGTCGCCCACGGGCCAAGCGTCCGGCCTCAGCATGGCTCTCAGCAGATAAATCTCCGCCGTCCACGGGCCGACGCCCTTGAGACGTGTAAGAGTCGAACGCGCCGTCTCGTCGTCCAGGCGGTCGAGCGCGGCGAAGTCGAGTTCGCCCGATACGACCGCACGCGCGGAGAGCCTGGAGTACAGAGCTTTCTGCCGACTGAAGCCGAAGCGCCGGAGCGCCGCGTCGTCGTGCGCGAGAAAGCTCTCCGGCGTGAGCGAAGGGGCGGCGGCCAGCAGACGCCCGAAGGCCACGCCAGCCGATGTGAGCGAGACCTGCTGTTCGAGGATGATGAGGACGAGCGCGGGGAAGCCCGGCTCGCGCTCCCACATCGGCGGCGTGCCGTACTCATGTGCGATACGCCCGAGGTCTGGGTCGATTCTCGAAAGTGCCGAGACGCCGCGCGCCAGCGACTCCTCCGTCAACTTCTCCGGCACGCGCGACCCAGCGGCTGCGTTCGAGGGCATGCGCGCGAGCTTAACATTCGCTCACCGAAAGTCCGAACACTTCGCCGCCGCACGCGATGTCTAACCGACGCGCGCCGCCGTGTCGAGCAGACGCTGGCCCGCGCTGCTGAGCAAGACCGCGCGCAGCCAGTAGCTATATGCCTCGGGTCTTTGCAGCAGTTCGCGCCGCAACTCTTCCATGCCGACCCACGCCCATGCTTCGACCTCCGCAGAGTCGGGCGAGGGCTTGCCGTCGAAGCAGCCGACGAAGACGTGATCGAACTCGTGCTCGACGAGTTGATTCTCAAGCTCCACTCGATAGATGAAGCTGAACGAGTGGCGCAGCTCGCAGCCGAAGCTCATCTCCTCGCCCAGACGCCTGTGCGCGGCGGCCCCCGTCTCTTCGCCGGGGCGCGGGTGGCCGCAAGCCGTGTTAGACCAAAGCCCGCCCGAGTGGTACTTCTCTCGCGCGCGCTTCTGAAGCAGCAGAAGCCCGCGCGAGTCGAAGACGAAGATCGAGAACGCCCTGTGCAACGCGCCTTCGCGATGCGCGCGCATCTTCTCCACCACGCCCAGCTCGCGGTCTCGCTCGTCAACAAGGATGACTTGCTCGGTCGCCACTCGCCCCTTCCTTCCGTTCGCGCCGCGCTTTCAGGGTCTATTCATTCTTGAACTTAGAGCACGGGGCAATTCACCGCCGCAGGCGCTGAGGGCGCAGAGGGATTCATGATTTCAAATTTCAAATTTGAAATTTCAAGTCTCAACGCTCTACGAGTCTCCGCGCCCTCAGCGCCTGCGGCGGTGAATCACCTTTTACTCTACTCATCACTTTGATGTGACCGCGGGCCGCGACTTCGTCTCTGTCAGCGTCACCCTCGTCTTCCTCTTCGGCCCCTGCGCGCAACCCGAGCCGCATCGCATCGAAGGCGGGCAGGCGCGCAGACTCCGGCATAGGCTCGTCCGCGCCGCGCGCGGAGAACCAGATGGCTCCGTTCAGGACGCGCGGGTCGGCCATGTCTGCGTGCTCGATGTCCTGCTCAGACGTGCGCCGCATCCAGTAGAGAGTCGCTGCGTCGCGCGGCGCGGCGGGCGTCGTCAGGTTGTCGAGCGAGACTTCGGGAAGCTGTGCTTTGTAGGGACGCAGGTCTGCCTCTCGCCGGAAGATGTCAATGGGCGTGGCTGTCGCGTCGAGCAGGTTCATCGGCGCAAGCCCCAGAAGCATCTCCATTGTGCGGATGAGACTGACGGTGCTGTGATACTCGTGTACGAGCGCGCCGGGCCGATTGTATGCGCTGATGACGAGCGCGACCGAGCGATGGCAGTCCACGTGGTCGGGGCCATCCTGCGCGTCGTCCTCGACGACGAAGATCGCCGTGTCTCGCCAGTAAGGACTGTTCGAGACTGCTTCCACCAGACGGCCCAGCGCATAGTCGTTATCGGCGACGTAGAACTGCGGCGTGGGCCGATTCGCGGCGACGCCGTTCGTGTGGTCGTTCGGCAGACGCAGGATTGAGAAGTTCGGCAACGCATCAACGCGTCCCGCCTCGCGTTCGGCGACAAAGCCGCGGAACTCTTCGAGCCACGCCGCCATACGCGAGTATCCGCGCATGCGCGCGTCCGCGTTCGAGGGGCTGACGAGCGGGTCGGCCCCGTCTTTCGCCACATCGGTCTGAGGTTTCGCGTCGGCGGTCTGAGGTTTCGAGACAGCGGTCTGGGCTTTCGATTCTCGCGCCGCGCGGTAAGACTCGACCGTTAAGGCATCGGGCGTTGATAGATCGAAGTTGCGGTACGTCTGACTGTATCGGCCCTCCAGAGACTTCTTTGTCGGGAGGGCAGAGACCGTGGGCGTGATGTCTGGATACGGCTTCGCGCGGTTCTTCGCGATTGACGAAACGTCCGCCTCCGAAAGCGTCGCGACGAACTCGCCGTAGTTGCGATAGGTGAGGCGAGCGCGAGATGCCGCATCCCACAGATAGAGCGTCTCAGGCTCGGTCACGTCGCGCGCACCCGACAGGTATGGGACGTAGCGGCGCACGTAGTCTTCAATCTCTTTGACGCCCGCGCCCGCGCCGAAGACGGGCGGCGTATCCTTCTGCGGCCAGATGTTCGGCAGACGGTTGAAGCCCTCGAAGTCGTAGGAGCGACCCCGCCCGGAGTAGTGCCAGCGATAAGCCTTGTCGAGATAGTCGGTCGAGAAGGCGGCGGTAGACCAGTTGTGCCCGTCCGGGCTTGCCTCCGCGTTGACGAAGAAGCGGTCGAAGAGTCCGAAGCGGAGCGCCAGCGCGTGTTGATTGGGCGAGACGTTCTGCGCCGCCCCGTTCAGCGTGCGCGCGGCGTCTCTTGCGCCGAAGATTGCAAGCGCCGGGTCGCCGTCGGCGCTCGTTCCATCGCCGCTCGACGCAAGATCGCCGAAGACCTGATCGTAGGTTCGATTCTCCTTGATGATGTAGATAACATGCTTGATGGGAGAGCGTCCGCCGAAGAGTTGTGTGCGCCGAGCGCCGACGAGTCCGTTGTTGCGCATCACCGACTGCGTATAGCGCGCAAGCTCGCGTTGGCCCGGCTCGGCGACGGCGGAGAGATTTCCCGCGATGAGCGAGACGCTGTACTGCCCGCCCTGCCCGCCGCCGCGCCCTGTGCCTGCGGGGAAGCTCGCGTTCGGCAGGTTCGGCGCACGACCCGAGTTGTCAACGAGCATCGAGGAGTTTGCGAACCCCGTCCCCTTGCCGTTGCCGATGAAGATAGTTCCGCCCGCGACGGCGATGGCCGAAGGATACTGCCCCACCGGGATAAAGCCGCGCACCGTCGAAGGGCCCCGCGGCAGACGGCTTGCGGATGAAGGATTGGCTCTCTCCTCCGCGCCGCGTGCGTTGTTGGAGAGTTGGACAACGGCGACCGAGTTGCTGTGCGCGTTGGCGACGTAGAGCGTTCGCCCGTCAACGCTGAGCGCGAGTCCTTCGGGGCTACTGCCGACCGGCGCGCTCTCTGCGAGGCGGACGCTGATGCGCTCGACCTCAAGGTCTGTCTTCGTGTCGATGACGGAGATGCTGTCGGCGTTCGAGTTGACGACGTAGAGTCGCGACGCGTCGGCGTTCAGAGTCAAAGCCGTCGGGTGGCGTCCGACCGCGACGTACGAGACGCGCCGCGCGCCGCTGCTCGTGTTGACGACTGCGACCGACGCGTCGTTCCAGCAAGAGACGTACGCCTTGTGCGTCGAGGGAAGCGCGACGACCGCGTAAGGATAGACGAAGTTCTCCGCGACGCCCGCGCCCGTCTCAACACCCGCGCCTGTCTTGACGCTCGCACCCGTCTCGACGCCCGCGCCCGTCCCGACGCCCGCACGGCCTCTCTGCCCGACGAGGTCGATGCGTTCGAGTTCAAGCGTGCCACGAAGATTGTGAACGATGCCGAGACTGTCGCCGAGGTTGTTGGCGACGTAGAGCGTGTCGCCGTCGCCGCTGATGTCTAATCCGGCAGGATAGACGGGTGCGCGTTTGAGATTGTAACGCGCGTCGGGCGCTACGCGCGCGAAGCCGCTCACGTCGATGGAGGGCGCTTCGACCTTCGTATCGGGCCCCGGCGATGCGGGCGAGAGCGGCACGGCAGCGCCCGGATGCAAAGTGAACGTCCAGACTTTATTCTCGAAGCCGCCCGAAACGTAGAGCGCAAAAGCCCCGTCCGTTTCGGCGCGCGGCGAGAAGACTGCGCCGACGCCTGCGCTCTGCGGCGTGGGGAAGTAGAGGTTCTGCACGACGGCGGGCGAGGGCTTCGCATTGAGGTCGATGACGGCGAGCGACTGCTGCGCCCTGTTCGTGGCGGAGTTGAACTGCACGCCGTAGCCGCTGTTGACGGCGACGAGGTAACGACCGCGACTGTCGGGCCCCGCGCGGTCTGGGCTGCGTATGAAGCCGACGGGCAGAGACCCCACGGCGGGACGCCCGGTCGTCAAATCTGTGATGAGCGAACCGGCGGGCGTGATGGGTCTGCCTTCGGACGCGGGAAGGTTTCCGACCCTGACATCGGCGGATGACGAGAGGAGCACGGAGGCGGCTGCGACGGCAGCGAAGAGGGTCGCGAGCGCCGCGCGGTGTAAAGGTGCGATGCGTTTCCGGTGCTGGTTCTCCATCTTCCTGTGCTGATTCTCCATCTCGGGCTTCCTCACGCGAATTTATAGAATCGGGCGCGTCAGACTTATCCGTTTACTTTCCCCTCCGAAAGGTCGCTCTCTGCACTGGCGTCAGGCGGCGTCTGCTCCTTGAACTGGATTTCGTGGAGGCGCGAGTAGAGTCCGCCGCGCTCAAGCAGTTCGGCGTGCGTGCCGCTCTCGACTATCGAGCCATCCTCGACGGCGAAGATGCGTGAGGCGCGCATGACGGTCGCGAGGCGGTGCGCGATGACGATTGAGGTCTTGTTCTCCATCAAACGACCGAGCGCCTCGAAGACAAGCTCCTCCGATTCCGCGTCGAGTCCCGAAGAGGGTTCATCCAGCAAGAGGATGGGCGTCTCGCGTATGACGGCGCGTGCGATGGTGACGCGCTGGCGCTGTCCACCCGAAAGCGTCTCGCCTCGCTCGCCGACGACCGTGTTGTAGCCTTCGGGCAGTTGCTCGATGAACTCGTGCGCGTTGGCGAGCCGTGCGGCGCGCACGATCTCTGCACGCGTCGCGCCCGGCTTACCGTAGGCGATGTTCTCCCACAACGTGGCGCGGAAGAGGAACGACTCCTGTAGGACGTAGCTGATCTGGTCGCGCAGAGATTTCAGACGGAAGGAGCGCACGTCCGCGCCGTCGATCTTGACTCGCCCGGACGTAGGGTCGTAGAAGCGTGGGATAAGACTGATGAGGGTTGACTTGCCGCTGCCTGTCGGCCCGACAAGCGCGACGAACTCGCCCGGCTCAACCGTCAAAGAGATGTCCTTCAGGATTGGCTGTTCGGGGCCGTAACTGAAACTAACTCCCTCGAACTCGACGCCTCCACGGAAGCGTGGGGCGCGACGCGCGCGTGGAAGGTCGCGCACCTTGCTCTCGGTCTCCAAAACTTCGCGTATGCGCTCGAAGCCGACCGAAGCCTTCGAGATCGTGTCGGTCATCTTCGACAGCTCGCGCATAGGCTTGTACATCTTGCCGAGGTAGAGGATGAAGACGATCAACGCGCCGGAGGAAATCTCGCCCGCAAGCACAAGCCGCGCGCCGTACCAGATGACGAGGCACGTTCCCGCGGCCACGATCAGCTCGACGAAGGGCGCGAGCTTCGCCTTGACGCCGCGCGCCAGCAGAGCCATCTCAACGCTCTCAAGACTCTTCTCGTCGAGGCGACGACTCTCGAAGTCTTCGCGCGCAAACGCCCTGATGAGCCGGACAGCCGAGAGCGACTCCTGCACCACGGACGCGATCTCGCCCTCCTTCTTTTTAACCGCGCGCGCCGCGTGCTTGATGCGGCGTGTGAAGCTGTAGACGACGAAGAAGAGCGCGGGCGCGACCGAGAGCGAGATGAGCGTGAAGCGCCAGTTGAGATAGAACATCACGCCGAGCATCCCGACGAGCGTGAGGAAGCTGACCAGTATGCCGAGCAGGGCGGACGAGACGAAGTCCTGCACGGCGTCGATGTCGCTCGTCATGCGGACAATCAGGTCGCCGGTCTTCTGCTCGGCGAAGAACGAGAGTGAGAGCCGCTGGATGTGGTTGTAGAGCGTGAGCCGCAGGTCGTGCATGACGTGCTGACCGACGCTCGTCGTCAGATACTTCTCGGCGTAGGTTGAAAGCGCGCCGACGACGGCGATGATAATCACCGCGGCGGCGGCGAAGTTCAGCACGGCCAATTTGTCCAGCCCAACCGTGCGTCCCAGCAGTCCCTTCATCCAGCCGGGCATCTGCTTCTGGCCGAAGACGTAATCGAAGACGATCTTCAGCGGCCAAGGCTCAAGCAGGTCGGTCGCGCTCTCGGCCACTATCGCCAGAAAAGCGACAGCGAGTTGCCCACGGTACGGCCGCAGCAGCCGCGTGATCTTAATTTTGCTGGCGCTCATCCGCCCCGATTATAACCGCACGCCTCGACAAAAGCAGTGACAAGCGACGAGTTAAGAGCTTGTCTTTAACTTGTCACTTGTCACCTGTCACTCGTCACTGCTTTTGTCACCCGTCACTCGTCACTCGTCACTGCTTTCGTCAGAGAAGCTATTTGCGTGGTCTGACGGTGACGAAGAGAGAGCCTTGGTTGCCGCGCGTGATGAGCAGGAGCAGCGGGCGTTCGCCTGCGTTCTGTATCGCGGCGCGCAAATCCTCGATTGACTTGACGGGCTGACGGTTCGCCTGCTCAATCAGGTCGCCCTGTTGCATCCCTGCTTCCGCTGCGGGGCCCGAAGGGTCAACGCCGGTGATGACGAGTCCCTGTTTGTCTTCCGGGAGACGCAGGCGCGACGCAAGCTCCGGCGTCAGCGGTGTCAGAGTGATGCCGAGCTTGCCGCCCTCGCTCTGCTCGCCGCCTTCTCCTTCGCCGCCCTCTTCGCGTCCAGCGGACGCAGACGCCGTCAGCTCGCCGAGCGTGACTTTGACTTGTTGCTCGCGCCCATCGCGCAGGATTGTGAGTTCGGCGTCCGTGCCGGGCTGCGTCGCGGCGACGAGGTTACGCAGCTCGTTCGCGTCGCCCACTGCGTTACCGTTAAAAGCCGTGATGACATCGCCCTGTTTGAGTCCGGCCTTCTCCGCCGCGCTCCCCTTCTGCACCGAGCCGATGATGACGCCTTTCGCCTCCTTCAGACCGAGGCTCTGCGCGATCTCTTCGGTCACGGCCTGCACGAAGACGCCGAGTTGTCCACGCCGCACCTTGCCTTTGCTGATGAGCTGTTCCGTGACGGTGCGCGTCATGTTGCTGGGGATGGCAAAGCCGATGCCGATGTTGCCGCCCGAGGGCGAGAGTATCTGCGAGTTGATGCCGACCAGATCGCCCGAAGTGTTGACGAGCGCGCCGCCCGAGTTGCCCTGATTGATGGGCGCATCGGTTTGCAGAAAGTCTTCAAAGCTCCCGTCGGAGAGTCCCGTCCGGCGTCCCTTCGCGCTGATGATTCCGGCGGTCACGGTCTGGCCGACGCCCAAAGGATTGCCGACGGCGAGCACGATGTCTCCGACGCGAACCTTGTCCGAGTCGCCGAGCGTGAGCACGGGCAAGTCCTTCGCGTCGATCTTCAGGACGGCGAGGTCGCTCGGCTGGTCTGTGCCGACGAGCTTCGCCGGAAAGCTCCGACGGTCTGTGAAATCGACCGTGATCTGCTCCGCGCCGTCAACGACGTGATGGTTCGTGACGATGTATCCGTCGGCGCTGATGACGACGCCCGAGCCGAGCGCGTGCTGCCTAGTCTCGCGCGGAGGCTGTTGCATCTGCGGCGCACGCCCGCCGAAGAAGTCTCGCAATGAAGGGTCGTCTAAGAACGGCTGCTGTTGCGGCGCGCGCACGATGCGCTCGGCGCGGATGGTAACGACCGCAGGTGCGACGCGCGCCACCACGTCCGCATAAGAGTTGTGCTCGACCGAAACGTTCGCACCACCCCCCGTCGCCGCCGGTTGCGGCAGCGTAAACGTCGGCTCCGCGCCCCTGCGACAACCCGCGAGCGTCAACGTGAATGCGAGAAAGATTACGAACGCGCGAAATGCTCTCGTCATGATTTGCCTCTCAAAGAAACGGGCCCCTACGCCTTTCAAAGTCCATCTGAACCACACGCGCCGGGCCCTTGATTCACACACTGCCTCGACCCCGCGCGGGTGCAATCTACGTACCATTTTCCGAACTGATTTCTGCTCCGCGTATTTAACAACTAACTCATCCCCGATGCAAAACCCGCCGCCACCCCGCGCAAACACGCCACACTCGCAAACGCGCCACACCAAGCAAATAATAAATCTATGCCTAATGGCTTTAATGGATATGTCTATATCTGATGAATAAGTAGGCGGGTTGATGAAATAGTCGGGGTGGAGAGGCTCGCCTCTCCTGCGCCTTAGGCAGGCTGCGCCACGTCTGCCTCGGCGGCGAGTCGTAGTGCTAAGAACGCCTCTTTGAGGGCTTGATTAACTGCACTGTCCGGTTCGCTCAGCACTAACTGCTGGTAGGCTTCAAGGAATTGAATGCGCAGGCGGTAGAAAAGGTATAAAAAATGACGTAAGAACCCAAGGCAGTCGAGGATCGCGAACTCGACGCCTATCTTTTCGTACAATTCCTTTGCGTAGTCCCCAACCTCGGCGTCGATACTTTCGGTCGTAATAAAGATATAGTTTTCGACGCTTTGCTCGCTACCCTCCAACTTTTCTAAGGCACTCTCAATATCCTCTCTGGTAACGCGCTTCGCTTTCATCTCGTAAACGGTCACTATACCGTTGTCATCCTTCAGAACTATCTCGACATCGCCCAGCGCCTTTGTTTGACTGTCGGCGGTGGTATGGCCTTTCAGAGGAAGATGTCTCTCGCCTAGATGCTCTTGAACGGCTTGGTACGCCGCTGCCACGACGAGCACCGGGAGTCGGGACGATCTTGGCGATGCCATGTGCTGTTGAATGAGCGTAATGATTCTTTCGGCAGATAGTAGTGATGACTTTCTAGATGGCTCTAACGAGGCGAGTAAGGTTGACATGCGGAGTTCCCGCTCGCTCTTAATCACTAGCAGCAGACGCATGATCTCAGCGAGCATATCCTCCGCCAAGGCTCGCCTCTCATGTACGTCGTTTAGTAGGCGGATGATGCGGTCGTACAGTTCCTGCGGCTTGCCAGTGAGTGAGGCGTCCCGAGTGAGTGTGATCGGATTGGTTCGGTATCCAGGCGTGAGAAAGCTTGTGGTTTTATTAACCGGAAGCTTGTGTTGTATGGCGAACGGGCCGACGTAGACCTCGTCATAACCACGACCGGAGTACAGTTCAGGGTCTTTAACCACTTTTTCCAATATGGCCCCACTGGTAGTTTTCCGACTTCGCCGTGGTTGTGGCTTGAAAGGCTTCCGAATGTCAATATTCGGATCAGAGAGAGTCGCCAGTAGGCAGGCCATCAACATGCGCACGCCAGCGCGGTTAGAAGCGCAACGACACACGAACTCTATGTCCTCAGCAATGTGGGCATCCGTGAGGAATGGCTTTTTAATGCTTTGTTGAGCGCGCTGATACGCTAAATCAAGGATGCTTGCCGGTGAGACTCGTCCCGGACGGTCGGTAGGCATTCGGCTTTTCCCTCTAACTCATAGTTAATCCAAAGAACTTCTTTGCGTGTGGTCTTCACGGAATGGATTATTTTTTCTTTCGACTCGACACGCTGCCAGTCGCTATAAAGTTCGTCCATCAGCGGGCAGTCGTAGCTTGAAAGCGCAACCTTGCCTTTGACGTTGCGGAGAATCTCGGCAAGTTCACGGTGGTGATCGTCGGTCATCTCGTTAGCGTAGGCATTAGCGTCTCCGCGCGAGCCGTGTGGATATGGCGGGTCACAATAAAAGAACGTCTCTTCGTTGTCGTAACGTTTAATCACTTCGACGGCGGGCGCATTTTCAATCTGCACGCGCAAGAGCCTTTGCGCAATGAGCGGCAAGTCTTCCACAGCGCCGAGCCAGCGTGAGACAGCACCCGCCATTCCAGCGCGGCTCGTCAACAGACAATGTGCCCAACGGCCTGAGCTCGCCTTTTGCGCGAGTCCGGTTCTTACCTGCCGCGCAAGGACGTAGAAACGGCGTGCGCGCTCAAGGTCGCTGATACCTTCTTCGCTGGCGATAGCACGCTCGAACTCTTCGCGCGAGAATGGCGTCAAGCCGATAGCTTCAACGAGTGCGTCTTTCTGTTCACGCAGCACCCGGAAGAAATTTACAACGTCGCGATGCACGTCGTTGTAGGTTTCCACCGGAGAGGGCTCGCGGTTAATCAACACCGCAGCCGAGCCACCGAACGGCTCGCAGTAGTGCGTCGCCTTCGGCAGCAAAGGTAAGAGCCAATCGAGGTGGCTATACTTTCCGCCATACCAACCGAAAGCTATTAGTTTACCCATTCGTTCTCCTCATCGTGGGGCGGATTATAAACGAAGTGACAAAGAATATTACACAAGACTCCGTACTTGCACCGTCGCCGTCTTAACTAGCATGTACTTCGTCGTGCAGAAGAGGCAGGGCGAGTTCCCCGGCGCATACGGCGCTTACTACGGCGGCCACTGGATGAAGATCAATTACCCGAACAAGTTCGACGCCGCGCGCGGAGTCGCCGCGGGACTCGTCACGCCCGCGCAGGCGACAAAGATCGCCAACGCATGGGACAGGCGCGCGCCGACTCTGGAAGCGACGCGCCTCGGCGGCGGCATCGGCTTTCACGGCTGGGCGCGCGAGTGGGCCAACGAAGGCCCGCGTCATCTCTCATGGGGCTGCGTCGTCCTGCACCTCTCCGACATCGAAAGCTTCTACGAACGGCTCCCAGAGGGCGCGATGGTCGTCATCTTCTAGCTCCCAAAGCTAAGGCCGCCTGAGACTCGATGTTCAGGCGGCCTATTTCACTATTCGAGCGCAAGGGCCCGGCTCCGATTCACCGGCTTCAACGTCTTTCGTTCTCTTCCGGTTCGTCGTCTGACGCGCCTGCTTGTGCCCCTGCTGCTGCGGGCGAGGGCTTGACGATGACGGCAGGAATATCCGACGTGCGGATGAGATTATTAAAGCTCTTGAGGTCTTCCGACATCACCTGATTGAGTTGCCGCAGTTGCGCGTCGATCTTCGTCGCAAGCTCTTCGTAGAGCGCGTAGGACTGCTCGGTCGGCGGAGAGTCTGCGCTGGCGACGATGCCGCCGAGCGCGGCCAGCTTGTTGTTGAGACGGATGGGGAAGTTCAGAGGGTCTTGGCTGCTCTGGTTCTTCGTCTGGTACAACTCCTCCTCGACGGCCTGAAGCTTCTTGTTAAGCGCCGCGCCCGCGGCGATGACGGGCTTCGCGTTCGGCTGATCATTGATGCGCTTCAAGAGGTCGTCGAGCTGGCGGCGCACGTCACGGATTTGCGCGACCGCGTTGTGCGTCTCGGTCAGCTTGTCGCGAATCTTCGAGAGAAGCGCGAACTGCTTGTTGAACTCATCCTGCGTCGTCTGAAGGCGCGGGTCTTTTTTGATCTCGAACGTCTGCGCGAAAGTCTGTCCGTCGGCGGTGAGCTTGACCTGATACGTGCCGGGCACGGCGCGGGGCCCGCGCACTTCGCCCGCCCAGAGAATCATGCCGGGGAAGCGCGCGGCGTCCAAGTAGCGCATGTCCCAGACGAAACGATTCAGGCCCGCGTCAGTCGAGACGCGTGGCGCACCGCCGCCGCGACCCGTGAACTCGGAAGACTCTTCGCCCGAGGGCGCAGAGGGTTGTTCGGGCGGCTGCTGCACCTGTGCGGAGCCGGGCGCGGTCGAGGCTCCGGGCTGTCCCGCCGTCCCGCCCGCGGGCGTCGGCGTCGGGCTGGGGCGAGGCGGGGCCTTGGCCGTGAACTTTCGTATGGACTTGCCCGCCGGGTCTATGAATTCGAGCGTCACGTCGGTTGTTGGCTTCGACTTGAGATAGTAGTAGACGACGACTCCATTCGCGGGGTTCTGTCCGATGGTCGCCGTGGCGGGAAGCGGCCCGCCCGCGCCGGGCGTGCGATAAGCGTCTTCGGGTTTCAGAAGCGTCGTCTCGCCCGCGCCGGCGCGCATCGCGTCGGTCAGTTGATCCAGCACTGGCAGGTCGTCGAGAATCCAGAACCCGCGCCCCTGCGTGGCGACGACGAGGTCTCTGTCGCGCTTGTGAACGGCGAGGTCTGTGATGGGCGTGTAGGGCAGATTAAGTTGGAACGGCTGCCAACGCTCGCCGTCGTCAAAGGAGATGAACATGCCGAGTTCCGTGCCCGCGTAGAGCAGGCCGCGCCGCGCAGGGTCACAGCGTATGACGCGCGTAAAAGCTCCGTCGGGGATGCCTGTGTCGATCTTCTTCCAGGTCTTGCCGTAGTCGCTCGTCTTGTAGAGGAAGGGACGGAAGTCGTCCGACTTATACATCGTCGCCGCGACGTAGGCCGCGCCGGCCTCATGTGGCGAGGCTTCGATAGAGTTAATCTGAATCCACTCCGGGATGCCCTTCGGCGTCACGTTCGACCAGTTCTTGCCGTCGTCACGCGTGACCTGGACGAGTCCGTCATCTGAGCCAGTCCAGATGACACCCTTCTGCAAGGGCGATTCAGCGACCGTGAAGATCGTGTCGTAATACTCGACGCTCGTGCTGTCTTTGGTGATGGGCCCGCCTGACTGCCCCTGCTTCGACTTGTCGTTGCGCGTGAGGTCTGGGCTTATCATCTCCCACGACTGCCCTTCGTTCGTCGAGCGGAAGAGATGGTCGCCCGCCGCGTAGAGAGTATTCGGGTCGTTCGGTGAAAACAGGATGGGATAGCTCCACTGGAAACGATACTTCATCCCTTCAGCGCCCGACCCCATAGGGTTGTCGGGCCAGACGTTGACCGCGCGCAACTGCTTTGTGCGGTGGTCGTATCGCGTGAGGTATCCGCCGTAGGAGCCTGCGAAGACGACGTTCGAGTCTTTGGGGCTGGGAGCGATCCAGCCCGACTCGCCACCGCCCACGTCGTGCCACGCATCGCGGTCGATGCCGAAGTCTTCGGTGCGGCTGCGTATGCTCACAGTTGAGTTGTCCTGCTGCGCGCCGTAGACGTTGTATGGGAAGTCTTCATCGAGGGCGACGCGGTAGAACTGCGCGGTCGGCTGATCCTGCTCAGTCCATGTGCGCCCGCTGTTGAAGGAGACGTTCGCGCCGCCGTCGTTCGACTCGATCATGCGCGCAGAGTCGTTCGGCGCGATCCAGAGGTCGTGGTTGTCGCCGTGCGGCACGGAGATGTTCGAGAAGGTGCGCCCGCCGTCGTTCGAGCGATAGAAGCCCGTGTTGAGGACGTAGACGCGCTCAGAGTTCTGCGGGTCGGCGTAGATTTTCGTGTAGTACCAAGCACGCTGGCGTAGGTCGCGCGACTCGTTGACCTTCGTCCACGTTGCGCCGCCGTTATCGGAGCGGAAGACGCCTCCGTCCTCTGCTTCGACGAGCGCCCACACGCGTTCAGGGCTTGCCGCCGAGACCGTGACGCCGATCTTGCCGATGATTCCACGCGGCAGTCCGGGGTTGCGTGTAATCTCAGTCCACGTGTCGCCGCCGTCCGTCGATTTGAAGAGGCCGCTTGCGGGGCCGCCGCTCTCGAACGTCCAGGGCTTGCGGACGATCTGCCAGAGCGCCGCGTAGAGGACGCTCGCGTTTGTCGGGTCGAATGTTAAATCAATCGCACCCGCCTGCGGCGAGCGATAGAGAATCTTCTCCCAGGTCTTCCCGCCATCCTTCGAGCGAAAGACGCCGCGCTGTTCGTTGGGCCCGAAGGCGTGGCCGATGGCCGCGACGTAAACCAGGTCAGGGTTGCGCGGATGCACGCGCACGCGCGAGATGTGGCGCGTGTCGTCGAGTCCCGCGAGCTTCTTCCAGGTCTTCCCCGCGTCGGTCGATTTATACATCCCGTCGCCGTGCGAGACGTTGCCGCGCAAAGTCTCTTCACCCATCCCGACGTAGACGATGTTCGGGTCTGACTCCGAGACTCCGATTGCGCCGACCGAGCCGGTCTTAAACGTCTGATCGCCCAGAGGCTCCCAGGTCACTCCGCCGTCGGTCGTCTTCCACACGCCGCCGCCCGTCGAGCCGAAGTAATAAACCATCGGCTGCGACGCCGTGCCCGCGACCGTGCCCGAGCGCCCGCCGCGGAAGGGCCCGATCTGTCGATATGCGAGCGGGCCGAAAGGTTTCCGTTGTGGCCCGCCCGCCGTCTGCCCCTGCGCTCCTTGCGCCGCGGACTGTTGTGCGCGCGTTGCTTCGGGCAGGCTGCCGATAAGAAGGAAGGCTGCGACGAGCAGAGAGACCACGGGCGCTGATACTTGCGCGAGAAGACGTACCCTCATCATGTGCAAGGCTCCTCGAAGAATATTCTTGTGTTCTGACTAGGAAAGCTTTAAAACGGCAGTCCTGACTTTTCCGGTGTGGGGACACTATATTGCCTTTCGGCCTCGCGAGCAATCGGCAATTTTCGATGGGAGAGAAAGAGTTGAGCGTCGAGATTCGATTCGCGGAAACGTTGACGGACGACGAGCGGCAGACGCTCTTCGGCTGGGGCGAGAACATCTTCGGGTTGGAGGACGTGAACTATCGCTGGCGTCCGAAGGACTTACACTTCATCACGGAAGAGGACGGGCGCGCGGTAAGTCACGTCGGCATGCTCAAGACCGAGGTCTCGGTGGGCGGGCGCGCGTTGACGGTCGGAGGCATCGGCGGCGTCGTCACCATCCCTGAAGCGCAGGGACGCCAATACGTCCACGTAGCCATGCGCCGCGCGACGGGGTTCATGTGCGCGGAGATGCGCGTCGAGTCCGGCATGCTCTTCTGCCTCCAGCGCCTCACGCCCTTCTACGCGCGGCAGGGGTGGCGGCTCATCGAAGAAGAGGTCGAGTTCGAGCAGCCCACGGGCAAGGTCGTCTGGCCCTACCACGTCATGGTTCTGCCCTGCGGAGAGCACGTCTGGCCCGCAGGCCGGGTCGAGGTCGCGGGTCTGCCGTGGTAGGAAAGAGGCTTGACGGGTGAGAGGTGACGGGTGAGAGGTAACGGGTGACAGGATAATACCTCGCTCTTTCCTGTCACCCGGTACCTCTCACCCGTCACTGCTTTT
>JAVRON010000100.1:0-14010 GCA_032162705.1 Acidobacteriota bacterium
AGAAGTTCGAGCTTAAGAGCTATGGCGTCTCGGACTTCTTTCGCCCCTCCGGGGCTTCTCTGTTTTATGATGACTGTCCACGGGGCTGACGCCCCGTGCTACATTCTTCCGCCCCTGACGGGGCTTCTTGAGGTTTGCGGCTTAGACGGTGAATTTCACCATAGATGCCCTTTGCTGCGCGGATGGTGTTGCAGTGAATCTCGACCGTGTCGTTGATGTCCGCGCCGTAGCCGCCCGACATGACGGTCGCGACGGGCAGGCCGCGTGCGCGGCACTCTGTGAGCACCAGTTCGTCACGCGCGCGAAGTCCTGCAAGTGAGAGCGCGAGCCTGCCGAGCTTGTCGCCGACGTGCGGGTCTGCGCCGCCGAGGTAGAAGACGATTTCGGGCGCGTGCTCGAAGACGCGCGGAAGGCTTCGCGCGAGAGCTTCCATGTATGCGTCGTCCGCCGTGCCGTCGGGCAGTTCCACATCGAGCGTTGAGCGTTGCTTGAAGAGCGGGTAGTTCTTCGCGCCGTGCATCGAGAAGGTGAACACGTCTTCGTCTTCGGCGAAGATCGAAGCGGTGCCGTTCCCCTGATGCACGTCGAGGTCTACTACGCCCACGCGCCGGACAAGCCCTTCACGCCGTAGAACGCGGACGGCAATACAAACGTCGTTCAGCACGCAGAAGCCCTCGCCGTGATCCGGAAACGCGTGATGCGTGCCGCCCGCGAGGTTCGACGCCACGCCTTCCGCGAGCGCGAATCGCGCGGCTGCAATCGTCCCCGCCGTGGCGAGAAACGAACGCCGCACGAGCGCCTTCGACCAGGGCAGTCCCAAACGCCTTATCTCGCGCGGCGTCAGTGCGCCCGCGCGCAGGCGCGTAACGTAGTCCTCCGTATGAACGAGCAGAACGTCCTCGACCGCGGCCTCGCGCGGCTCGACGATCTCTTCGGGCGCGAGCGTCCCCTCGCCGAGCAGGCGGTCGCGCACAAGCTCGAACTTGCGGATGGGAAAGACGTGCCCCTCGCCAATGTCGGCGTAGTAGCGTGGTGTGTAACAGACGCGCATAGGGAGTTATCGGAGGGTGAGGATATCACATTCTATCCGGCGCATAAGAAAGACCTCAGTGCTGTGCCGCGGGTTGCTGTTGCCCGGCCTCTTCGGACTTGATGAGGGAGAGCATGAGGTCGTCGAAGTGCAGGTGTTTGAGCTTCTCCGGCGGCTTCACGACGGTCGTCGGTTCGAGGGGGATTGGTATGATCTCCGGCGGAGTATTCCAGTCGTCGCCCTTTCTTTTCAGCGCGTACTCAATCTCATTATTGATCGGGGCGGACTCCGCGGCCTCCTTCGACCAGAAGAGGTAGAAGATGTCGCTCTGGTCAAGGAACTGGTAGAGGGACGACTCCCAGTTCATGCCCGGCTTGAGCATCATCTTGTCCATGAAGCACTCGATTCCCGCGGCCCTCAGCCCCTGCACGCGCTTGTCAACCTCAAGACGATTCTTGGAGGAGTAGGAGATGAACGCCTTCCTATGCGGGACATAAATCTGTTCGAGGGGGGCCGGGGCGGGCTGCGCGGGAGCGGGGAGCTGCGCCGGAACCTGCGCGTGGACGACCGCCGCCGCCGCTTGCTTAGCTTCAGGGGCAGCGACCTTGAGCATGAACTTGATGTGCGCGATAGGTACGCGCGCGACTTCGCCGCTCGTGATGCTGACGAGCACTATACCTTTGACGTTAGCCGGCTCGAACTCTTTCGGTATCGTGACGCAGAACTCGACCGAGTTTACCTTACCCTTCCAGATGAGAGGCATCTCCTCTTCGTCTATCAACAGGCCGGGCATCTGGAGGCTGAAGAACAGCCTGCTGCCGCGCTCGATATTCTGGTCTAAAGGCTTCGACCCGGAAAGTTTGGTGGCTTCATGGACGGCGGCGAGTTCCTCCAACTCTCCTTCCTGCTCGGCGAGGTGCGCGAAGACCGGCAACAAGAAGTTGTCGCCGGGGTGCGCCGACCTGGGGCCGAACACGGTGCAGTACACCTCGTCACCGCCTTGCGCTGTGGCTAAAACCACGTCGAGACCCGACAGGGTGAAGTAAGCGCCGACGGCGAGCGCGGCGAGGCCCAAGAGGGCGACGAGTGGGCAGCCACGAGGATTAAGGGTGCAGCACGTGCAGCGTGTCGGCTTTGGCGGCGGCGGCGGCGGTGTGGGCGTCGTCGTGGCAGTAGGAGTCGGGCTTGGTGTCGGGCTTGGTGTCGGGCTTGGTGTTGGAGTCGGGCTGGGCGTCGGCGTCGGCGTCGGCGTTGTCGTAACTGTCAACAGAGCCGGGTCGCTCGTCACCGTGTTGACGCTGGCGAGGCCGGTGGCAATGATCTGGGTCGTGCCGCTCGCGTGCCCATTGACGATAGCCGTTGCCGAGCCGTTGCCCACGTCCTGTTCGACCGCGCCAACGGTCGCCGCACGGGTGTTGCCGGACTTGAAGGTGATCGCGACGCCAGCCATCGGTCGGGCGAACTGATCGAAAGCCTGAGCGCTAAATCGTTGGGTGCTTATTCCGACCGAGGCGGAGGCAGGCGTGAGCTTGACGCTGGTCAGGACGGCGTGCGTCGGCGGGAGGACTATAGGCGTCGGCGGCGGGGGGACTACTGGAATGCTACAGGTGGCGCTGCACAGAGACGCGGAGAGAAATCCTCTGACCTCAACTTTCGCTAGAATCGTCTGACCTGCGGCTCCGGCTCCGACCATGATCGAGTCGGTGCCCTGTCCGCCGTTGATGCTGCCCCCCCAGACCGTCCATTTGAATTTCGGCGTGGCACCAGGCGTGCCGCCGTTGAGCGTGGCGGTGACAGGCACGTTCTGTCCGGTCGTCGCCGTGGCACGTGTGCCGAAAGAGATGGTCGGGCAGAAGCGGGGTGATGAGGGTTTAAACGGCGTCGTCGTCGGCCACGCGACGCGTAGTGGGCACACCACGCAAGCGCGCCATATTGCAGACGCCTTACGCGAGCCGCAGGCGGGGCCGGTTTTGACCGTGACGATAGCGTCGTAATACTTTCCGGGCTGCGGCTTCACACCTAAGAGGTTCCAGACGATCCCGGCCCCGCCGCCTTCGATGACCCCGCCGTTAACTTTCCAACTGTAGCGCGGCTGACAGACCTCGCTAACGCCGCGAACTTTAAGCGGCAGCCGCGCAGTCCCGTCGTCGGGGCAGACGAAAGAGTGGCTGGCCTCTATCCATATTTTCAACTCGCTCGACGAGTCATCGTCCGGCCTTCCGACCGGCTGAATCCCCTGAGAGGCTTTTACGGAAGCGACTTGAAGAAGTTTGTCACGGCGTGTGTAGTGAAACCCCGGCGCGGCGAGCGCAAGGAGAATGACGCCCGCGACGACAAGGACACGGAATTTTTTGACGCCGCCGTCAGCCGGTGCGTACTTTTCGTCCGATGTCTGTTGGGCCTTGTTTCCGCGAGGCATAAGTGAGTTAAGTCTATCCGTACTTGGAGAGCAGGTTAGGCAAATGGTGGTCGCGCGGAAGAATATTATAGGACAAGCAGAGGGGCGTAAAGGTTTTTTCAACCGTGGCGAGAGGCGGAAAAGAGCCTTCGAGTGTGGAGAGTGGCGGGCCGCATTCAACGCTTGCGCTGGCGCGGGTCGAGGTATTCGCGCAGGCCGTCGCCGAGGAAGTTGAAGGCAAGCACCGTGAGCGCAATGGCGATTCCCGGCGCGAGCATTGCGTGCGGCGCACGTTGAAGCGTGGCGAGGTCGCGCGCCTCTTCGAGCATCACGCCCCAAGAGGGCGCGGGCGGCGGCACACCCAGTCCGAGAAAAGAGAGCGACGCTTCCGACAGAACCGCGCCCGCCATGCCGAGGCTCGCCTGCACGATGAGCGGCTGCACTGCGTTCGGCAAGACGTGATAGAAGAGTATGCGCCAGTCTCTCGCGCCGAGCGCACGCGCTGCCTGCACAAAGTCGTACTCGCGCACCTTCAAGACCTGCCCGCGCATCACGCGCGCATAGCCCACCCAACCGATGACGCACAACGCGAAGATCAGCTTGTTCAGTCCCGCGCCGAGGAAGGCGACCATCGCGATAGCCAGAAGTAGTCCGGGGAAGGCGAGAAAGACATTGAAGAAGTAGCCCGACACGACGCGGTCAACCCATCCACCGTAGAAGCCCGCGAGCGCGCCGATGGTTGTCCCGACGACCGCCGACACGGCGACTACAATCAACCCGACGCGCAGAGAGATACGCGCCCCGAAGACCACGCGCGAGAATACGTCGCGCCCCGTCGCGTCCGTCCCCAACCAGTGCTCCGACGACGGCGGCTTGTAACGCGCAAGCAGGTCAGGTACGCCCACGTCGTGCGTCGCAATCCAGGGCGCGAACACCGCCACTATGACGAGCAGCACGATGAAGACGAGTCCGAATATCGCTAACCGATTCATAGGCTATTCACGAAACTCTTATTCTCGGGTCGAGACGACGGTAGAGCAGGTCTGTGAGCGTGTTGGCTAAAATATATGTGACGCTGATGACGAGGACGCAGCCTTGCACAAGGCGGTAGTCGCGTTTGTTGATGCCCTCTTCGACGAGGAGGAGTCCAAGCCCGGGCCAGTTGAAAATCTTCTCGGTGATGATCGCGCCCGCGAGCAGCACGCCGAGTTGCAGGCCGAGGATGGTGACGACCGGTATCAGCCCGTTCTTCAGCACGTGCTTGTAGACGACCTTGCGCTCGCTCAAGCCCTTCGCGCGCGCGGTGCGGACGTAGTCTTCGCCCATCTCCTCGATGACGGACGAGCGCACCATGCGCGTGAGCAGCGCGGAGAGTGCCGCGCCGAGCGTGATGGCCGGGAGGATGATGCTCGCCCATCCGAAGCGCCCCGAAGCGTTGACCCATCCGAGCCAGACGGCGAAGACGTAGATAAGCAGCGGCCCGACGACGAAGCTGGGCAGACTGATGCCGACGAGCGCGACGACCGAGAGCGCGTTATCAAGCAGGTTCCCGCGATTCGTCCCCGCGACGACGCCGAGCGGTACCGCGATTGAGATTGCGACGAGCAGTGCGGCGACGGCAAGCTGAATCGTCGCGCCGTAACGCGAGAGTATCAACTCGCGTACGGGGCGATCCGTGCGGAAAGAGTTCCCCATGTCGCCGTGCAAAATCGCGCGCCAGTAATCGACGTAGCGATTGTCCGCGCCGTTCCAATGGAGATGGCACGTGCCGCTCTCGTCCTCCGCGTAGGAGAAGAAGAAGGCCGGGCGGTCAAGTCCATGCTTCTGTCGAAACTGCGCGAGCGCCTCCGGCGTCGCAGAGTCGCCGAGGATGGCCGTGGCCGGGTCGCCCGGCACAAGCTCGATCAGAATCGTCACCAGACTCACGACCGTCCACACGACGAGCAGGAGTATGAGCAATCGGCGCGCGATGTCGAGAAGCTTGTGCTTCATCAAAAATTTCTTGAGTAGGAAAGACGGATTGAATTGCGCCGAGATGATAACACCGCGCGGGAGGAGGAGAACAGTAGACAGTAGACAGTAGACAGTAGACAGTAGAAAACCTTTCCATCAGCGAATCATCGGGAGCCAGCGGTTGCACCCATCACGCGGAGCGCTACTGACTACTGACTACTGACTACTCTTCATAGAAACCTAGCCCGGCGAACTCGTACTCGACGGCGGCCCCGACAACCACCAAAGAGGTTGAATTCGCCGGGCTAGTCTGGTGGTCGCGGCGTAATGCGAGGTGTCGCAACCAAGCCCGAAAAGTTTTTACGACCCGGCGGCGCGCGTGCCCATGTGCAGCGCCGCGATCCCGCCGGTCAGATTACGATAACTGACCTCTGCAAAACCCGTCTCGCCCATCAACTCTACCAGACGCTTCTGGTCTGGAAACCGCAGAACGGAGTCGGGCAGGTATTCATAAGCTCCACGCGAGCCGCTCACGAGTCCGCCCAGGCGCGGCAGCACACGCGTGAAATAGAAACGGAACAGCGCGCGAAACCCCGGCAAGACCGGACTTGAGAATTCGAGGACGGCTACGCGTCCCCCCGGTCTGAGAATTCTTCTCAACTCTCTCAGCCCATCGGCGACGCCCGCAAGGTTCCTCAGCCCGAAGGCTATCGTGACAACGTCGAACGTCTCGTCCGCGAACGGGAGACTGAGCGCGTCGCCTTCGACGAAAGAAATCGCGCGAGAGTCCGTCTCGGACTTACGCCGTGCGATCTCAAGCATCGGTCGGCAGAAGTCCAGTCCGACCACTCTGGCCGCGCCCGCCGAAGCGAGCACGAGCGAGAGATCACCTGTCCCGCAGGCAACGTCCAGAACGCGTGCGCCTTCAACTAGCGAAGGCTGCAAAGTGCGCGCGACGAGTCGCCGCCAGCTCTTGTCAACATTCCCCGACAGCAGATGGTTCAAGAGGTCGTAGCGACCGGCGATGCCCGCGAACATAGCGCGGACACGCTGCGCGTGCTCGTCTCTCGAAACCTTTGCCGAAGGGGAATTCAGTGTCAAGGCTACCTGAAAGGGCCGATGCGTTGGTTGCAGTTAACTTGCGGTTTGCTTGCGAGTTGCTACCTCGGTTTTGCTTGTCATTTGCTACTGAATTTTGCTTGCCGTTTGTTACCGCGTGCTCGCGGACTTAAGGGCGTTTCAGTTGAAGTGCGGGCTGTTGCGGCTTTGTCGTCGGCGTCGGCTCGGGCCTGGCCGCCGCCTCTCCGAAGACCTCGACGGCCCCCCCGGTGCGTGCGAGTTCCGTGCGAAGCTGCGCCGCGTCGCCGACGGCGACCGTTGCCACGGGCGTGTGCAGAAAGAGACGCGCGGCGACACGTTGAGCCTCGGGCTGCGTCAGGGAGTTCGCGATGCGTGACATGTCGCGCGCGTTCGTGGCTGCGGACTTGTATGTGTGCTCGTCGAGCCAGACATCCGCCAACGCCTCGTCGTTCTGTGTGCCCTGGCCGAGCGAAGCCGACACAGAGCGCTTAGCGTTTTCCAACTCGGTCGCCGTCGGCCCGTTCGTCGCCAGTTCGCGCAGCACGGTACGCGCCGCCTCAAGCGCCCGAACGGCTTCGGCGGTTGTGCGCAGTCCCGCGCCCATTCGGAAGAGGCCGCCCTCGCGGTACGAGTCGTGACGAGCGAAGGGCGCACCGTCTTTGAGTTCGGGCAGAGAGGCGAGCCAGCGCTCGCGAACGATTGCGGCGAGCACCTGCGCGGCCGGTGCGTCGCGGTCTGTGCGCGCAAGACCCCTGACGGCGAGACGCAACTCGACGCCGGACGCTTCAGCGCGACCCACGACGAGCGTGCGTTCGTCAGGCGGGTCGGGCAGCCGGAACGTGGCGGGAATGGCGTGGTCGCTTTTGCGCCATCCGCCGAAGGACTCGCGAAGCGTGCGCATCACTTGCCGCGGCTCGAAACCGCCGACGATGACGAGCGTGGTGTTGTCCGGATTGAGAAACCGCTCGCGTGTGAGCAGGAGGTCCGGGCGCTCGATGCGCGCGACCGACTCGGGCGAGCCGCCGGTCGTTCGGCCATACGGGTACACACCGAAGAGACGCGCGGCGACGGCGCGGTCTGCCACTTCGGCTGGCGTCGGATGAACCTCGCGCAGCGACTTGAGCCTCGCCGCACGCACGCGCTCGACCGCCTCGGGCGTCAGCTGTATGTTGATGACGGCGTTGCGTCCAAGCTCCAAAAGGCGCTCGAAGTCCGTGGCGCGACCAGCCAGCGTGATGTCTATCGAGTCGTAGCCGGTCGTAACCTCGATGCGCCCGTTAAGCTCTTCGGTGACGTAATCGCGTGTCTGCTGGTCGAACATCGCCTCGGCGAACGTCGCCATCAGTCCTTCCTTACCGGCGAGGTCGAAGGCCGCGCCGCTGTGGACACGAAGCCGGACGAGCACGCTCTGGTCGCCGGGACGATTGAGCAGAAGTATCCGAAGCCCGTTCAGGAGTTGTTCGCGCCGCGGCTCGGGCGCGGACTGCCCTGCGGCGGCGAACCAACCGGCACACACGAGAATCAGAGCAGTCAGAATTTTCAGCGGCAGGCCGCGCCCGCGGCCCGTAAGAGTCATTGAGCTTTTCATCTTGCTTTTCGGTTAACTGTTGAAGCGACCGGGCGAACCTCTTCGGCCAAAACGCTTGTCCCTCGACGGAAACCGGCATGGGGAGCATTAGTTCCCGGAAATCTTAGATGCCGACGGGGGACGCGTCAAATGCCTCTTCGCATCAAGACGGAACCGCTAATTTTTGCCGCCTGCGGACGCGAGTGGCAGCGATTCTGCCCGACTCGGCATCAAAAGCTATTCAGAGAGTGCCTTACGCACGGCTCGCCCGCCGCCACGTCGCACTCGAAGGATTCACCTCCGGGCTTGAATGGTTCGCAAAAAGTTTGTACCTTGATACGGGAGCATGTCGCCTTTCCCCGCGTGATTCGACGGGAGGTTCGTTAGAAAATGAAACAGTGTCCTACGTGCCAAGAGGAGTTCGCCGATAAATTCGGGTTTTGTCCGGTTGACGGGACGCCGCTCGACATTGCTGTCGCGCCGCCAATCGCCGCACAGGTCTCGGACGAATCGGTTGTCACCGCGTCTGCACCCGCGTCAGGCTCGGCTTCCTCGAACGGCTCGAACGGTTCCGGCGCGGGCGAAGCCGCAGCGGCAGCCTCGGCCTCCGCACAGTCCGCCAACGGTCGCGGCGAGTATCATCTGACGTTTCTCGAAGACGAGGGGCTGACACGCCGTCTGACTAGAGAGCTAAAGGCCGTCGGGCGCGACGCGGAGCTGACCTGGCCCGAGTTCAAGCGTGATCCCGCGGGCTTCTCCAAGAGGATGGTGGTTGCCTACAGCGGCCTCGTCAAAAAATTCTTCAGACAGGACTATGCTGTTCCGTCAGTCATCGCCCCCTTCTGCGTAGCCCTTATCGTCGCAGGTGTCTGGGCTGGCGTCCGTTTCCAGTGTGACATTAGGGCGTTGATGGGCTTCCCTTGTCCGCAGGTGGCAGCCAACCCCTACGAGGACTTGGAAGTCGTCGGCTACGTCGATCCCGAGAAGGAGATTCCGAAGGAGCAGCCGACACCGGAGAAGGGAACAGCAGGCACGAACGAGGGCAAGGGCGGCGGCTCGAAACCGAAGTTCGAGAAGCCTGCCGGAGGCGGCGGAGGTGGACGACAGGAGCAGACTCCGGCCTCGCAAGGCAAGCTGCCGACCGCACAGTTAGAGATGCCGCCGATCAATCCGGCCTCTCCGAAGCCGCCGCCGCTAAACGCGCACCTGCCGACGCCTGTGACGATGCAGGTCGACCCGATGCTGGTGAAGAATGACCCCCGAGACATGCCGTTCGGACTGCCTGACTCGACGGCGACCGTACCCTCATCGGGGCCGGGTCATGGTGGTGGGATGGGGCCGGGTTCGGGCGGCGGGATGGGGCCGGGCGATGGGACTGGATTGGGGCCCGGTCGTGGGGGCAACGTCGGGGGCGGCGACCGTAACGACGGTGGCGGAGGCCCCGGAGGCGGCGGAGGCGGCAGAGAGGTTGACTACACTCGCCCCTTCAAGCAGAACGAGGTGACGCGTAAGGCGCTCATCACCTTCAAGCCCGAGCCGGGCTTCACCGAAGACGCGCGCAAGAACAACGTGACGGGCGTCGTCAGGCTGCGCGCCATCCTGCACGCTTCAGGCGGGGTGACGGGCATCAGCGTCGTGAAGGGGCTGCCCGACGGATTGACTGAAAAGGCCATCGCCGCCGCTAGACAGATCAAGTTTACCCCGGCGGAAAAGGACGGCCACTCAGTCTCGCAATACGTCGTCCTCGAATACAACTTCAACATCTACTGAGGAAGAGTAGCCAGTAGACAGTAGTCAGTAGGTTCAAAGGCGGTGCGTCTCGGCCATAGGGCGGGCGCACCGCTTGCTTTTACGCCTCCTCCTCATCTGACTCTTTCTACTGGCTATTGGCTACTGGCTATTGGCTACTGACTACTGACTACTGACTACTCTTTTCCGCGTGCCCGCCCGCGCCGACGCGTTATATACTCTCCGAGCCGCAAGCCGAAATCTTATTAAGGAGTGGAAGTCCGGGTTGGCCGAAACGTCCTCGACCGCGGTTAACGTCGTCTGCGTCGCCAGCTATTTTAAGGGCGAGGATTTCCTGCGTGAGTGCAAGCGTGAGGGCGCGCACGTGGAGTTGCTGACGCGCGCGCGGACGGCACACGAGAACTGGCCCCGCGATGCGCTCGACGCCGTACACTTCCTGCCCGACGATTCGAGCGCGGAACTCTTCCTCCACACTGCCGCGCAGCTCGCACGCGAGCGCAAGCTTCACACGCTCGTCGCCCTCGAAGAGTTCGACGTTATCACGGCGGCGCTCGCACGCGAGCACCTCAAGCTGTCCGGCATGGACAGCTCGCATGCACGCGTCTTCCGCGACAAGCTCACGATGCGCGTGCGCGCCCGCGACGCAGGGATGCGCGTGCCCGAGTTCGTCCCGCTCTTCAACCATCAGGAGGTCGGCGAGTACATGCAGCGTGTGCCGCCGCCGTGGGTCGTCAAGCCGCGCTCGGACGTTTCTTCATCCGGCATCCGCAGGCTCGACGATGCGAAGCAGGTCTGGCGCGCGTTTGAGGCGCTCGACGCGCGCGAGGCTTTGCAGGATAAGTCGTCTTACTATCTGCTGGAGAAGTTTGTGCCGGGCGAGGTCTTCCACGTCGATTCCGTCGTCGAGGATGGCGAAGTCATCTTCTCCGGGGCGAGCCTCTACGGGCGGCCCCCTCTGAGAGTGGTCGAGGAGGGCGGCGTCTTCACCACACACACAATCGAGTACGACTCGCCGGAGCATGCGGAGCTGTTGCGCCTCAACACTGAACTGCTCCGCGCTCTCGGGCTTGAGCGCGGCGCGGCGCACGCCGAGTTCATACGCAGCGCCGAAGGCGATTTCTACTTTCTCGAAGTGGCCGCACGCGTCGGCGGCGCGCACATCGCAGAGACGCTTGAGGCCGCGAGCGGTCATAATCTCTGGCGTGTGTGGGCGCGTGTCGAGGTGGCGCACGCGCGTGGCGAGCGCGTCGGGCGTCTTCAGTCGCGGCGCGAGTACGGTGGCATCGCGCTCTCGCTCGCGCGGCAGGAGCGCCCCGACACGTCTGCGTATACAGACCCGGAGATCGTCTTCCGTATGGACAAGTCGCATCACGTCGGCCTCGTCGTCCGCTCGCCAAGCCTCGCGCGCGTGCGCGAGTTGCTCGACCTATATACAGAGCGCTTTGCAAGAGACTTCAGCGCTTACGTGCCGCCCCCGGAACGTCGCGGCATACATCTTTAGGAGTGATAAGTGATGAGTGATAAGTGATAAGAAAGAAACAAGCTGCCCTTTCTCTTTCTTATCACTCATCACTTATCACTATTCAGGAGTGAGTAATGGATCAGCCCAAGGTCGCGCTGTATGGCTCATGGAAGTCGCCCATCACCTCAGACCTCATCGTCAAGGCCACGGTCGGGCTTGGACAGGTCGCGCTCGACGGCGAGGACGTTTACTGGATCGAGCTGCGCCCGTCCGAAGGGGGTCGCAACTGCCTGGTGCGCCGCGCGCTCGACGGTCGAATCGAAGACGTGACGCCGCAAGACTTCAACGCGCGCACGCGCGTACACGAGTACGGCGGGGGCGATTATGCCGTCCGCGGCGGCGTCATCTACTTCTCGAACTTCTCAGACCAGCGCGTCTACCGCCAGACGCACGCGACCGCGCCGCAGCCGATCACACCCGAAAAGAATTTCCGCTACAGCGATTACGTCATCGACGAGAGGCGAGGTCGTCTCTTCGCCGTGCGCGAAGATCACACAATCGAAGGGAGCGAGGCCGTCAACACAATCGTCAGCCTGAGCACGGACGCGACGGGGAACGAAGACGTGACGGGGAACGAAGGCGGGGCGGGGAACGAAGACGGCGGGCGCGTGCTCGCCTCAGGCCGTGACTTCTACGCGTCTCCGCGTCTCAGCCCTGACGGCTCGAAACTGGCGTGGCTCGCCTGGAATCATCCGAACATGCCCTGGGACGGATGCGAGCTTTGGGTCGGCGAGCTGGACGAAGGCGGCACGCTCAAGGCTTCGCGGCGCGTGGCGGGCGGCGAAGACGAGTCGATCTTCCAGCCGGAGTGGTCGCCAAAGGGCACGCTCTACTTCGTCTCCGACCGGAGCAACTGGTGGAACATTTATCGTCTGAACGCGGACGGCTCGACCGAGGCGGTGTGTGAGTTGGAGGCCGAGTTCGGGATGCCGCAGTGGATTTTCGCCATGTCAACCTACGCGTTCGCGTCCGACGAGCAGATCGTTTGCGCCTACACGGAGCACGGCAACTGGAGCCTTGCCACGCTCGACACGCGCGCGAAGAAGCTGGCGAAGATCGAGCTTCCCTTTGCGGACATCTCATCCGTCCGCGCCGACGAGAAGCGCGCGGTCTTCCGTGCCGGCTCGCCCACGGAGCGTTCGGCGATTGTCGAGCTTGACCTGCGCACACTGAAGACACGTCTGCTGCGCCGCGCGAGCGAAGTGTCGGTTGAAGAGGGGTACGTTTCGACCCCGCGCGCCGTCGAGTTCCCGACCGAGGGAGGGCGGACGGCGCACGCCTTCTTCTACCCGCCGCGCAACCGAGACTTCGTTGCGACCGACGGCGAGCGCCCGCCACTCGTCGTCAAGTGCCACGGCGGCCCGACGGCCGCAACCTCTTCGACGCTCCGGCTCGACACGCAATACTGGACGAGCCGCGGCATCGCAGTCCTCGACGTGAACTACGGCGGCAGCACGGGCTTCGGGCGCGAGTACCGGCAACGTCTGAACGGCGAGTGGGGCGTCGTGGACGTTGACGATTGTGTGAACGGCGCGAAGTATCTGATCGAGCGTGGCGAGGTGGACGGCGCGCGCTGCGTCATCACGGGCGGGAGCGCAGGCGGCTATACGACCCTGAACGCACTGACCTTCCGAGACACCTTCAAGGCGGGCGCGAGTCACTACGGATTGAGCGACCTGACCGTCTTCGTCGGAGACACGCACAAGTTCGAGTCGCGCTATCTCGAACGTCTCATCGGCCCCTACCCCGAGCGCGCAGACCTCTACCGCGAGCGCTCTTCGATAAACTTCACAGACCGCCTGTCGTGCCCCGTCATCTTTTTCCAGGGGCTGGAAGACAAGATCGTGCCGCCGAATCAGGCCGAGCTGATGGTCGAGGCGCTCAGGCGCAAAAAGCTGCCCGTCGCCTACGTCGCCTTCGAGGGCGAGCAGCACGGCTTTCGCAAGGGCGAGAACATCAAGCGCGCGCTTGACGGAGAGCTTTACTTTTACTCGCGCGTCTTCGGCTTCCCGCTCGCCGAAAGGGTCGAGCCGGTCGAGATCGACAACCTTTAGAAGTTTTTTCAAGAGAGCGCGGCGCGGTTTACCTCAGACGGGGCCGTCCGTTTGCGGAGTTCGAGTGCGTGTGCGGCGCTCGGAGTTAATACTATGGCGGGGCGGAGTTAATACTATGATTGCGTCGAGTTCTTTGATATGCTACGCGCCCTACGACCGCTCCCGACGCGGGAGCTTCTTCGACCTCGCGAACTGAAGGGCAATTTCTCGAACGTTGTAGCGCGGACAAGGGGTTAACCGAAGGCCCGGGCAATACCGAGGGGCGTGTAATGTATCACTCCTCCAAGCGCCCTCCGCGCGCTCCAGGTGTTTTTGTGGAGATTGCCCGAGCTGCACTCAACTGCAAACAGACGTAGAGGAGGTAGGCGTATGAAGCCGGTAATAGTTTTGGCCCTTGCCTGGGTGATTATCATCGGTGCGCTGATGATTATCCCTTACAACGGGGGCATCGTCGTCGAGTGCATCGCGTGCGGCGCTATGCTCACACGGGTACTCGGCCTGATTTCAATCGTCATCGGCGTGGCCGGGTTCATGGCGGGAAAGAACGCGGGCGCTGGAAGGTAAGAGGCGACTCTGGCGGGTATATCAGCTTAACAACCACCCGCCCGAAGCTGACCTTGAGACGGGACGAAAGAGAGAAGCGCGCGGAAGATTCTG
>JAVRON010000101.1:0-47973 GCA_032162705.1 Acidobacteriota bacterium
CTCATTCTTCTTCTTCGTCAGCGGGGCGAAGTTGTAGTTGCGGCTATCGCTCGCGCGCTTCACCTTGATGTGGAACGCGCCGAGGTCTTTGCCTCCGAGCAGCGCGCCGAAAGCGCCGCCCGCGAGATTGTTAATCTTGATCTCCTTGATGCTGGCCTCGTCCGTCTCGAAGGTGTCGCGGCCGTCGTCAGCCTTGTAGGTAACGTTCCTTTTGGTAACGAAGAGCGTCCCGGAGCAGGTCGAGTTAAACGTGCCGTTGGCGTGGTCGTGGAAGACGCGGAAGGCCGCGGAGCCGCCAAGCTCGATGGCCCGGCGCATGTTCCTCTCGGCCTCCGAGATGTTGCCCTGCAAGTAGAGCTGCGTGAAGCCGAGGAGCTGATAGGCGCGCGGGCTTGAAGGCTCCAACTGAATCGCCTGCGAGAGAAGTTGCGTGGCGCGCGCCGCGTTCCTCGCGTCGAAGGCCGCGGTGGCCTGATCGGTCAGGTCGTCGTAGTCAGGGCCCCTCGCAATGTTGCCACGGGTGTTCGATGCGGGCGGCGGGATTCGCGTCCGGCCTGACGCGGTGTAGGCGGCGGTGACTGCGCCGACGAGCGAGTTGGTGCCGCCCGCGGCCTTAATCTCGCGCGCCGTCTGCGCGTTGGACTGGAAGCTGACGCCGCGTGCATCGACGAACTGCTCGACGCGCGCAGAGGGCGTACCGGCCTGAAGCATCGTGACGATCTCGTTCTTCGAGAGCGGCGGGCCCGCCGGTACGTTCGAGTTGCTGCGCCCGCCCGCGTTCGTGACCGGTGGCGACGACGACGACGGGCGATAGTTTGAGCGCGCGGCCTCGATGACTTCGGGGCGTGCGCCCGCCGTGCGGAGTTCCGCTTCGGCGTCCGAAGTCATCTGGAACGAGACGCCTCGAAGCTGAACCTGTTGGATAAGCTCGGAGGTGGAGAGGCCGTTGATCCTGACTGCCTTGACTAGCCCATCGCGTGTGATGGGCTTCTTACCTTGCGCGAGAGAGGCAGAGGGGGAGACGAGGAGCGCGGTGACGATGGCACACAGCGTCGCAAAGAGTCGCAGCCGTTTCTTTTGCTCTACTCTGAAGTGCATCTGCTCTGCTCTGAAGTGCATCCTCACCCTCTCGTTTCAATTCGTCCCGGTCGGTTCTTTAAAAAACCGCACGGCGTTTGCTACTCGTCGAGCGCTTTACGCTATTGGCTACTGGTCGAGCGCTTTTAGTGCGGCGTCGCGTCGCTTACGCGCGGCGTCGCCGGAGTCCGCGGCCTTCGGTCGAGACTGAGCGGGAGCCTTCTGCGCGGGGCGGCTCGGCGCGTCGGACGCGGTGGCCGAAGTGGTGCTCCCGGCGGGCGGCTGTTGGATGGGGATGACGGTGGTGCCGTTGCTGCCGCTGCCGGGCACGACGGTCGTCTGGTCTGCGCCGCCCGGCGGTGTCGTCGGCTGCGTTGGTTGGGTGGCCTGCTGCTGAGACGGTTGGTCAGTCGGCTGTGGCGCGGGCTTGGAAGACTCTTCGGTCAGCGCCGCAGGCTTCACAGGCTCCTTGCCCTTCTTCGAGCCGGAGGTGAGGACGATCACACCGAGGCCGACGATGACGCCGAGGACGACGAGCACCGCCGCGCCCGCGCCCGCGAAATGCACCCACGTCAGCTTGCTCATGAAAGACTTCTGCTGCTGAGCCTGTGCGGGGCCCGGCGCGAACCCTCGTTGCTGCTGCGGCGGCTGCGGCGGCTGCGGATGCTGTTGTGCGGCGTGTTGTGCGGCGGCGGCGGGCCCGACGCCCATGCGCGTCTCCTTCATCAGATTGCGCGCGCCCGCCGCCGCCGCAGCAGGTGCGGACGATTGGTCGATGCGCGTCTCTGTGACCGCCGCGTTTGAGTTGGCCGCCGCGTTTGAGTTGGCGGCTGTGTTTGAGCTTGCCGCCGCGTTTGAGACGGGCAGCTTCGAGTCGATGATGGTTGCGCCCAACGGGTCAAACGCCGTCGCGCCCGTCGGGTTGTTGTTTCCGAGTCCGGGGTTCGAGACCTGTGTGGGCGGCGGCACGCCGGGTTGCGAAGGCATCGGGACTCCGGGCTGCGAGGGTGATGCGCTGGGCTGCGGCTGAGTCTGGTAGCCGGGCTGCATCGGCGTGGTTAAGAAGGGCGAGGGCGGATAGCTCGCGGGCGGCTGCGTGACGGGGCGCGTGCCGTAGGCCGAAGGGTCGCCGACGGCGAGCGGCTCAAGCCTACCCGTGGCGGTATAGCCCGCGTTCAGGAGGAAGGAGCGAAACTCCGAAGCGTTCTGGAAACGCTGCGCAGGGTCTTTCGCGATTGACTTCCAGATGGCCTGCTCGACGGCCTCGGGGATACCGGGGTTGAGCTGGCGCGGCGGCACCGGGTACTGCTCGATCTGCGCCTTCATCAGCTCGAACTCGTTCTGGATGTCGAACGGGCAGCGGGCGGTCAGCATTTCGTAGAGCAGCATGCCCAAAGAGTAGATGTCTGAGCGTGCGTCGGTCTCGAAGCCGCGCACCTGCTCGGGCGACATGTACTCGATAGTGCCGATGATGTTGCCTTGACGGGTCATGCGCGCCGTGCCGAGGATGCGTGCGATACCGAAGTCGAGGACTTTGAGTGTGCCCTTTTCGGTGAGCATCATGTTCGCGGGCTTGATGTCGCGGTGGATGATGCCGTAGTTGTGCGCCTCCTGTATGCCGTCCAAGACCTGACAGAAGATCGGGATGGCCTGATCGACGGGGATCGCGCCGCGCTGCTGGATAACGTTGTCGAGCGAGACGCCGCGCACGAACTCAAGCACCATGATGAAGCTGTCGCCCTGACGCATGAAGTTGAAGAGCGTGGCGATGTTCGGGTGATTGAGCTTGGCGAGCGTGACGGCTTCGGAGCGGAAGCGCTCGACGACCTGCGACTGGCTGGCTAACTCGGGCCGGAGGAATTTGATGGCGACCTCGCGCTCTAACATCATGTCCACGCCGCGAAAGACCTCGCCCATGCCGCCCTCGCCGAGCTTCTGTTCGATCTTGTAGTTCCCGATTACTTGTCCGATCATAATTATTTTATTGCCTCCAACTCGCGCGTCGCGCGCACCTGTTCAACCTCGGCGGCTTCCGCGCCCGCTGGTTTGATGCCGATAATACCCACCGTGATGTTGTCGTGGCCGCCGCGCTCCCTGGCAAGCGCGATCAATTGTTCGCCCGCGGCATGAATGTCCTCGGACTCTGTGAGGACTGAAGCGATCTCCTCGTCGCGGACGAGATCGTAAAGCCCGTCGGAGCAGAGGAGATAATAATCTCCCACGTGCACCTTGAACGGCTCAAGCACAGAGGCTTCGACCTCCGCGCTCGTGCCCAGCGCGCGCAGGATGATGTTCTTGTCCTCGTGTGTGCGCGCCTCCTCCTTCGAGATGATACCGAGCTTGACCATCTCCGTCACCGCCGAATGGTCTTCGGTCAGTTGGTAGAACTGCTCCCCGCGCATCATGTAGAGGCGGCTGTCGCCGACGTGCGCGACGAAGGCCTTATCACCACACAGTGCGAGCGCCGTGCAGGTCGTGCCCATGCCGTGTTTGGATTCGTCCGCGGCGGCGGCTGAGTTGATCTTGCGGTTGGCCTCTTCGACCGCGTGCTTGAGCGCGGCGTCGGGTGAGCTTTTCTGCTCGAAGTAGAGGCGGCTGACCAACTCGACGGCCATCTGGCTGGCGACTTCGCCCGCGGAGTGGCCGCCCATGCCGTCGGCGACGATGATGAGCGCGCCCTTCAACGCGAGCAGCGCGGGGTCTGCCGGGCGGACGAAGCGGCCCGAGTCCTCGTTGATTTCGCGCACGCAGCCCATGTCGGTCTGGACGCTGGCGACGATCTCGAACGCCGGACTCTGCTGCTGCGGCTGTTGCTTCTGCGACGACTGTTGCTGCTGCGATTGTTGTTGCGGCGGCGGCTGTTGTTGCGCCGCTTTTGCCGCCGCCCTCTTTTTACCGAACATGCCTTGTCCCCTTGTCGAAAATTTTTCCCGCCCGGCGAGCGTGTGCCGCCCTTTCGCGGCGCGGCTCACTTCTTCGCCAGCGTGTACATGAAAGCTTTCTTCTCGCCGACGACGAAGTCCACAGGCTCGTCCGAATAGCCATCGCGCTTGAGCGTCAACGTGACGTGCTCGCCGAGCTTGCCGCGCACGGCGAAGGGCGTGGTGCCGACCTTCTCGTCGCCGTGGTAGACATCTGCCTTACCGTCCGAGACCGAGACCTCGACCGTACGCTCCGAAGCGTCGTGGCTCGCCGCGGGCGAAGGGCTTGCGGTGAGTGCCTTCGCCGTGTTCGTCGTGCTCGGCGTGTTGGTCTGCGTGCCCGTCTCCGCGTCCGAAGAGTTGAAGACGACGAGCGCGATGATGCCGACGACGGCGAGCACGAGAACGGCGGCGGCGGCCCCGATCAACAGCGGCAATCTCTTTGAAGAGGCGGCCTTCGCTTCGACGTACTCGGTCGCGGCCTCGCTCACCGTAGGACTCAGTCCCGGTTTTGAGACGACGCCCGAGAGCTTGCGCGCGTCGGAGAGAAGCTCGCCCGCCGTCCGGTAGCGCTCCGCGGGATTCTTCTTGAGGCAGCGCGCGATGATGCTTGCGACCTCGCGCGGCACGCCCGAGTTGACCTGCGCGGGAGCGGTGTACTCCACGCGGTCGATGCGGTCGCAGAGGTCGCCGATAGTGTCTGCGTCGAAGGGCACGCGCCCCGCCACCATCTCGTAGAGCAGGACGCCCAAGGCCCAGATGTCGCCGCGTGCGTCCGACGCGCCGCCGCGGATCAGCTCGGGCGCAAGGTATTGAAGCGTGCCGATGACGCTGCCGACCTGCGTGAGTTGTTGGGAGGTCTGACCCTTGGCGATGCCGAAGTCTAAGAGCTTGACCTGACCCTGCGAGCTGATCTTGATGTTGTTCGACTTGATGTCGCGATGAATGACGCCGTGCGAGTGGATGTAGTCGATGGCCTCGACCACCTTGCCGAAGACGTAGACAGTCTCGGAGAGCGGCAGCGCGCCGTATGCACTGATGCGCTCCGAGATGGTCTCGCCATCGACGTACTCCATGATGATGCAAGGCTGGTTCGCGACCTCGCAGAAGTCGTAGAGCGTCGCGATGTTGGGGTGCTGGAGGCTGGCCTGAATGCGCGCCTCGTTGAAGAAACGCTCGACAAAGCCGCTCGATTGCGTGGCCTGCGTCAGCACCTTGACTGCCGCGATGCGCCCGATCTTCGAGTGCATCGCGCGATAGACCTCTCCCATCCCGCCCGCGCCGAGGAAGTCCACGACGCGGTACTCGCCGACGGTCTGGTTGGTTTCAAAAATTCTGCTCATGGAGTGAACGAGTAGACAGTAGACAGTAGACAGTAGAAAACCTTCGTCAGTCGAGTCGTCAGGATGCCAGCGGCTGCATCGCAACGCGGAGCGCTACTGACCACTGACTACTGTCTACTTCTCTCCCGCGTTTACTTGGTTCCCATCAGCTCCTTGCCGTAGCGGATCGGGACGGCGAAGGTGACGGCGGTCGAGCCTTCGCTGAGTCCCGCGTAGAAGATGCCGATGACGCGCCCGTGATCGTCGAAGACCGGGCCGCCCGAGTTGCCGGGGCCCGTCGTGTTGATTTGGAGTTGGTAGGAGTCGCCGATGACGCTGATCGTCTGCTTCTCGACGCCGTTGCCGCCTTCCTGACTGCGGTAGACGCGCCCGACGTTGCCGACCGTGACGGTCGGGTCGGGGATTTCGATGGCTGTGGTGTCGAACGGCTTGAGCGCGTCCTGCGAGTGGACGATGCCGTAGACCGCCTTCGAGATGGCGGGGTAGCCGAGGACGACCGACATGTCGCCCGCCTGTATCGTGTCGTAGTTGTCGTTAATCTCGACCGCGGGAACGGTGCCGGGGCTGTCAACCTTAATCAATGCTACGTCGTGTCGCGGCGAGACGGCGGAGAGCTTCGCCGAGAGGCGGCGCTCGGAGTTCGGGAAGAGCACGTCGAGATGGTCGTTGCGCCCGTCGTAGGCGATGTTGTCCTGCTTGCTGTGCGCGGGAACCCAGCTCGTCGGGGCCTGCGGCACCAGACCAACCACGGCGGGCTTACCGTCTGGGCCCTGACCGAGGATGATGCCGCCGTTGGCGCTCTGCGGGAACTCGTAGTTCGACTCCCATGCCGCCGCAACGTGTGCGTTCGTCAGGATGAACCCGTCCGACGAGACGGCGAAACCCGAACCGGTGTGCCGCCCGCCGATGCCGACGTTGAGCGGGTTCGAGTTGTAGGTCAGGTAAGGCTCGACCGAGCCGTCACCGAGCTTGACGTAGCACGCGCGCGGAGCGCCCTGATACATCATGTACTGGTGATAGACCAGACCGTTGCCCTGCTGCGAGACGAGCTTCCAGGCAACGTCGATCTTGACGACCGCTTTGCCGTAGTTCTTGACGATGTCGGGGGCCCGCATCGCCGCAGTCGCCGCCTCGGTGGCCTTCGATTCTTCAAGCCCCTTCTTGAGGGTGCTGATCTCGGAGGTGGCAGCCTCGTGCGACGCGCGCGACGCACGCCAGAGCAGGAAGCCGCCGACGCCTCCGACCGCCACGACGAGGAAGATGACAAGCAGGCCGACGACGAGGAACGTGCGCCCCTGGCTCTTCTTGGCCTGCTGGACATTGTGCGAGACGATGCGCTCGACCGTGGCCTTGCCGACGCCGCCCGAGTGGCCGGTGGCTGCGGGCGTTGTGAGCGGGAAAGTCGGGGGAGCGCTGCCGCCGCCGCCGGTGGGCGCGACGCGCGTGGCCGGGCCGCCCGGCATGGTCGGGGCCATCGGGCCCGTCTGCGCGATGCGCGTCGACTTGGCGGAGCCTGCCGGGCGCGGCTCGATCTCGAAGATGAACTCGGGGCCGCCGGGCCCGAGCTGCACGACATCGCCCGGATTGATGCGGGTCGAGCCTGCCAACCGCTGTCTGTTCACAAACGTTCCGTTGCGGCTGTTCATGTCGCTGATGATGAACTGCGAAGGGTCGTTCGGGTCTTGTGTGATCTTGGCGTGCTGACGCCCGACGAGGTCGTCGCGGTCGGGGTCATACTTCACCGTAGACGAGGGGTCACGCCCGAGGACAAGTTCCTTGACGTGGTTGAGCGGGAACTCTTCCACCTGGTTGGCCTTCGAGCCGCTGAGGTGCTTGAGAACGATGCGTTCCATTGGATGTCTCCTCTAGAGTCTGACTGGACGGTCGTAGCGCCGTGCCGCCTTTCGGGGGGGCGGCCCACTCGTTCCCACAGATGAACACGGCGGTGGTCACTTGCAGGGAGCGGCGGCGGCGGTCTTCTCGGTGACGTTTAAGAACGGGCGAAGCTGGCGCGGCGGACACTTTCTGGCCGCTAAGGTTTCCGCACACGGGCGGCGCGCGAGGCGGCGGCGTTTCGGCGACGACTTCGTACTGTTTCAAGGTTTTACCGCGGGCGGGTAAAGCGTTTGCTTGAAAAGCCTATTGCTAATCTACGCGCTCTCAAACAGCGAGGGAATAGATTACGGCGTCGGGGGTCGTCACGCGTCTTCGGCCTCGGGAACCACGGCGGCAGATTATACAACAAAGCCCCGCGACCGCAAGCTCCAGCCGTGCCGGAACTTGAATAAAGACGGAATAGCCCGCGCGCTCCGAAAACACATCGGCGATGCGCTCCGAAAACAGGCCGCCGCCGGGCGTCATCCTTCAGACGTAGTGCGTGCCTTCTGGCGTGCGGGCTGGATGACGATGTTGTCGATCAGGCGTGTCGCGCCGACCTTGGCGGCGAGCGCGATCAGGACGGAACGATCCTCCGGGATGCGGTCGAACTTATCCATCGTCTCGGCGTCCACGACGCCCACGTATTCGAGGCGCGCAAGCGGCTCGGCTTCGAGCTGAGAGCGCACGACCTCGGCTAGACGGCGCGGGTTGCGCTCACCCTCCAGATAGACTTCGCGCGCCTGCGCCAGAGAGCGGTAGAGCGCGGCGGCGGCCCTGCGCTGCTCATCCGTGAGGTATGCGTTGCGAGAGGAGAGCGCCAGCCCCGTCTGCTCGCGCACCGTGGGGAGGACGACGACCTCGATGTCGAAGGCGAGGTCGCGCGCCAGACGCTTGACGACCAGAGTCTGCTGCGCGTCCTTCTGTCCGAAGAAGGCGAAGTCGGGACGGATGGTGTTGAAGAGGACGGTCAAGACGGTGGCGACGCCTCGGAAGTGGCCGGGGCGCGCGACGCCCTCCATCGACTCCGAAAGTCCTTCGACGGTGACGTAGGTCGTAAAGCCCTTCGGGTAAATCTCTTCGACGGGCGGGGCGAAGATGTAATCGACGTTGTAGTCGGCGAGCTTTGTGGTGTCGCCGGTGAGGTCGCGCGGGTAGCGGCTGAAGTCCTCCGCAGGGCCGAACTGCGCCGGGTTGACGAAGACCGAGACGATGACCACGTCGCACATCCTGCGCGCCTCTCTCACGAGCGAGAGATGCCCGTCGTGCAGCGCGCCCATCGTCGGCACAAGCCCGATGGTCTTGTCCTCTTCGCGCCGCAGTTTCCTCGCGACCGATGCCATCCGTTGGCGACGGTTAATGATTTCCATATTTTCTTTCGTGACAGATAACGGGTAACAGGTGACAGGAATGAAAGGCAGGCCCTTTTTCCCCGTCACCTGTCACCCATCACTTGTCACGGCTTTTTCGTCTCCTTGTCGCCCGACTCTCGCGTTAGTCCGAGTTCGGCGGCGGCGTCGGCGGGGAGCGGATAAGATTCTTCGTCGGATGGGAATGCGCCCGAGCGCACGTCGTCGGCGTAAGCTTGGATGGCCTCGCTCATCGTGTCTCTCATGTTCGCGTATTGGCGCACGAAGCGCGGGCTAGACTTGCTGAATGAGAGGCCGAGCAGGTCGTGTGTGACGAGAATCTGTGCGTCGCAGCCCGCGCCCGCGCCGATGCCGATGGTCGGTATCCGCAAAGCTTCGGTGACGGCGCGTGCGATCTCGCGCGGCACGACTTCGAGGACGATGGCGAACGCGCCCGCCTCCTCAAGCAGCTTGGCGTCTTCGATGAGCGCGCGTGCCGCGTCGGCCGTCTTCGCTTGCAGGCGGTAGCTGCCGAGCTTGTTCAGAGACTGCGGCGTCAGGCCGATGTGCCCCATCACGGGAATCTCTTCGCCCACGAGCCGGCGAATCGTCTCGACGCGATTGCGCCCGCCTTCCAGCTTGACGGCTTCGGCTCCGCCCTCTTTGACGAGCCGAAGCGCGGCGCACACGGCGTCCCGCTCGCCCGTGTGGTATGTGCCGTAGGGCATGTCTGCGACAAGGAGTGCGCGCTCGACGCCGCGTCGGACGGCGCGCGTGTGGTGGAGCATCTCTTCGAGCGTGACGGGCACGGTCGAGTCGTAGCCGAGCACGACGTTGCCGAGAGAGTCGCCGACCAGCACGATGTCGGTTCCCGCCTCATCGACGATGCGCGCGGTCGGATAGTCGTAGGCGGTCAGGCAGACCAGGCGTTCGCCGCGTTCCTTGCTTGAGAGTACGGCAGGCACGGTCACTTTTTCGGGTCGCTGCTGTTTGAGGTAAACCATTTGACGGTTGTTTCCTTTAGGCTTCGGCGTGGGCTATTGGTTACAGACGGGCGCAACGAGGTCTTCGGCCACCATGAACGGATGTTGCAGCGCGAGGCGTGGGTGGTCGGCATGGTATGAGACACGGCACATCAACTCTGTGCAAAGGCAGAGTTCGGGACGCCGGATGTAGAAGTTGCCCGCGGCTCCGAGGAAGTAGGCTAAGAGCCCGACGGCCAGGCGAAACAGGAGAAGTTTGTGGCGGCGCATGTTGACGATATTCTACGCTCGCGTTACGGAAGCGGCAAATTTGAGTGCGCCAGATTATAGGCAGCCCCGCCCGCGCGGGCAAGAGATAAAACGTGGACGCCTCGGTCTCAAGGCTTCCAGAGGGTAACTTCGGAATGGTCTTCAGTCGCGTCGAGGAGTTCGGAGTAGGTCTGTCCGGTCGTCGGGTGGCGCGCGGCGGGGACGAGTTCGGCGAGCGGGACGAGGACGAAGCGGCGCAGGTGCAGACGCGGATGCGGCAGCGTAAGCGTCTCTGTCTCGTGTTTCGCATCTGCGTAGAGCAACAGGTCGAGGTCGAGCGTGCGTGGGGCGCGCGTTTGTCCGCTGCGACGGCGACCATGCGCGTGCTCGATCTTGAGCAGGAGCGCGAGCAGTTCTTCGGGCGGGGGAAGAGTCTCGCACAGTTCGGCCACCATGTTGAGGTAGGCTGGCTGCACTCCTTCGACGCCGACCGGCTCCGTCTCGAAGACCGATGACAGGCGCGACACGCACAAACCCGCCGACATCATCCCGCGCACGCCCAACAGAAGATTCCCCGCGCGGTCGCCCAGGTTCGAGCCAATCCCGATGTACGCAAGCTCAGCGGAGTCTTCGCGCATAGACAGCATCTCAATGTTTTCGCATCTTGTGTGTAAGGCGGCTGGCAGTTCACCGCAGAGGCGCTGAGGACGCAGAGACTCGCGGAGAGTTGCACCCCTCTGCGCCTCCTCTGCGCTCTCAGCGCCTCCGCGGTGAACTGCCCCAGCCACAACAGGCACGATAGGGTTAGTGGCTCAAGCCTTCTCCCCTTCCATCTTCCGGTTGAAAACTTCCGACTGCCCGCGCGGAATGCTGAGCGTCTTCCAGTCGGAAGATTTGAGGTGCTTGGCGAGGAAGACGATCTGGCCCGTGTGCTGGCCGTAGTGCGAAAGCTGGCGGTTGATGGCCCCGACGACCTTGTGCGGCTCGCCGCGAATCGTGACGGTGCGCATCAGGTCTTCGCCCCGGAGCGCCGCGAGCGTGTCGAAGAGCGTCTGCCAGCCGGCCTCCCAACGCTCCTGAATCGTGCGACGGTCTTCGCCCTCGATAACGAATTCCGAATCGCGACGGCGGTCTGCCTTCTCGCCGTCGGTCGTCAGAAAGTTTGTCCAGCGCGAGCGCATGTTGCCGTACATGTGCTTCATGATGAGCGCGATGCTGTTCGACTCGGCGTCGAGCGTACGGAAGAACTCCTCGTCGCCGACCTGCGCGACGGCCTTGTCCGCCAGCTTTTTCAGACCGCGCAACACCTCCACGGCGTTTTCGAGATAGTGCTCTGCAAGCGTGTCTGTCATGTGCAGCCCTCTTCGTTTTAAGAAAATGGAACCGCTGCGTTTTAAGAAAATGGAACCGCTGCGTACCGCTCGCGGTTCTAAAATCTCGATTCCTTCGCGCGCCGATTTTAAACGTTTCGCGAAGGTTCCGCACGCGAGGGGTGCGGGTGTTATAAAGGTCTGGGGCGGGCTTGTGAGGGCGCACTTGAGTGTGCGGCGACGAGCCAAAGCGGAGAAGGCTTCAGATGTCACAACTCTTTGCACTGGTATGGTTGAAGTGGACGCTGTTCGTTAACTCGATGCGCTCGCGCAAGGCCGTCGTGGGCCGTGTGGCGTCGGCGCTGGGGATGCTTCTGGGTCTCGGGTTGTCGCTTGTCATCGCGGTGGGACTCGGCATGGGCGCTTACTTCCTTTCGGCGCATCCGCCCGCGGGCGTAGAGGGTGCGGGCGAATTGCAGGAGCGCGCCGGATTCATCGTCATGCTCTTTGTCTTCACGTTGGCGTTTATGATGTGGGCTTTGATGCCGCTTGCGCTCGGCGGCGGCAATCGCTTCGAGCCTTCGAGGATGCTGCTCTACCCGGTCTCGCTCCTGAAGCTTTTCGCCTTCGACTTCCTGAGTGACCTCTTGAGCCTCACGTCCATCTTTATCGTGCCGTCGATTCTGTCGATAGGCGTGGGCGTCGGGCTTGGGCGCGGGAGCCTCGCGGCGGGGCTTCTGGTCTCGGCGTGCGCGGTCGCGTTCGGACTCTCGCTCTCGAAGCTTCTGTCGGTGGGCGTCGGCGCGCTGATGAGGTCGCGCCGGACGCGTGGCGAGACGGTGCTCGCACTCCTCGGCGCGATGCTCGGGATGACGGGCGTGCTGCTGGGTCAGTTGATGCCGTTTCTTGAGCGCCACTCGTCACAGCTTGAGGGCGCGCGTTGGACTCCACCGGGCGCAGCCGCTTATGCGCTCGCGCGTGGACTCGCGCCGGGCGGCACGCTTGCGCTCGTTGTGTCGCTTCTGACGCTCGCCGCTTACGCCGTCGCATGCGCGCTGCTCTCGTACCGCGTCGCTCGTCGCACGGCGTTGGGAGCGAGTGGTGGAGGCGTGGCGAAACGTGCTGCTCCGGCGGCGCACGAGGCGGGGCGAGTGGGTGAGTATGTGGGCTGGCAGTTGCCGTTCGTGTCGCCGCAGTTCTCTGCAATCGTCGAGAAGGAGTTGCGCTACGCGGTGAGGAACGCGCAGCTCCGCGTCATCGTGTTGATGGCGATAGGGCTGACGATAGTGATGAGAATGGGGCCCTCGGGCATGGGCGCGCGCCGTATGTGGGGGTCGGTCTCGCCCTACGCCGAAGGGGCGGGCGCAGTCTTCAGCGTGCTCTATATCTTTATGCTCGTCTCGCCTATCTCGACGAACCTGTTCGGCTATGACGGCGCGGGGATGCGCGCGCTCGTGCTCTCGCCCGTGAACCGGCAAACGATTCTCGTGGCGAAGAACGTGTCGGTGACGTTCGTCGCGCTGCTGCTCGTGACGGCGGGCGTCTTCGTCGGCGGACTCGTCTTCGGCGACCTGACGCCGCGCACGCTCCTCTTCGCCTTGCTCACCTTCCTGACGACGGCCACGCTGTTCGCGCCCTTTGGTAACTGGCTGTCGTTGCAGTTCCCGAAGCGCGTCCAGTTCGGCAAACGCATGAACCGCTCGGGCGTGGCGGGTCTGCTGCTCGTGCCCTTATTCTTCCTTCTGCTCGTACCGCCCGCGGCAGCGATTGCGGCGGCGCACTTCGCCGAGAGCCACATCGTCAAGTATGTTATACTCGCTGCGTTCGCGCTTCTTTCCATCTGCTTTTACGCGTTCGTGGTTCCGCTCCAGGGGCGCTCTTTAGAGCGGCGCGAACTGGAGATTCTCGAAGCCGTGACCGACAGGGGCGGCGGCGAGGACGGTCAAATCATAGGTTGAGAAGAGAAGTAGACAGTAGACAGTAGGCTCCGCTCGGCGGACGCTGACGATGACACTCGGATGATTCATTAACGAAGGTTTTTCTACTGACTACTGACTACTGACTACTTTCCTTCCTTATTCCAGTGATGCGCCGCGCGAGAAGTGCGGGGCGTCCGGGCGGGTGAACAGAGCCCCGCCATTACACAAATGGCTCGCAGAAAATTCCGACACCAACAGCGTCACGACCCCGCATCGGTACGCTCTTTCCAGGATTACCTGACCACGCCCGCACCGCAGACTTCTCGGTCTGAGCTGATGTCGCTCGTCCGCGGCGGCGAGGACACTTTCCTCGAACTCAAAGTCAAACTCTCGAACCCGGAGCGCATCGCACAGGGCATCGTCGCGCTCGCGAACACGGGGGGCGGAGTGATCGTCTTCGGCGTTAACGATAATCTTCGCGTCGAAGGCTTGGACGACGCCGAGGCTGTGCGCGACGAGTTGGTGAGAATCTGCCGCGAGGGCGTCTTCCCCGCAGTCTTCCCCTTCATCGACATCATCTCGTTCGACAACGGGCTTCGCGTCGTCGCGCTCGACATTGAAGGCAAGCGACGCCCCTACCGCACCGTGGACGGGCGTTATTTCCTGCGCGTCGGTGCGGAGAAACGCGAGGCGACGCGCGAAGAACTCTCGGCGCTCTTGGATGAGTCGCGCCCACTCGGGTACGAGAATATCGTCGCCCTCGGCGCGGAAGTCGAGGACATGGACGAGGCGCACCTGTGGAGCTTCATGCGTGAGTTCGAGCCGGACGCATACACGCCGCCGCGCTCGATGGACGCCGCCTATCCGACCGCGGAGGTTCTGGAGCGCGACCTTCTGCTCGCCGCGCCCGCCGCCACGGACGCGCGCACGGAGCATGTCGCGCCCACAAACGCCGGGCTTCTGCTCTTCGGTCGCGACAAGCGTGTGGCCGAACTCCTGCCGCGCGCCTCGGTGACGGCCGCACGATTCGCGGGCGACAACACGCACGCGCCGAAGGTGGAGGGCCTGCAACTCGACGGCAACCTGCACACGCTCTTCGAGTCCGCGGTGCGCTTTGTCGAGCGGTACTGCGACCTCTGGGATAAGCGGCCACGTTCGTTTCCCGGCAAGGTTGAGGCGGAGGCTGCGCCGGTGGCGGCTCGCGCGAACTATCAACGCGGCGCTCTGCTTGAGGCGCTGGCGAACGCGCTCGTCCATCGAGACCTGGCGCTCTCGGGCCCGACGACACGACTCTTCATCTTCGACAACTCGATTGAGATTACAAATCCGCGCCGCACCAGCGGGTTCGCGCCCGCGATGCAGCGCGCCATACGCTACGGCATCCCGCAGCGTCTCAACCCGCAGATGGCCGCAGTCTTCGCAAGCCCGGCCTATGGCCTGCGGCTCCCCTCGGGCGGGCTGCCCACGCTGCTGCGCGAGTCGCGTCTCTTCTCGGGTCGCAAGACCGAGATTCACGCCTTCAACGACGAGTTTCGCCTGCGGCTGTACGGAGTGTGAGAGGGAGAGTAGACAGTAGACAGTAGACAGTAGTCAGTAGTTAAACGGCAGTAGACACTAATCAGCCATAAAATATAAAGGCAGCCGGTCGTATGTGACTCGGCTGCCTTCTTGTTTTGACTACTTACTGACTACTGACTACTGTCTACTCTCTGCCTACTGACTTTTCGGCGAGTTGTAGAACTGGCGGGCTTTGACGACGAAGTCCTTGTCGTCATATTTGCCGTCGCCGTCCACGTCAACCTTGACGACGATCTTGTGCTGCTTGCCGTCGCGCCGCTCGCCCGCGCTGTAGGCGAGACTGTACTGGTTGCGCATCATCGCGTTGATGCTCTGCAAGGCCGTCGGTATCTCGCCCTCGAAGGTGATGGGGAAGTATGCGCCGCCCGTCTCGTTGGCGAAGGTGCGCAGAGTGTTCTGCGCCTGGAGGAAGGTCATCCTTCCGGGCGTGGTCGCGCCGCCGAGTCCGTCCTCGGCCCCGAGGCGGTCGCCGTACTTTTTGAAGAACATGTTGGCCGTGCCGATGATGTAGATGGGGATGCCGGCGTTCTGCGTGATCTTGCGCGCCTGGTCATAGTTGATCTTGCTGAAGGTGTCGATGCCCGTGCAGATGAGGAAGACGGCCTTGCGTCGCGGGCCCGTGATAGAGGTCATCCCGGCGTACTCCTGCGTCCGCTTCTCGGAGTTCTCCAAGACGACCGAGTCGGCGCGGCCTCCGGCCAGCGTGAGCTTGAGCGCATCGAAGAGGTTCGTCTCGGTGAAGGCGGGCTGGTTGCGCAGGAGCAACGAGATAACCTGTCCGATGCGACCGGGGTCGTTCGTGAAGTCGGTCAAGGGCGTCGGTCGCATGTCGTAAGCGATGACCGAGACGTAGTCATCGGGCGGCTTGATGAACTGCTGGAGAAACATCGCCATCGGGCGCAGGACTTCGTACTGCCCCGGCTCCTGCCCGCCCGCGCCCATATAGCCGAGCGCCTGACCGAGCTTGCTGTATTCGAGCACCACCGTCACCGTAATGGGCGCGTCCGGCGTAGCGAAGTTCGAGACATCTCGCTGGATGCCGTCCTCGAAGATGGCGAAGTTCTCCTTCTTCAGCCCCATCACGACCTGACCGGACTTCTTGTTGTAGACGACCGCCTCGACCTGCACGATGTTGGTCGCGACCCTGACGACCTCCTGCTCCTTGAGCGTATCGGGCGGGACGGGTTCCTGCGTTTGTTGCTGGTCGGTCGGCGTCTCCTGATCGCCCGGTCGTGTGTTCTTCTTCTGCGGAGCCTGCGGCGGCGTGCGCCTCGACTGTGCGAGCACAGAGACGGGGCCGACGCCGACAGCGGCAGACGCAAAGAGGAATGCGAGGACGAGTGCGGCGGCGCGGCGCGTGAAGGAGATGTTCATGGCTATGTAAAACCTCTGGGGTTGAAAGGCCGGGGAGCGCTCCTGTTCGGGTTCGACCCGACTATAAGGCGCGCCCGCGGGCATGGTCAAATAAAACGCTTGGTCAAATAAGACGAAGGCCGGAGTCTGTAGGATGACGCGGGGGCGCAAATGGTTTCACGCCCGGCGCACGTCGTCCAAAACTCCGGCCTTTGAACTAAGGTTTGCGGCTCGCTCCCCTCGGCGCTTTTACCGTCCGCCGCCGCCGCTCGTCACTGGTTCGACCTCGATGAGCGCGTCGTAGCTGCCCGTGTTGTCTTCGAGCTTGCCCTCGTTGACGCCGAGGAAGAGGCGACCATCGCGCGGGGCGTAGAACTCGCGGTTGGCTCCGACGGCGATGAACTCGTCGTTGTCGTCGCCGATGACGGCGATGAGCGTGCCCGTCGGCTCGTTACGCATCAGCTTTTCGGTGTCCACCACGCGCGGCAGCCCCGTCGGCGTCGAGAAGCGCCCCTCGCCCAAAGAGACGCGACCCGTGGCGGTGATTCGCAGACGCTGTCCCTTCCTGACCATCAGCCCCGAGTCAGTCCAGCCGTTGGCCGCGTTGTCGGCGCGCACTCTCACGCGCACGGGGAAGAAGGGCGAGTCGCCGCCGCCACCGCGCGCGGGCGTCTGCTGCCCTGTGTTCGCCGTCGAGCCTGCACCACCCGTCGTGCGTCCGGAGTTCGAGGAGCCTGAATCATTGCCGAGGACGGGCGGGCGCTGCGACTGCTGCTGCTGCTGGCGCGAGTCTTCGCGGCGCGGCTCTGCCTGTCTGGACGGCTCGGTCTGCCGTGGCGGAGGGGCCTGCGTGCGGCCAGTCTCGACAGTCTGATCGGAGTTGTCGCCGCCCGCAGTGGAGTTTGCGTCCGCGCTGCCCGGCGAGTCAAACTCGATGGACTCGACATCCTCCATGAAGAGCGTAACGCGGCTTCGGCGTCCGCTGCGTCCGCCCGAGCCGATGAGCACGGTGAACTGCTGGTCGCGGAAGGCGACGATCTGGCCCCGTATGACCTGGCCGTCCTTCATGTGTATGGTGTCTGCGAGCGCGACCGCACTCAATGCGAGCGCGATGGCGAGAGCGACGAGCGGGCGGGCGACTCTACGAATTTTCATAACTCCTCCCGGATGAACGACGGCGGCAGCTTGTTTCGACGGCACAATGTAAACAGAGAGAGATGCGCTTTTGCAAGCGGGAAAGAGACGGACTCAGCAGCGATTGATGGTCTGGACGGCGGGCGGGTTGCCCGTTCGTGAAATTCGACCCGGCGGGCGCGTGAAATTCGACTCGACGGGCGCGACCATCGTGAGGCGTTTGCGGATGCCGCTTCGTCGTCCCGCCCGCCCGCTGGCCTCGGCCTTTCGGCGCGGGTCGCGTGGCGTCAGTAGTTTTCGAGCGTGCCCCGCAACTGTACGGTCTGCGTGTCTCTCAACTGTGCGATGTGGACGACACGCAAGAAGCTTGACAAGGGCCGCGCGCCTGACCTACCGTTCAGCCGTCTCTTCGTTGGAACGCGAGTGCGGAGTTCGACTCGCCGTCGTTTTCTCAAATCCATCCCGATGAAAAAAAAGTTGAAGGCGAACGTTCGTGAAGCGTCGCTGCCACGGGCGAGCACATTTGGCCGTCTGCTGCTCGCAACGTCTCTGCTTCTCTTGGCGCTCGCACTGCTGCCGCTTCAGCGCACCGCCGTCGTTGTAGTCGGCGCGAACACCATTGCCCCTCGCCCTGAGCTGATGCTCCAGACGGGCCACGCCATGCGCGTCGATGCGCTCGCCTTCAGCCCCGACGCGCGGCTCGTCGCTTCGGGCAGCGCCGATAACACCGTCAGGCTCTGGGACACGCAGACGGGTCGCGAGCTGCGACGACTTGCGGGGCACACGCTCTACGTCCGCGCCGTCGCCTTCAGCCCCGACGGGCGGCTTCTCGCCTCCGGCTCGATTGACGGCAGCGTGCGCGTCTGGGACGTTGCGTCGGGCGATGAACTCAAGACCATTACCGGCGTGGGCGGCGTCGTCAGCCTCGCCTTCAGCCCGGACGGTCGCGCGCTCGCCGCCGGGACGTTGGAGAAGGCCGTCAAGCTCTTCGACACGTCCGCGTGGGCCGAGACGCGCACACTCGCAGGGCATCAGAATCAGGTGACGTGTCTCGCGTTCAGTGCAGACTCGCGCACGCTCGCGTCTGGCGGTAAGGACGGCGCGATCAAGCTTTGGGACATGGCGACGGGGCGCGAGCTGCGCGCGCTCGCGGGGCACACAGGACTCGTCAAGTCGGTCGTCTTCAGCACTGACGGACGGCTTCTCGCCTCCGCGTCTTTCGACGGCACTGTGAGGGTCTGGGTGGTGGCCGAGGGTCGAGAAGCGCGCACGCTCCGAGGCTTCGCGGGCAAGGCCGTGGCCGTCGCCTTCACACCGGACGGGCGCGAGCTGCTTGCGGCGTCGAGCGACCGTTCCGTACGCGTCTTTGACGTTTCGACCTGGAACGAGGCGCGCGTGTTGCGCGGCGAAGGCGTTGAAGCGAACGGCGAAGCGCCGAGCGAGGTCGCGGCTTTCAGCCCCGAAGGGAAGTCTCTGGCGACGAGCAATGGCGACAAGACCGTGCAGCTTCGAGACCTCGCGGCCAGTGGTGCGCCGGGTGCGAATGGTGTGCCGACGAGCGGCGAGCGTGTCTTCGAGAGCTATTCGAGCGGCGTTTACACGACGGCCTTTAGCCCCGACAAGAACTGGTTCGCAACCGCCGGTAAGGACAAGACCATACGCGTCTGGGAGGTGGCGACGGGCCGCAAGGTTCGCACGCTCGAAGGTCATACGGGCTGGGTCACGCAGGTCGCGTTCAGTCCCGATAGCAAGTGGCTCGCGTCCGCTTCCTTAAGCGGCGCGGTCAAGCTCTGGGACAACGAGGCGGGGCGTGAGACGCGCACGCTCGAAGGCCACACAGAGGCGGTCAACGCGGTCGCCTTTAGTCCCGACAGCAAACGGCTCGCGACGGCGAGCGGCGACTCGACGGTGAAGCTCTGGGACGCACAGACGGGGCAGACGCTTCGCACATACAGCGGCCACACCGCCGAAGTCAACACGGTCGCATTCAGTCCGGACGGGCGAACGCTCGCCTCGGGCAGCGCGGATAAGACGGTGAAGATTTGGGACGCGGGCGTCGGCGTCGTTGTGCGAGAGTTGAAAGAGCAGACGGAAGTCTTCTCCGTCGCGTTCAGTCCCGACGGTCGTGTGCTCGCCGTGGCATGCAAGGACGGCTCGGTCAAACTCTACGACACTTCCACCTGGGGCGAGACGCGCACGCTCGCGGGACACACGGGCGGCGTGCGCGGCGTCGCGTTCAGTCCGGACGGGAAGACTCTGGCGTCCGCTTCGACGGATGGGAGCGCGCGCCTGTGGGAGGTTGCAAGCGGCGGCGAGTTGACGAGTCTGACGGGGCACACGGACGCGGTCAACAGCGTCGCCTTCAGCCCCGACGGCGCATGGCTCTCGACGGGGAGCGAGGACGGCAGCGCACGCGTCTGGGATGCAAAGACCGGCGCACAGGCGGCGACGCTCGTCTCGACCACAGACACGCGTGACTGGATCGTCGTCGCGCCCGACGGACTGTTCGACGGCTCGCCCACCGCATGGAACCAGATACTCTGGCGCTTTAACCGGAACACGCAGAGCTTCGCGCCCGTCGAAGTCTTCTTCAACGAGTTCTTCTACCCGGACTTGCTCGCAGACATCCTCGCAGGGAAACATCCGCGCGCCGCCAACGACATCGCGCAGATCGACCGCCGCCAGCCACGACTCAAAATCTCGCTCGCCGAAGATGGGACACAAACAACAGCCGGGCTGCAAACAACAGGCGTGTCGCAAACAACAAGCGGGTCGCAAACGACTGTGCCCGTCGCGTCGCGCAAGTTGAAGTTGAGAATCGAAGTGACGGACGCACCTTCGGGCGCACAAGACCTGCGTGTGTTCCGCAACGGCGCGCTCGTCTATGTGAAGCACGGCGCGCTCGTCTCGGGCGCTGGAGGCGCGACGCTCGAAGCGTCCGTGCCCATCGTCGCGGGCGAGAATCTGTTTACGGCCTACGCCTTCAACCGCGACAATGTGAAGAGCGCCGACGCCGCGCTCACAGTCACGGGCGCGGACAGTTTGCGGCGCACGCCGACAACCTACGTCATTGCCATTGGCATCAACGAGTACGAGAACGCGCGTTATAACCTCAAGTACGCCGCGGCGGACGCGACCGATTTCGTCGAGGAGGTGAAGCGCCAGCGCGCGCGCATCGAGCCTGAAGGCCATGTCGAAGTCGCCGCGCTTTTGAACTCCGAGGCGACGAAGAAGAATATCGAGACTGCGTTTGGCCGACTCGCGGGCGCAGCGGCGTCGGGGCCCTTGCCCGCCGACGCCCCGAAGTCGCTTGAAGCTTTGAAGCCGGCGGAGCCGGAAGACGTTGTGGTCGTCTACTTCGCGGGTCACGGCACGGCGCAGCGCAACCGCTTCTATCTCATCCCGCACGACATCGGCTACACGGGCGAGCGCGAGTTGAAGACGCAGTTCGCGCTGCAAACCATTCTCGACCACAGCATCAGCGACGAAGAGCTTGAGCATCTTTTCGAGCCGCTCAACGTCAGCCAACTCCTGCTCGTCATCGACGCGTGCAACTCCGGGCAGGCGCTTGAAGCCGAAGAGAAGCGGCGCGGGCCTATGAACTCGAAGGGGCTGGCGCAACTCGCATACGAGAAGGGCATGTATGTTCTGACCGCCGCGCAAGGCTATCAGGCCGCGCTCGAAGCTGCGCAACTCGGTCATGGGTTTCTCACATACGTTCTGGTCGAAGAGGGTTTGAAGAAGGGCGAGGCCGACGCGCCCACGTCGCGCGACGGGCGGATCGTCGTGCGCGAGTGGTTCGACTACGCGGCGGAGCGCGTGCCGCAGATGCAGCTCGCGCGTGTAAAGGCGCGCGGCCTCGCCATCGCACGCGCCCTCCCACGCGAGCAGGACGTTCAGCGCCCGCGCACCTTCTATCGCCGCGAGACCGACCTGCGCCCGCTCGTCGTCGCGCGCACCGACGCAGCGCGGTCGTCGCAGTAAGACTTCATGTGTTCAAGCTATTGAGTGCGGGCGTATGTCTCCAGAGCGAGCGTGCGTGCGTTAAGGAGCTTTCGGCTCGTCGAGCTTTACGTCCTTCGTCTCGGTGTTGAAGCGTTTGTATTCGCCGTAGGTAAAGTCTGCATCGAAGTTGACGCGGTCGAAGAGCTTCGGATAGTCGGCCCCGTCGAATCGAACCGCCGAAGGGAGCCAGACGCCTTCAGGCAGCCGCGTCATCTCGACGAGAACGGCGGGCGGCATCGGAGCAGTCGCAGCGCTCACAACGTTCGCAGCACTCACAACGTTCGCAGCACTCACAACGTTCGTAGAACTCGCAACGTTCGCAGGACTCATAACGGTCGCAGTCGGCGCGGGACGGCCTTCGAGCCGCGTCACGATTCTGTCCTCGGCGTCAATCCAGATGGTACCGGTCAGTTGCGCGATGTAGCGTTCGTCATCCTCGAACTGCGCGTCGGGGCGCGGAGTGAATGAGAAGATAAGCGTATCGCGACCGCCCACCTTCTCGCGCCTGAGCAGCTTGAGATCGCAGGTTTCGAGGAAAGTGTGTATGTCGAGCACGAGGCCGCCGCGCCTGACGCCGAATGCCGAGCGGCTGGCCGCGGAGCGCGGGTACATGCCTACGGGCCGCAGCCCCTTGACGCGGGCCGCCTCCGGCTCCGGGCGCGCGTCGGGCGCGCGTGCGCCCTTTGCCTCCTCCTGTTCCAGCCGCTCGCCCGCCTTCAGGCGCTCCTTCTCCAACTCACCGGGCGGCACGGGCCTGCCGTCGCGGCTCGTCACCAGCAGCACGCCGCGCCCCGTCACGCCGCCCTTCAGCGTCGGCATGTAAACTTCATAGACCACCGACTCCTCTTTGACCTTCCCTCTGTCGCCCAGCGCACGCCGCACGTACTTCATGACGTAGGTGTAGTCAACGAGCATGTCGCCGTCGCCCTTGCAGTTTGCCTCCTTCACGAGCGCGGGCGTGTCAAACGCGCCGTCGAGCGAGACGGGCACAAGCGCCTCGCAGGTCTTCGGGATCGCCGACGCGTTCTTGCCGGCCCGGACGTTGACGTTCTGCGCGGAAGCGTGCGGGATAGAGAGCGCCGCGAGAAGGGCGGTGCAGAAGACAATGACGCTGCATGGATTCTTCAGACGAAGTCGCATCGGTTGACCTTGCTTAGAGAACATTTCAAACTTTAAGAATTAGCCACAGAGACACGGAGACACAGAGATTAGGAAGGTAGGAAGGAGACTGTCAGAAGGGAGACTGTCAGACATTCTTTCATTCTTAATCTCTGTGTCTCTGTGTCTCTGTGGCGATTATGAAACAGACTCCTTAACCTTTCAGCGGCGACGGGCGAGTCGGCGCGCGATTCAGAAAGAGTATTTCAGTCCGAACTGCACGCGACGACCGGGCGTGAGGGTCGAGGTCGCACGCCCGAAACCGACTGCTTCGAGATAGCGGACGGGCACGCCGAAGTTGGCGCGGTTGATAAAGTTGAAGACCTCCGTGCGAAAGACGAGGCTGCGCGCCTCTCCGAAGCGGAAGGTCTTGACGAGTGCGAGATTGAGGTCGAGATAGTTTCCGGCGCGGAAGGTGTTGCGTCCTACTTGCCCGTCTTGGCCGACTGCGGCGCGCAGTGCGGCGAGGTCAGATGTAGTCAGGCGCAAAGGCTGTTGCCGGTCGCCCGTGACCGTGAGGCCGTCAGTCGTGTTGAGTCGGTCTGTCAGGTTGCCGTCAAGGTTCACGTCGAAGATGGAGTTGACGGTGAAGGGCTGTCCGGTCTGAAACTGACCAGCGGTTGCGACCTGAAGATTGTTAAAGACGCGGCGCGCTGCCGTGTTCGCGAAGCGCGGAAAGTCGTAGACGGTGTGGAAGGCGAAGCGTTGGCGCGCGTCGAAATTCGAGGGCCCGCGCTCGCCCGCAAACGTCAGGCTGTTCTGCGGGAGCGCCGCAGCGCCCGCCAGGTCGAACACATCCGACACGTCGTCGGTTGACTTCGAGAGCGTGTAGCCGACGCGGTACTGCAAGCGAGCGCGCAGGCGTCCGCGTAGCTCAAGCTGGAGCGCGTCGTAGCGCGACGAGGCGGTCGTCTCGAAGAACTGTATACCGCCGACGCCGGGGACGGGCCGCCCGCCGGTGAAGAGTTGCTGTGCCCCAACCGGGGATTGATCGCTACTGCCCACGCGTGTGCCCGGCTGGATGGCGATGCCGAAGAACTCCGGCTCGAAGCGACCGGGGCCGCGCAACTCGAAGTCGAACGAGCGGACGAGCGTGACGGCGTTGGTGCCGAGGTTCGGGGTGGAGAAGCGCGGGAGGTTGCGCGTCTGCGTGCCGACGTAGGCGGCGGAGAAGAACGTGTCTCGACCGAAGCGCTGCTCGAACGTCACGGCGTAGTGATGCGCGTCTGGTGCCTTCTGGCGGCGCGAGGGGAGCGTGGCCTCGACGCCGCTCGCGCCCGGCAGCACGCCTGCGGCGCTGGCGAGCAGGTTGATCGTGGCGATCTGCTGGGCGAGCTGCGACTGCGGGTTGAGCAGGTTGAGCGTGCCACGCTGGACGAGGCCGAGGTTCGGGTTGGACGGATTCAGCAGACTCAAAGGGACGAGTGGAAAGAGCAGATTGCCGAAGCCGCCCGCCGTGTTCACAGTGAGAAAAGTCGGGAAGACGTTGCGCGACTGGCTGACGACTGCGCCGAGGATTTGATCGTTGAAGTGGCCGTAGCCGACGCGGATGCGCGTCGCGCCCGGCTCGCCGAACCAGTGCGGCGCGTAGGCGATGCCGAGCCGTGGCGAGAAGTTGTTGAGGTCTGGGTCGTAGATGCGCGCACGGCCCGCGATGAAGGTCGAGAGGCCGGGGACGAGCGCGAGTTGCGGGTCGTTGAAAGTGTTCTCGATGCGGTTGTGCGCTTCGTGAACGGGCGTGTTGTACTCGAAGCGCAGACCCAAAGAGAGATTCAGGTTCGGGCGCACGCGCCATTCATCCTGAACAAAGGCGTCGAGCTGGTAGAAGCGCAGGTTCGCGCCCGAATCGCTCCCCGTCGTGAGCGTCTGAAAAAATCCGCTGGCGGCACTCGCGGCGGCGAGCGTGACGGGATCGACGAAGTCGTTGGAGAGTGTGAGTCCACCCGTGCCCGCGACGAGGCGCGGCGCACCCTGAAAGCTCAGCAGCGGGCGGAAGTTGCGCGGCAGGATGCTGTTCAACTCTGTGCGTCGATTGTCTGAGCCGAAGATGAAGTTATGGTTGCCGCGCTTGACTGTAAGCTGGTCTGCGAACTGGTATGTGTTGTTGACGCGCCGCTGCGGGAAGTTGAAAACGTCAACGCCGACCGAGCTGAAGCCCGCGATGGTTACTTGCCCGATGGGGCCCAGTACGTCTTCGACCGTGCCGATGTTATTGAGGAGGAGTACGGGCCCTGTGTTCGGCACGAGGCGATTGTTCGCGGCGTCGAAGTTGGGCAGCGTGAAGTTCGACAGAAGCGGCGCGTTCAAGAGGAAAGGCTCGCCGGGGAAGCTCTGGCTCGCGAGCGTGTGCTCGCGGTCGCGTACCTCGTCAAAGCGCAGACGCGTCCGTCCATAGGAGAGCCGCAACTGATTGAGGACGAGCGTGCGCGCACTGGGGCCCGAAAGCTCGCTGTTGAGAAAGAGCGAGAGGTTCTGCGTGCGGACGCGTGGGCGCAAAGTCGAGAAGAGCGCGCCGCCGGTGGCGGGGATGTCGCGCCAATCGTTCGTAAAATTGTAGCGGCCCGTGATGGACTGCACGCGCTCGCCGCGTTTGAAAAGGTAGTCGAGCTTGCCCGAGAGAATCGTCCCGCGCGCGCTTGCGGGTAGTTGTTGAGTAAACGTGTTCTCGCCGTAGACGCCCTGCGGGTTGTTGGCGAACGGGTAGAGGCTGAAGACAGCGTCGCCGCCGAGCGTCGAGGGGAAGGTGAAGTTCGGCAATCCCGTGAAAGGGTCTTGGGAGATGCCGGTCGCGCCCGTGCCGAACGCGCCGCGCTGCGCGACCGTGGGCACGGCAAAGCTCTCTTCCTTCGTCGCGTTCAAGACCTGGCCTTCGGCGGAGACGAAGTAGAAGAGTTTTCGCGCGACGACGGGGCCGCCGAGGACGAGTCCGCCGTGGCCGAGCGTGAAAGAGTCTTCGCCGCCGCTCCCGTTAGTCACGGTGACGGGGCGACCTCCGACGGCGTCGAAATTAATCGTCAACGGATTGAAGACGAGCGAAGAGGAGACGATGACGGGCTGATTGCCGGAGCGCAAGGGCGCGGTCGCATTGCCGTTTGCGGTGTCGAAGAAGTTGCGCGCGTTGAGTTGGCTTGAGTTGAAGAGGCCGTAGGCGGTGCCGTGGTGCGAGCCGCCGCCGGAGCGCGAGATGGCGTTGACCTGCGCGCCGATGTTGCGGCCAAACTGCGCGGGCGCGAGTAGTGTGATGACCTGATATTCCTGAATCGACTCGACGGGCTGCGGCACGAGCGCGAAGAACCCTTGACGGCGGACGCCGATGTCTTCGTCGTTATTGTCCGAGCCATCGACGGTGAAGTTGTTGGCGCGCGAGCGCAGGCCGTTGGCAGAGAACTGACCCGATGTGCCTACGCCCGCGCCGACGCCGGGGCCGCTTCCTCCGCCGATGGTCTGCGGCGGCAACGCCACGTCGGGCAGATAGAGCGCCAGCTCGTCGAAGGTACGCGTCAGGGTCTTTCCGCCAAGCGGGAGGCCGAGCACTTCCGCCTCTGTGAAGGCCCCGCCGCGCCGCGTGTCCTTCGCGTTGACGCTCGCGCGCACGTCCGTCTCGGCGGCGGTGTGCTGCGTGGGTGTGGCTGCCGGACTCGCGCTCGCGGGCGTCGGGGTTGTCGCGGTTGTAGGGAGGGTGGAAGTCGCCGTTGGTGAAGGCCGTGGGTTCGTCGTTGTTGGATTCGTCGTCGTTGTTGTGGTCGGCGCGGTCGGTGTGGGCGTGAGCTGCGGGCTGGCGGGGTCAAGGACGATGGGCACGGGGACGACATCGCCGGTACGCATGCCGAGGAGTCGCTGGACGGTCTCGCCGGGTTCGAAGCCCGTGGCGGAGGCGCGGATAGTGTAAGTGCCCGGAGGCAGCAAGCCCTGATAGAAGCGCCCCTGCGAGTCGGTGAGCTTGACGATTGAGACGCGGGTCTGCTGGTTGATGAACTCGACGCGCGCGCGTGCGATGGGCGAGCCTGTGCGGCTGTCGGTGACCGTCCCCTCGAACGCGCCCGTGACCGTGTCCTGCGCCGTCGCAGTCGCGGGCCCCATGACGGGCAGTGCGAACAGCAGTGCCGCGAGTGCGGCGGCGACGAAGGCGCGCGAAAGGAGGCTCGGTCGGGGCAACATGCAAGATTCCTTTTTTGATAAGGTGATAAGTGATGAGTGATAAGTGATAAGAAAAAACAGCCGCCGCTTTTTCTTATCACTTATCACTCATCACTTATCACTATTCCTATGGTTGGCCGAAGCGTGCGCGGTACTCAATGGATTGGAGAAACGCTCTGACCATCTCGGCCTTGTGGAAGTCGCCGCCGAAGCGTTCGAGTTTCGCGAGCCAGAATTGGAAGCCTGCGTCGTCGGGGTCGCGCCGCAGGTAGCCGAAGTATTCCATCCGCACGAAGGCCGGATTGAACTCGCGCCGCGCGAAGTCTTCCGATTCGACAATCTTTAAGAGCACGCTCGCGCGCGTCTCGCGTCGTGTGAGCAGGCCGACGATGAGCGCGGTGCGTTCCTCCTCGGCGAGCGTAATGCCCGCGTTGGCGGCGAGCGCATCGACGTACTGCATCTCGTTGAGCCGGTCGTACACCTGCTTGAACGCCGTGCGATTAACCCACTGCTCGGCGAAGAGTCGCTTGTTGCGTTCGAGGCGGTCGAGCGCGCCCGGCTCGCCGACGATGACGCCCTCGCGCACGACCGTCAGGTCGGGCAGATACTCTGTGAACTTCGGCGGGCGTGCGAACGAGGCACGGTAGAAGCGGTGGACAACGAAGCCGGTCTGCTGGAACTCGATGGAGAGGAAGAAGGCCGCCGAGGTGTCAACGCGTTTGGCATCGCGGCAGGCGGCGTTCGCGCCGCACGACTCGATGTTGTTCGTCCAGAAGGCAAGCCCCGGCGCGTCCGCCTCGCGCCCGAGGAAGTCGAGATAGTGCTGGCGTACGAAGAAGTCGGTCTGGTCAATCGGGTTCGCGCTCGTGGGGTTGTCGTCGTCGAGGATGGTGACGACGGCGAGCGGGATCGAGCCGAGCCGCCCGCCGACGGGGTTACTCAAAGAGACATTGAAAGTCTCCGAGTCTTCGCGCACGGTGTCGTTGACGAGGGGGATGTCAACGACTTTAAGCCGCTCGCCGATGCCGAAGGTGAGCGTCGAGTGGACGGGCGTGTAGTCGCTTCCGGCGTGTGCCGTGCCGTCGCTCGTCGCGAGGTCAACGGCGACGGGGCTTTCGTCGCTGCCGGTGCGGATGACCTGTACGTGCGCGGACGTGTCGGACTCGCGCGCATTAAAGGCGGAGGCGGTGAACTGTATCCGCGGCGAGGGCGAGAGAAGGAAGTTATCGAAGAGCGCCTCAGAGGGGTTTGTCGTCGGGCGGAAGGTTCCCGCCGAAAGCTCCGCGATGAGCGCCGTCTGGTCTACAGGGAGTTGCGCGCTGAAGCGCACCGTCCAGTTCGCGGCGTCGGGGCTTGTCTCGAAGATGATGAGGTGCGCGGGCGCGTCGTGGCGGAAGCGCCAGAAGCGATGCAGCGCCGGGTCGTAAGCGATGCTGGTCGAAAACTTCTGCCCGCCGACGTTGATTTCGAAGAGAAGAGTCTGACCCGTGACGGCATCGAGTCCCGCGCCGCGCTTCGTGACGACGGGCGATGGCGGCGTCGTCGCGGTCGAAGAGACGGCGGACGATGTGTGGGTCGAAGAGAGAGAGGACGGCGCGGTCGTCGTGTCCTGTACGGCGAAGCGGAACCAGTTGTCGCTGTTGGAGCCGAGGCCGAAGAGAGTCTGCGCGCCCACGCCCCCGGCGGCCTGCACGACCTCGACGCTGATGATGGGCGTTGAGGTAAGGTCGAGCGCGCGCACGGAGACGAGGCCGCTGTAGCTGGGGCCGTTGGCGTTCGAGCGCGGCTGAATGTGGAGCAGTCCGCCGCCGAGGAAGACATTGACGAGCGGGTCGAAGGCGGTCGGCGGGTTGGTCAGAATACCGATGGCCCACTTGTCCGGGTCGGGCAAGGGGCCGCCGCTGAAGTCATCGCTCTGGTCGGGCGTCGGCGTCGGTGAGGGCTGGACTGTGCCAACTGATTGGAACTGAATGTCGGCGACGACGGCCGTGGCCTGCTGGTGCGCCGGGTTAAAGGTGAAGTTCTCCTTTTCGGGCGTGATGAGGAAGTTGCCGTTCTCCGGGATGTTCGTGAAGGTGAAGCCGCCCTGTGCGTCGGTGTGCGCCACGGCGGAGAAAGAGCCTGCGAGCGTCACGGTCACGCCGGGGATGCCGTTGCCCTGCGCGTCGATGATGCGGCCCGTGATGGTGTGGTTGATAAATTGGCCCGTGAAGTCAACACCGGTCTGGTCGGTTTGCAGGTTGCCCGCGTTGCGGCTCGCAGGCGTGAAGCGGAAGTTCGTCTCCGTGGGCGTGACGGTGAAGTTGCCGCCCTGCGGCAGACCTGCAAACGTGTAGTTGCCCGCCGCGTCGGTCGTCGTGTCGGCGACGGTCGAGCCTGCGAGATGGACGTTGATGCCGAGCAGCGGCTGATTGCTCGCGTCTGCGATGCGCCCACTGACGGAGAAGGTCGCGGCGGTGACGGCGCGGCACTGCGAGAACTCCGAAGTGTTGCCCGAAGGGTCGGTCGCCGTGGACGTGATGAACGTACCGAGGGCAAGCGCGCCGAAGGCTTGCGACTGGCTCGCGTTGCCGCCTCCGTCGGTCGTCATGTTCGTCGAGCCGATGAAGTTCTCGCCTTCGCCGTTACCCGACGGGGCACAGGTCGAGTTTGAGAAGAACTCGATGCGGAAGGCCGTGTTGGCCGTCGAGTTAAGCGAGGCGGAGACGTTGGTCGTCACGCCGTTCGTCGTGGCGGAGTTCAGGACGGGGAAGTTCTGAAGATTATTCGCGCCCGTGTCGGCGTCGCCCACGTCGTTCGGCGTCACGCCGTCGTCGTTGAGGTCAAGGCCGTTCCCGTTGTTGGCGAAAATCCGGTTGCTGAGGACGGCGTTGCCCGTACCGCTCTGGAGAAAGACTCCGCCCCCATTGTGTGCGATGACGTTACCCGCGCCCGCCGCAGTGCCGCCGATGGCGAGTCCGGACGCGCCGAGATTCAGCACGGCCTGAAAGGCGTTGCCGAGCGAGGTCGTACCGTCCGAGCCGACGCCGATGAGGTTGCCCTGAATGATGGTGCCGCCCCCATTCGCGTTTAGGAAGACGCCCTCGCGCCCGTTGCCGGAAATGACATTGCCCGCGCCTGTCCCGCCGATGGTTGTGTTGGCCGAGGTGACGAAGACTCCGTCCAGACTGTTACCGAGCGCGGAGGTTCCGGCGGCGTTCGTGCCGATGAAGTTGCCGAGAATCTGATTGTTCGGCGCGTTGCCGTTGACGTTGACGCCGGGGCCTGTGTTGCCGCTGATGATGTTGCGCGCGGCAGTCGTCGTGCCTCCGATGGTGTTGCCGTTGGTCTGGGTTAAAAAGATGCCGCTGTTGCCGTTGGCGATTGCCGCAGTGCCCGCCGCGTTCGTGCCGATGAAGTTGCCGGTGACGGTGTTGTTCGTCGCGCCCGTCCCGAGGAAGACGCCGCTCGCCCCGTTACCCGAAAGGATGTTGCGGTCGGCGGGCGTTGTGCCTCCGATGGTGTTGTTGGCAATGCCGACGATTGAGACGGCGTGACCGCCGTTGGCGAGCGCCGCCGTGCCCGCGGAGTTAGTGCCGATAAGGCAGCCCTTCACGCTGTTGCCGCCGCTCGTTGTGAAGGCAATGCCGTCGTTGGCGAAGCGGTTGACGACGAGCGCGCGAATCGTGGTGTTGCCTGCGGCGACTCTGATGCCTGTGGCGGGGGAGCCTGCGCTCGCGCCGCTGAGTTCGATGAGGGGCGTGCCCGCGAAGCCCGGCTGCGTCGAGCCGTCAATCACGGACGGGTCGGTGACGATGGGGAGCTGCGAGGCGGGCGTGATGGTCTGGACGCCCGCGCCGGGTATCTGGAAGGCGATGGTGTCGAACACGCCCGCAGAGGCGTTCGAGGCGTTGATGGCCTCGCGCAGAGAGCAGTGCGCTGCGTCGCACGTGCCGTCGTCAACGTCGTTGGTGGTGTTGACCGTGAAGGTCGTCGGCCCGCCCGCGCAGCCGAAGAACGTCCAGTTCGCGCCGTTGTTGCCGGAGTCCGTGCCGCTTCGCACGGCGATTGTGGCCGTGCCCGCCTGATCCTTCACGTCAACATCTGTGAGTGTGAACGTACCCGCGCCAGACCACGCGCGTTGCGTGCCCGCAACCGATGAGCGAATCAGAATCGAGTCTGCGTCGCCGCACCCCACGCCGCCGCCGTCGTAATGGACAGTGCCTGCGTTCGAGAGCGTACCGGCGAGAGTGAGGTCGCCCGTGCCGAAGTTGCTGAGCGTACCGAGTGAGGAGATGCTGATTGAGACGACACTGAGATTAAAGCTCGCGCCCTGATCGAACGAGCCGTTACTGACGGAGAGGTTGTTCAGCGTGTGATTGCTCGCGAGCGTGACGGACGCGCCGTTGATGATGTCTACCGTGTTGGTGGCCGTGAAGCTGCCCGTGCCGTTGAGCGTCTGCGTCGTGCCGCGGAAGCGGAAGTTGGCGACGCTGACCGTCCCGTTGTTGGTGAAGGTCGCGCCGTCGGTGACGAAGAGCGAGTTGGCGTTGCTGCCCGTGAGCGTGCCACTCAGCGTTACGGCGGCGTTGACGTTGCCGGTCTGGTTGGCGGGAATGTTGATGGCTGCCCCCGCGTCAACCGTCAGCGTCGTGGCAGTCAACAGACGGTTGCCCGTGATCGTGAGCGTGCGCCCCGTCTGGACGGTGACGACGGCGACCGTGGCGTCTGCCCCGTTGATGGTCGGCTCGTTCGTGACGCCGGCGGAAGGGATGATGACGGTGTCGGTCGCAGTGGGCACAGTTCCCGTGTCCCAGTTCGCGCCGTTGAACCAGTCTGTGCTGACGCTTCCGTTCCAGTTGAAGGTCGTCGGCGGCGGGCATTGCCGCAAAAGGATCGACACGTTGTCGCCGAACTGGTTAGCCGTGACGAGGTCTTGCTTGCCGTCGGCGTTGAAGTCGCCCACCGCGATTGAGCGTGGATTGGTGCTGACGCCGAAGTTCGTGGCGGCACTGAAACTGCCCGCGCCTTCGCCAAACAGGATCGAGACATTGTTTGAGTTGAAGTTTGCTGTCGCGAGGTCTTGTTTGCCGTCGCCGTCGAAATCGCCTATTGCGACCGAGGCGGGTTGATCGCCAACGGTGAAGTTGGTCGCAGCAGCAAAACCGCCCGCACCGTTGCCCAGCAAGACCGACACGTTGGCCGAGCCGAGGTTGGCCGTGGCGAGGTCTTGCTTGCCGTCGCCGTTAAAGTCGCCCACCGCTACCGAAAGAGGATTGGTTCCAACAGTGAAGTTAGCGGCAGCAGCAAAGCCGCCCGCGCCGTCGCCGAGCAAGACCGAGACGCTGTTTGAGTTGAAGTTACCGGCGACGAGGTCTTGCTTACCGTCGTTGTTGAAGTCACCCGCCGCGATTGATTGAGGCTGAGAACCAACGCCGAAATTGGTCGCAGCAGCAAAACTGCCCGTGCCGTCACCAAGTAAGACCGACACGTTGTTCGAGTCGCGGTTGGCCGTGGCGAGGTCTTGTTTGCCGTCGCCGTTGAAATCACCCACCGCCACTGAAATCGGAGCAGTGCCAACGCCGAAGTTGACGGCAGCCGCGAAACTGCCCGCGCCATTGCCGAGTAAGACCGACACGTTATTTGAGTTGCCGTTGGCAGCCGCGAGGTCTTGCTTGCCGTCGCCATTGAAATCCCCGACCACCATTGTGAGCGGAGTGGTTCCGACGGTGAAAGGGGTGGAGGAACCGAAACCACCCGCGCCGTTACCCAACTCGACCGACACGTCGCCCGCGCCAAAGCCTCCAGAGGCGTCGGCCTCGGCGAGGTCTTGCTTGCCGTCGCCGTTGAAATCGCCTATCGCTACTGAGACGGGCTGAGTGCCGACGCCGAAGTTAGCCGCCGCCGCGAAGCTCACAGGGTTGCACGTCGCGGGTGTCGTCACCGTCAGCGTGAAAGTCTTCGTCGTCGTCGCCCCGAGGCTATTGAAGGCCGTCACCGTCACCGTGAAAGCGCCTGCCGGGTGCGCGTCCGTCACACGCACGATGCCCGTCAAGGGATCGCCTTCCAGCTTGCCCTTGAAGTTAGTCGAAGTGGAAACAGTGAGACGCGTCGTGTTGGTTGGCGCGGCGTCGGGCGTGATGGTCGCGTTCGCGCCAAGCTGCACAGACGTGTTCGCGTAGTTGCCAAGCGTCGGGGGCGGAGGGGGCGTGATGTTGACACACTGCGAGAACTCGGAGGTGTTGTTTGATGCGTCTGTCGCCGTCGCCGTGACGACTTCGCCCACTGTCGTGGCGACGCCGAGCGTCGTGTTGATTATGGCGTTGCCCGCGCCGTCGGTCGTCACGTTTGCGAAGCCGAGGAACGTTCGGCCCTCGCCGTTGCCGCTGGCGTCGCACGTGGCATTCGAGAAGAACTCGACGCGGAAGGCGGTCGAGGCCGTCGAGTTGAGCGTGCCAACGATAGTCGTGTTGCCGCCGGAGCTTGAAGCCGAGGTGAGCAGGGGGAAGTTCTGGAGATTGTTCGCGCCGGTGTCGGCATCATTCGCGTCGTTCGGCGTGACGCTACCGTCCGCTTGCGCGTCGTGCAACTCGATGCCGAGGCCCGTGCTGCCGGAGATGCTGTTGCCCAGAATCAAGTTGCCGGTGCCGCCGCCGATCTCAACGCCGTCGCTGCCGCTGTTCGCGATTGTGTTGCCCGCGCCCGCGGTCGTGCCGCCGACGGAGTTGTTGTTGCCGAGGACGCCGACACCATTGTCAGTGTTGCCAAGCGCGGTCGTGCCGTTCGCGCCCACGCCGATGAAGTTGCCCTGCACGACGTTGTTGTCAGCCGTGCCGCTGGTGAACTGGATGAGCACGCCGTCGCCGCCGTTCGCGCCGATGACGTTGCGCGCGGCAGCGACATTGCCGCCCACCGTATTGCTGTTGCCGTCGATGAGAGCGACGCCGCTGGCGACGTTGCCGAGCGCCGCGTTGCCGCTCAAGTCCGTGCCGATGAAGTTGCCCTGAATCGTCGCGCCTGATGCGCCGCCGCCGACCAGAATGCCGTGGATACCGTTGCGTGAGATGACGTTGCGCGCCGCAGGCGTCGTGCCGCCGACGGTGCAGTTCAACGATGTGTTGCCGATGACCACACCATTGCCCGCGTTGCCGAGCGCGGCTGTGCCCGCCGCGTTCGTGCCGATAAGGTTGCCGGCAATGTTGTTGCCGGTCGAATTCCCATTGAGCAGAACTCCGCTCTGCCCATTGCCGGAGATGATGTTGCCCGCACCGGCGGTAGAGCCGCCGATGGTGTTGGCTGGCGCATTGGTGAGGCCGATGCCATCCAACACGTTCGGGATGGCGGCGGTGCCCGCGGCGTTCGTGCCGATGAAGTTGCCTTTGACGACGTTGCCGGTCGCGGCGGCAAGCTCGATGAAGACGCCGCTCGCGTTGTTGCCGCTGATGACGTTGCGCTCGCCGGCGGTCGCGCCGCCGACGGTGTTGGTCGCAACGTCGCTGATGAAGACGCCGTGGCGCGTGTTGCCGAGGTCGGCTGTGCCGCTCACGTCCGTGCCGATGAAGTTGGCGGTGACGACGTTTCCGGTCGAGACGCCAAAGCCGACGCGCGAGAGCGAGACGCCGTCGTTCGAGTTGCCGCTGATGACGTTGCGCTCGGCTGCGGTCGTGCCGCCGACGATGTTGTTCGAGGCGTTGAAGATGCCGACGCCGTTGAAGTTCGGGACTGCGGTGTTGCCGCCCGCGCTCGTGCCGATGAAGTTGCCGGAGACTGTGTTGCCGCTCGATCCGTTGATGATTTGCACGCCCGCGCGGTTGTTGCCCGAAAGGACGTTGCGCTGCGCCGCGGTCGTGCCGCCGACGCGATTGTTGCTGCCTAAGATGATGACGCCGTCGAAGTTGTTCGGAAGCGCCGACGTGCCCGCCGCGTTCGTGCCGATGAAGCAGCCCTCGACGACGCTGCCACTGCTGTTCAACTCGATGCCCGCACCGCCCGGCCCCACCGCCCCGCTGCCGAAGCGATTGATGACGAGCGAGCGGACGGTCGAGTTGCTTGAGGTGATTAAGAGTCCGCTTGAATTAGCGCCCGCGTTCGTGCCGTCGAGTTCGATGAGCGGCGTGGTGGTGAAGCCGGGCTGCGTCGTGCCGTCAATGACGACGGGGTCTGTGATTGTCGGCAGAGCAGATGTTGGACTGATGGTGTGGATGCCCGCGCCCGCGATGTTGAAGGCGATGGTGTCGGTTGTGCCCGTGTTGGCGTTGGCGTCGAGTATGGCTTGACGGAGCGAGCCTGCGCCGCTGTCGTTTGTGTTGGTGACGGTGAAGGTCTGCACCGCGTTGGTGACGATGACGCAGGCGGAGAACTCTGAAGTGTTGTTTGATGCGTCTGTCGCCGTCGCCGTGACGACCTCACCCACTGTCGTGGCGACGCCGAGCGTCGTGTTGATAGTGCCGTTGCCCGAGCCGTCGGTCGTCACGTTTGTGAAGCCGAGGAACGTTCGGCCCTCGCCGTTGCCGCTGGCGTCGCACGTGGCATTCGAGAAGAACTCGACGCGGAAGGCGGTCGAGGCCGTCGAGTTGAGCGTGCCGACGATAGTCGTGTTGCCGCCGCTCGACGTGGCCGAAGTGAAGACGGGGAAGTTCTGGAGATTGTTCGCGCCGGTGTCGGCATCATTCGCATCGTTCGCGGTCACGCCGTTGTTGCCGAGGTCAATTCCTTCCTGTCCGTTGGCGAAAATACTGTTCCCCGGAAAGGCATTGCCCGTGCCGGCGGTAGCGGTCGTTCCTATGCCGTCCAGAGGGTTGTTTGCGATGACGTTGCCTTGACCGGCGCTCGTGCCGCCGACAGTGTTGTTGGCGACGCCGTTGCCGATGAGGATGCCGAAGGTGCTGTTGCCGAGCGCAGTAGTGCCGTTGGAGGCGACGCCGATGAAGTTGCCCTGAATCTGTGTGCCCGTGATCGCGCCAAAGTTGCCGTTGAGTATGATGCCGCTGCTACCGTTGCCGGAGATGACATTGCGGCTGCCGGCGGAGTTCCCGCCGATGATGTTATTTAATCCACCCCTGACCTCGATGCCTACCTGAGTGTTTCCCAGGGCAACGCTGCCGGCGGAATCGGTGCCGATGAGGTTGCCCTGTACGGTGTTGTTGTCGCCGTTGATCGTGACGCCGTTCTGATTGTTGCCGGAGATGAGATTGCCCGCTCCGGTTGTTGCGCCGCCGATAAGATTGTTCGAGGGGCTGCTCTCAATATTCACGCCATCAGCGGTGTTGCCGAGGTCGGCTGTGCCCGCCGCGTTCGTGCCGATGAAGTTGCCCTGCACAATGTTTCCAGTCGCGGCTGCGCCGAGAATACGGACGCCCTGCGCGTCGCCGGAGATGACATTACGCGCGGCGGAGCTTACGCCGCCGACGGTGTTGTTTGTGCAGTTCTCGATTGACACGCCGAAGCCGTTAGAGATAACAGCCGTGCCGGCGGCATTCGTGCCGATGTAGTTGTTCAGTACCGTGTTGCCCGACGCACCGCTGAAGATGCGGACGTTGAAGCTAAAGGTGTTGCCAGCGATGACGTTGCGCGCGGCGGGAGTTGCGCCACCGATGGTCGCGCCGGTGCTGCCGATGAGGGTCAGGCCGTTGCTGTTACTCGAAGCCGCGTTGCCGGACGAGTCGGTGCCGATGAAATTACCTTCGATGTGCGCGCCCGCGACGCTCCCGACGTTGATGGCACCGGGGCTACCGCTGCTGCCGCCGGTGAAGCGGTTGACGACGAGGCCGCGGACGGTGCAGTTTGCGGCGTTGATGTTAAGCGCCGAGGCGGCAGCTACGCTGGTGCCGTTCAACTCGATCTGAAGGACGGCGTCGTTGCCGACAGCAAGCGTGTTCTGGCTCGCGCCGGGCTGCGTGTAGCCGTCAATGACTATGGCGTCTGTGATTGTCGGGAGAGCCGACGCAGGGCTGATGGTGTGGACGCCTGCGCCCGCGATGTTGAAGGCGATGGTGTCAGCGCCCGCGTTGGCGTTGGCGGCGTTGATGGCCTCGCGCAGAGAGCAGCCGTTGCCCACGCCCGTCACGGTGCAAGCGCCGTCGTCGGCATCGCCGTTGTTGTTGACGGTAAAAGTTTGCGCGCCGGCGCAACTGTTGAGCAAGACCGACACGTTGTCTGAGCCGTTGTTGGCCGTCGTCAAGTCCGGCTTACCGTCGCCGTTGAAGTCGCCCACTGCCACCGAGGAAGGAAAACTTCCAACACCGAAGTTTGTCGCAGCGGCGAAACCGCCCGTCCCGTTGCCTAACAAGACTGACACGTTGTTTGAGCTAATGTTGGCAACCGCGAGGTCAAGTTTTCCGTCGCCGTTGAAGTCGCCCGCTGCCACCGAAAAAGGATTGGAGCCAGCGCCGAAGTTAGTGGCGGCACCGAAACCGCCCGCGCCGTCGCCGAGCAAGACCGACACGTCGTTTGAGTCAAAGTTAGCCGTAGCGAGGTCAGGTTTTCCGTCGCCGTTGAAGTCGCCCACCGTTACTGATTGAGGACTAATTGCGGCGCTGAAGTTTGTAGCTGCGCCGAAGCTGCCCGCGCCATTGCCGAGCAAGACCGATACGTTATTTGAGTTAAAGTTGGCCGTGGCAAGGTCAAGTTTTCCGTCACGGTTGAAGTCGCTCACCACTACTACAAAAGGATTAGTGCCAACGCCGAAGTTTGTGGCCGCGCCGAAGCTGCCCGCCCCGTTGCCCAACAGGATTGACACGTTGCTTGAGTTAGTGTTGACCGTAGCTATGTCTTGCTTGCCATCCCCGTTGAAATCACCCACCGCAACTGAGATAGAGCCATCACCAGCGCCGAAGTTAGTGGCGGCACCGAAACCGCCCGCGCCGTCGCCGAGCAAGACCGACACATCGTCTGAAGTAAAGTTGGCCGTGGCGAGGTCAAGTTTGCCGTCGCCGTTGAAATCTCCCACCGCCACTGATTGGGGGGCAGTTCCCGCGCCGAAGTTTGTAGCTGCGCCGAAACTGCCCGCGCCATTGCCGAGCAAGACCGACACGTTGTCTGAGGAACCGTTGGCCGTGGCGAGGTCGAGTTTTCCGTCGCCGTTGAAATCTCCCACCGCCACTGATTGGGGGCCAGTTCCAACGCCGAAGTTTGCCGCCGCGGCGAAGCTGGTCGAGCCGCAAGAGCCGAGAGTAGAAGCCGTGGAGCAGGCGGAGAACTCCGAGGTGTTGCCGTTGGGGTCTGTCGCCGTCACCGTGACGACCTCGCCCGCCGCGACCGTCGCCGGGAGCGTGAGGTTGAACGAGACGTTACCGCTGCCGTTGGTCGTGACGTTCGCCGAGCCGAGGAAGGTGCGACCCTCGCCGTTACCCGAAGCGTCGCAGGTGGCATTCGAGAAGAACTGAAGTGTAAACGCTGTCGAGGCCGTCGAGTTGAGCGTGCCTTGAACGTTGGTGTTCGCGCCGAACTTCGTGGTGCCGGTAAGCACGGGGAAGTTCTGAAGATTGTTCGGGCCGGTGTCGGCATCATTCGCGTCGTTCGCGGTCACGCCGTCGCTGCCGAGGTCAATGCCGAGGCTGCCGTTCTGGAAGGCGGCGTTGCCGAGGATCGCGTTGTTTGTGGCCGACGCCTCGACGACCACGCCGCCGACGCCGTTGAAGGCGATACGATTGCCCGCGCCTGTCGTCGTGCCGCCGATTTTATTCGCGGGCGCGGCGTTGATGACGACGCCGTTGCCGGTGTTGCCCAAAGCAGAAGCGCCGGTCGCGTCCGTGCCGATGAAGTTGCCGCGTACGATGTTGCCGGTCGCGGTGTTGTTGCCGATGAAGACGCCGCTCCCGTCGTTGCCGGAAATGACATTGCGGTCTGCGACTGTCGTGCCGCCGATGGTGTTGTTCGGCGCGGCGAAGATGTGGACTCCGTTGCTGCCGTTGCCGAGGTCGGCAGTGCCGGCGGCGTTCGTGCCGATGTAGTTGCCCTTCACCTGATTGCCGGTCGCACCGCTGCCGGTGATCTCGATGCCGAAGGTGTCATTGCCTGAAATGATATTGCGTTGCGCCGGGGTCGTGCCGCCGACGCGGTTGTTCGCCGTGCCGATGAAGACACCGTCGCTGCCCGTGTTGAGGTCGGTCGTGCCGGTTGCGTCCGTGCCGATGAAGCAGCCTTCGACGACATCGTTGCCGTTCGTCTGGAACAGAATGGCCGTGTTTGTGCTGGTGTAGCGATTGATGACGAGGCCGCGCACGGTCGAGTTGCCGCCGATGAAGTTGAGGACGTTGGCGAGATTGGTGCCATCAATCTCAATTTTGATGACGGCGTCATCGCCCACGGCGAGCGTGTTCGCGGAAGCAGTGGGCTGCGTGTAGCCGTCGATGATGACGGGGTCTGTGATGTCGGGCAGAGCAGAGGTCGGCGTGATGGTGTGGACGCCCGCGCCCGCGATGTTGAATGTGATCGTCTCCTTGACGCCGACCGTGGCGTTCGAGTCGAATATGGCTTGGCGGAGCGAGCCTGCGCCGCTGTCGTTCGTGTTCGTGACGACGACGGTGTTGCTGGTTGGCAGGCCGCAGGAGTCGAGCAGGACGGAGACATCGCCCGTGCCGCTGTTGGCAGTGGCAAGGTCGGGCTTCCCGTCGCCGTTGAAATCGCTGATTGCGACTGAGGAAGGTTGAGAGTTGACATCGAAATTGGTGGCCGCGCCGAAACTTCCCGTGCCTGTGCCCAGCAAGACCGACACGTTGTCTGAACCATTGTTGGCGGTGACGAGGTCGGGTTTGCCGTCGCCGTTGAGGTCGCTCACCGCCACCGAGACGGGAGTAGTGTCAACGGTAAAGTTAGTGGCCGCGCCGAAGCCTCCCACTCCGTCGCCGAGCAAGACGGCTACCGCGTTGAGAAAAGAATCGCCGGCAACAGCGAGGTCAAGCTTGCCGTCGCCGTTGAAGTCGCCTACGGCCACTGAGCGAGGAGCATTACCGATTGCGAAGTTAGTGGCCGCGCCGAAGCCGCCCGTACCTGTGCCCAGCAAGACCGACACGTTGTTCGAGATTCGGTTGGCGACCGCGAGGTCAAGCTTGCCATCGCCGTTGAAATCCCCGACCGCCACCGAGCGCGGACTATTCCCAACGCTGAAATTTGTCGCCGCGCCGAAACTCCCCGTGCCCGTGCCCAGCAAGACCGACACGTTGTTCGAGCTTTGGTTGGCGACGGCGAGGTCAAGTTTTCCGTCGCCGTCGAAGTCGCCCACAGCAACCGAGTCAGGAGCAGCGCCGACGGTGAAGTTAGTGGCCGCGCTGAAACTGCCAGCGCCGTCGCCCAACAAGACCGAGACGTTGCTTGAACTAAAGTTGGCGACCGCGAGGTCAAGCTTTCCATCGCCGTTAAAATCCCCGACCGCTACCGAGATGGGATTAGTGCCGGCGCTGAAGCTTGTGGCCGCGCCGAAGCCGCCCGCCCCGTCACCCAACAAGACCGACACGTTGGTAAAGTTGGCGACCGCGAGGTCAAGCTTGCCGTCGCCGTTGAAATCACCGACCGCCACCGAGGCCGGTTGGTTTCCAACCGTGAAGGGCGAACCCGTGGAGTTTGAGTACGAGGTCGTATTGCACGAGCCGAGTTGCGAGAGCTTCGTGACGGTGGCGTCGAAGACCGTGCTGGTCGTGTCGAACGCGCCGGGCGTCGTCGGGTAGTCGGTCGAGAATGTTTCGCCGACGACGTAGGCGTTGCCGAAAGAGTCGAGGGCGAGTCCGAACGCCGTATCGAAGTTGGTTGCGCCGCCGAGGTAAGTCGAGTAGATGAATTGGCTGCCGCTACTGTTCAACTTAGTGACGAAGATGTCGGCACCGCCGCCGGGCTGCGTGGATTGTGAGGCGTTGACGACAGGGAAGTCCGACGAAAGGGTTCTGCCCGCGACTACGGCGTTGCCGTGCGAGTCAACCCCGATGCCGCCGACAAGCTCGACGGCGGAGCCGCCGATGAAAGTCGAATAGACGACCCCGCCGGAGGGGTTGAACTTCGTCACGGCTGCGTCCGACGACCCGCCGCCGTAAGTGCTTTGCGCGGGAGCGCCAGCGGTGGGGAAGTCGGTTGAGACGACGGTGGACGCCGCGTAGGCGTTACCGGCGAAGTCAACGGCGATGCGGTCAACGCTGTCGGCGTCGGCGCCGCCGAGGTAAGTCGAGAAGACGAGGGCCGTGCCCGCCGCGTTCAGCTTCGTGACGAAGCCGTCCTGCGTTCCGTCCAACGCGCCCTGAAACGCGTTGAAGGTTGGGAAGTCGCCCGAAAACGTGCTACCCCCCACGTACATTTCGCCGGTGGGGGAGAGGGCGACGGAATGCGCTTGGTCATCGCCGCTGCCTCCTAGAAATGTTCCGTAAACAAAAGAGGCCGCGCCCGACGCGCGCGTGTTGACCTTGACGAGGAAGCCGTCGCCAGTGCCGTTGAGGGTGTTGTGAAAAGTCGAAGCCGGGGCGGGGCCGGTGAGCAAGTCAGCCGACGGAGTGATGCCGACGACGTAAGCGTTGCCTGCCGAGTCCGTAGCGACCGCGAGCGCGCCGTCATTGCCGCTGCCGCCGATGTACGTGGAATAGAGGATCGCGGCGCCCTTCGGGTTAAGCTTAGCGAGGTATCCATCGCCGCCGCCCTGTGACGTTTTGAATCCATTAACGACAGGGAGGTCGGTCGAGACCGTTTGACCGACGACGTATGCGTTACCGTTCGCGTCCACCGCGATGCCTTTGCCGAGATCAAGGCCGTTGCCACCGAAGTAGGTCGAGTAGATGAGCGCCGTGCCGGTCGCGTTGAATTTAGTTACGAAGGCGTCGTCGACGGCGTTCTTAGTGGTCTGGAACGCACCGGTCGTCGTGGGGAAGTTAGGCGAACCTGTTTCGCCCGTCACGTAGGCGTCGCCGAAGGAGTCAACCGCGACGGCAAAAGCCAGGCTGCCGCCGGATGTGCCGTCGAGCAAGGTCGAGTACGAGAGCACGGGGTCGATGACGAGCGGCAGCCCACGGTCGTAGTCGCCTACCGCGAAGCCGACCTCGCCACGACCACGCAGAACATAGCGCCCTTCAAGCTCCCGCCTTCCGCCGTCTGTTTCCTGATAGACGATTGGTCTGTGTTGGCGCAGTTCGCCGCCCGCGGTTTCGAGCACGAGGTCGCCGCTCTCGCGGTCAACGCGCAGAGACTTCGCGCCACGCAAGGCGAGGCCGATGCGTTCGGGGCTTGCGCCGGGCGCGATGCGGAAGTCGTATTCGAGCTGGCGCTGGTTGCCGTAGTATTCGAGATCGACGCCGGGATAGACCGATGTGTAGCGCACGCGCGAATAGTTCGAGACGTTCGTGCGCCACTTCGACGGGTCGCGGCCCACGAAGTAATTGCTCTTGCCCTGTAACGCGTCAAGCCCCTCGACCGCGGCGCGTTCACTCGCGCCGACAAGCGACATGCGGAGCGTGGAGTATTTTTGATTCTCTATTTTTGATTTTCGATTTGCGCTCACTGACAAGTCGCTTCGGTCATGCGTCAACGAATGCACAGCGGCGGAACGGCCGCGCGCCGCTTCCGGGGCACGCAACGAGAGGACTGCCTCGGTCGGCGTCAGGAAAAGATTATAACCGTTGCCGCGCGCGAGAAATTTTACTTGCGGCGCTGTCTGACCCTCGTTGGCCTCGAAGCTTAAGGGCAGCCTACCGTAGGCTTCGCTCAGGAGTGAGGCTCCGTCCGCGGCGTCTTCGGGAGGAGAGGGGGCGTGCGCTTTCGCCACATGGCCCACTGATCCGTGCGTCAGCGGGTCTGGGCCCACGGCGGGGCGGCGTGCAAGCGGTGCCCAGAGGAGTCCCGCCAGTGCCAGCATCAAAAACAGTGAGAATGATAGTAGTGTAAGACGGCGAGGGGGGAATGGGGCTGACATTATTTACTTCCTACTGGAGAAGGGTAACGAGGAGCCTTCGTCACGACAGTCGGGAGTCGCGAATGAAAGAAGTCAGGAGAACGCCAGGTTAAAGGGACGCCCGAATTGTTAGGGAGTCCGGAAGTAGAACGAACTTAAAAGGTGTACAGTCAGAAGTGACTTTAGATGACAAGAAGGAAACTTAACACCGGACAGCCCCTTCTGGCAATGTTCCTGATTGCGAATATGAAGCAGGCGGTACGCAGTCTGGACACGCTCTCGGTGCGGCTTGGCAACGTATTGGCAACGAAAACGAAAACGGCGGGAGCAGTCCCGCCGTCAGTCGTTGTTTTTTTGGTGGAGCAGAGGAGGCTCGAACTCCTGACCTCCGCATTGCGAACGCCACTAAGCTCTAAAATCTCTAGTTTTATTGAGCTTTTTAGCGTTCGTAAGTTGGTTTGGACTCTCTAAAAATTGTTCCTGTGTCCTTCAGCGTGTCCAAAAGGGAGAGACACGATGAAGGAGCAAACAGAGAGAACAGGTTATGTCTTCCAAGACAGAAACGGCAAATGGTACGCCCGCACAACGTTTACTGATAGAACAGGGAAGCGGCGTAACATTAAGAAAACAGCGAAAGACAAGGCTGATGCAAAAGCCATTCTGAAAACAATAATCCGTCAAATAGAGGATGAGGGAGAGAAATATATTGACGGTTCAAGAATGACCTTCAATGAACTAGCAGATCATTATGAGGCGCATTACCTGAAAGAAGCTGAATACGTTGACGAAAGGAAAATCTCAGGTTTGCGCGACGTTGCTAGGGCAAAAGGTTTTCTAACCCATTTCAGAGAGTATTTCGGAAGACAAAGGCTCCGAGAAACTACATACGGTGATATTTATTCTTACCGCTCTGAGAGACTTAAAACTCAAACGAAATACAAGCGACCTCTCAAACTTGCCAGCATGAATAGAGAATTAGCAGTCTTGCGTCGAATGCTGAATATCGCATTAAGGCAGGGATGGATTTCTAAGAATCCATTTAATGCTGGCGAGCCGCTAATAATCGTTTCAGGCGAAATGAGGCGTGATCGCATTCTTACGATTGAAGAAGAAGTTAGATTATTAGCAGCGTGTGACCATCCACAGCGGAAACATCTAAAGCCGCTCTTGATAGCTCTGCTTGATACTGGCGCGCGAAAAGGCGAGATGTTGAAATTACACTGGGCAGATATTTGTTTCAACACGCGCATGATTACGTTTCGGGCACTAAATACTAAAACATTAAAGTCCCGAAGCGTGGCAATAACAAATAGACTCTACGGCGAGTTAGTTAACTTGTGGGAGTCTTCAAACAAAGACCTCAACGGTGAAGTTTTCGGAATTTCTGACAACGTAAGAAATTCTTTCAAATCTGCTTGCAAAGAAGCAGAAATAAAACATGGTGGCCTTGACGGTATTACTATTCATAGTCTCAGACATACAGCCGCGACTAGATTAGTTCAAGGTCAGATGCCTATTCAGATGGTAGGTAGAATTTTAGGGCATACACAAGTAAATACTACCTATCGCTATTTATCAGCAAATGCTGAAATAGCACAGCAAGCGGCGGCTATATTTGATGCTCTGCAAACATCGACGGAGAAAACACAAGAAGTTACAGAGTTAGTCAACTAACATCTTCACAACTGAAAAGGTTCTGCTAAACTTCGGCTCGCTTTTGCATTTAGCATTCGCGAGCCGGTTTTATTTTATGGAGAGAATGATGGGAGATGATGAACCTTTATTCGTTGATTATAGTAAGGGATTGCCAGAAGATTTAGATGAAGAAACGATAGCCCTTCTTAAGTTGGCGAGAATGCATAATGCGGCCAAAAGAATGTTCGTTTCAGAATTTGACGTTAAAAAACGCTCGGCAGAAAAAGGCATACCTTTTGTTCAGGCAAGGAGAGAATTACTCGGTGAAAGCAAACGCGAACGTGGGGCATTGGTAAATAAGTCTTTAAAGCTTTTAGCTCCACTCTTATCTAAGGAAGCTAGGCAGCAGTTAGGAATTAAAGGAGTAGGTCGGCCAGTAGGAAGTAAAAGTTTAAATATCAAGTACAGCCATTCAGAATTGTATTTAAAACTCGCTGCCTTTATCAAAGCTTATTATGCACAAGAAGATAAGGAGCCGACGCAGGATAAGGCAGCAAAAGCATTAGGCTTGAAATACGCTAAGAAATTACAGCGTTTACTTGGTAGCTTTGGCGAAACGCGAGATTGGCGTGAACTTGTAGAGACTTTACTAGCAGAGGGGAAATAATCCCGAACTAATTCTTTGTCCACTTCTATGTAAGACAATGAGCCTGTAGCAACCAGCTACAGGCTTTAACTTTTTGAAAGAGAGGAAAGCATGGATAAGGACAGAGAAACCATGACCGAGGAAGAATTCGCTAAGACTGTAGGCGTCAGCCGCGTCACTCTCTGGCGTATGCGTCAGCGAGGTCAACTGCCGCACTACAAGCTAGGCAGGCGAATTCTTTATGGACAGCGGCATGTAGAAGAATTTCTAAGAGCGCATGAACGTCTGCTAGAAAGAAGGGATAACAACTAATATGAAAGAAGGAAACAAGCCACACAATTCTAATCAGTCGGGTCAAGTGAAAGAAGCTGAACTATTTCCGTTAAGACCGCCGCCTGAATGGATTAAGGATAAGGAACTTGTCAGATGGCTAATAATTCGGGCACGAACCGATGCCGGTAACGCAGAGCGATTTATCCGCTTGTTTAAAGACCTTCTCCGTTACTGCAAGTCAAGAAAGAAGTGGCTTACGTGGGACGTAAACATATGGAAGATTGACGAGGGAGGGGTAGCAGACAGAGCTGCAATTATCACAGCTAGAGCTACTTACCTTGCAGCCGCGTCAATCCAGAACAAGACGGTTAGGGGCGAATTGGAGAAATGGGCAATTTCTTCGGAGTCCAAAGCGAGAAGGAGTGCCATGCTAAATACGGCAATGAATCTAAAGCCAATTGAGACGGTCATAGACGACTACGACCGGAATCAATATCTAGCAGCCGTTAAGAACGGCACGCTGGATTTAGCAACCGGCGAATTCCGAGAATCCAGAAGAGAAGACTACATTTCCATGAAATTCAACGTCGAATACGACCTTTTAGCAACAGCACCCCGTTGGGAGACTTTTCTAAAGGAAATATTTGCGGGAGATGAGGAGCTTATCTCATGGATTCAGAGAGCCGTCGGCTATTCACTGACAGGTGATACGAGCGAACAAGTTATGTTCATGCTATACGGCGGTGGCGCGAACGGGAAATCTGTGTTCTTAGAAATTATTTCCTATCTCATAGGAGATTATTCTGCGAACACTCCTTTTTCTACATTCGAGGCTAGTAAAAGGAACGAAGCATCGAATGACCTAGCTGCGCTCAAAGGCAAGAGGCTGGTTACCGCAATCGAGACAAACGAGGATAGGAGGCTGGATGAGGCAAGGGTTAAATCGGTGACGGGGCAAGATGCACTCACCGCAAGATTCCTCTTCCAAGAATTCTTTACCTATAGACCGAGCTTCAAAATTTGGATGGCTGTTAATCACAAACCACTAGTCAAAGGTACTGATAGGGGGATTTGGCGGAGAATACGCCTAGTTCCTTTCACTCAGAACTTTGAGGGGCAGAAAGCAGATAGAGCACTGACTTCTAAATTAAAGGCCGAACTACCCGGTATTTTGAATTGGGCTTTAGAAGGATTGAGGCAGTGGAGGCAAGATGGATTAGGAAATGCTAAAGCTGTCGAAGGTGCTTCTAAAGAGTATCAGAAGGAGAGTGATTTAGTTCAGCAATGGATGGATGAATGCGTAACGCTTGATGCGAATGAAAAAACGCCGTGCGCGCACGCATACATATCATTCAAAGAGTGGGCTAAAAATCGAGGCTATCCAATCTTTTCCTCAAATAGCTTCGCAAGGAATATGACTGAGAAGGGATTTGAGCGGAAGTCAACAGGCAAGCAAAGGTTGTATGTCGGGCTGAAGCTCGATGAGCCACCTCTTATGGTCTGACACATTGACACATTCAAGGCTCTGTGGGGGAAGGTCAATATAGTGGTTCTATATGGAGACCTTCCCCTAACAAGCTCCTAATCCGTCAATGCGTCAAGGTAGTCTTATCTAGACTCTATAGAGGTAATCCGAGCTATAATGCAGGGGCTATGATAACAATACATCCCCTTACAATCTCGTCGCATAAATGTCCAATGTAGCTATGAATCTCTAAGAGCATTCTACTCTATGAGGTAGCTACGTAAGGCTATGCAACCTTACATAAATCATGGTGAATGATGGTGTAGAAGTTTATAGTTTTGAACGCTTCCCCATCGCTATTTAGGTTAGGTAATCCAAACACATCTTAATATTCAAAACAGTCTTTAGACTCTAGATAGGGCTTAGGCCATAGCTGAGTTGTACGACATGATAGACCTCAAGGAGTTATGGAAGCGGGAGGGAGGATAAGGAGGCTGATCCGAGGGTTATTGAGGAGTTGGTGAATGGATAGAAGGCTCTCTAGGGCTTATGACTTGTTGGACTTTAGGGTCAATAATTCCTATGGGTGAATTAAGACGAATAATCCAGAATGAAATCAGTAAGATAGCTAAGAATAACAACACGCTTGTTGCAAATTGAAGAGATTGTTGGTTGAAGAGTAATCCTTTAATACCTTCCGATGCTGACAGTTCAATGAACTGCGTAGAGTGTGGAGTAGCTAAATTAATTGTTCCAGGTGATTCTTTATAAGTGAAATATACGTTAAGGATGTAGGTGTCGCCTCTATTAAAGGGTTTGAGAGCAAAATCTAAATCTGTTTTTTGATTATCAATGCTAACGGGCGTAAGCGATTCAAGTACATGAAAGCGGTCAGGAGCTTCCGTCTTCACATCAACTGCTTTATTCGGTTCGCCTAAATTTACTCCAAATTTAAACTCACTGATATCTTGATTCCCATTATTAACAAACGTATAGCGAGCAACGGAGAGATTATTTACAGTAAATCCCGCCCTTGATGCAGTTACGTCATCCCCCACCATCAGTAACGCTTGTAGTGATGGAAATTCAGGATTCTTCTTAAAAACCTCAATGACTTCTTTTCTATAGCCTACTGGTTGTCGCCTATTCCGATAGTTCGTAATAGCCGCTGTAATAAGCGCCCCCATAGCTCCACCGCCAATTAATGAGGCGACAATTGGAACCCATACTGGAATTTGAGTAGCGGCGTTAGCTGAAGACTGCATAAGTTAACCTAGTAATGAGGATAGAAAAGCGGCGACATAATACAACTAAACTCACATGAAGTTAAGAGTTGTCGATATTAGTAAACTTATTGATTACGCACCACAAGCCAAAGAGAATCAGGACGACAAGAATACTCACTCGAACCGTTAGGGAAGCTTCAGATAGTTCCTTTTCTACAATGCTGCACACCACGACCAGCACCGTTATAAGCGCGGCGATGTCATAGATTAGGTATTTGAACCCATGGAAGGGGTCTTTCACAGACATATACACCTCCAAAGGCCAATCGAATATCCCGACCCGTGGTGTATATGTTTCGGATTTTATGTGAGATTGGGCTATCCATAGCCCAAGGTCAGGGTTGGGCACACGCTGGCCCAACCGAAACATAGCACGACAGTCGTCGTAATATTCGATTGACCAGCAACGCAACTAAAATACTCCTACCAATTTCTA
>JAVRON010000102.1:0-4588 GCA_032162705.1 Acidobacteriota bacterium
GCGCTCCAACGCTCCAACACTTCTGATAATTCATGCGCCTTGACGGGCTTGCTCAAGTAGTCGTCCATCCCCGCCGCCAGACACTTTTCTCTCTCGCCTGCCAGAGCATGCGCCGTCATCGCGATGATAACGGTGCGTTGGTGCGAACCCGCTTCGCGGCGGCGAATCTCGGCAGTCGCCTCGTAGCCGTCCATCAGAGGCATCTGGCAGTCCATCAGCACGATGGGATAGGGAAGAGTAGCGAAGGCGTCGAGCACTTCGAGACCGTTGGAGACGGCATCGGCGGTATAGCCTAGTTTATGCAATTGGCTGTGCGCGACCTTCTGATTCACCGCGTTGTCTTCGGCCAGCAGGATGTGCAAGTGTTGACGTTGATTTGCAGGGAGCGATTTAGTGAAGGGCATAGTTTGTGTTTCTATCGTGTTTGCAAGCGCAGTTTCGACTTGTCTGGTTGTTTGTTTCTCAAATCTCGCCGTGAACCAGAAGGTCGAGCCTTTGCCTGTTTTGCTCTCCACTCCGATTTCTCCATCCATCAATTCGACGAGTTGCTTGGAGATGGCGAGTCCCAATCCCGTGCCGCCGTACTTGCGCGTCGTCGAGCCGTCGGCCTGCACGAAGGCTTGGAAGAGCCTGCGTTGCGACTCTTTGCTGATACCGATGCCGGTGTCTGTGACAGCAAAGCGCAAGGTCGCATGGGTGTCGGTCTCGCACTTCTTCGTCACGCGCACGACGACTTCGCCCACCTCAGTAAACTTGACCGCGTTGCCTATAAGATTGGTTAAGACTTGTCGCAAGCGTCCCGGATCGCCGCGTAAAGCGACCGGCACATCACTCTCAATGAAGGAAGCGAGTGCGATGCCTTTGAATTCGGCGCGTTCGGCGAGGAGTTCGACCACGCCTTCGACCGCCGGGAACAAGTCGAAGTCTATCTTCTCGTAACGAAGCTTGCCGGCCTCGATCTTGGAGAAGTCGAGGATATCATTGATGATGGTCATCAGCGCCTCGCCGCTGTCCCGAATCGTCTCGGCAAAGTCGCGCTGATCTACGCTGAGTTCGGTGTCGAGCAAGACGCCGGTCATGCCGATGACGCCGTTCATGGGCGTGCGAAGTTCGTGCGACATGTTGGCGAGAAATTCCGACTTGAGCCGCGCCGATTCGATGGCCGCATCGCGCGCTTCTTCTAAATCTTCCGCGATCTGTTTGCGCTCGGTCATGTCGCGCCCGACCGCATAAAACACACCATTCTCGACGACGGGGACGGCGGCCCACGAAAAGAATTTAAACGTCCCGTCTTGACAGCAACAGCGAATCTCGAAGTCCATCGCCGAGACGCCCTGCTTCAGTTGATTGATCGCCTCAATGACCGTCGCGCGGTCGTCCGCGTGGACGATATCGAGAAACGATTTGGCGAGCAGTTCGTCTTCGGTGAAGCCGAGTATCTTTTCAAAAGATGGATTGGTACGTTTGAAAAAACCGTCGGTGCGCGCCACGCACATCAGATCAACGGAGAGACTGAAAATGCGTTCGCGCTCTTCCTCGCTGCGTTTGCGCTCTTCCAGTTCGCGGTAGGCCGAGACCTCCGCGGTTCGCTCCTCGACACGTTGTTCGAGGGAGGCATTGATTTCGACCAGCTCCTCGCGCGCATGTTGCAGACCTTCGCGCGCTCCTTCGAGACCGAGCGCGGCACGTAGGACTTCCGCCTGCATGATGTTGAAGCTTTCGGCCATCTCCCCGACTTCATCTCGCGAATGGACGATGACAGAGCGAATGTCAACTTGAGCGTGTGCGGCCTCCAGATTGCCGCTGCCGAGAGCTTCCATCGCGCGTGAGAAATCCGCCAGCGTGCCCGTCGCCAGTCGCTTGGCGGCATTGGAAATTTCTTCGGCGGAGTGAGCGATCATGCCCGGCAGCACCAACCCGACCGAGATGGTCAGCATCGCCACGGCCACGAACACATCTTCCAGTGCGGTTCGCAATGCTTCATCCCCGGGAGGCATGCTCGTCACGGCCATCAGGTAGCCTGCTCCATCCAAGACCAGCACCAGCAACATGGCCCCGGTTAACTTGATGTGCAGGGAGCGCGCGATGCCCGGCAATCCCGCACGACGCCGGTCGGAGAATTTGCGCCATGCGTAGAGAGCCGTGCCGGAGTAGGCGAAGAGCAATCCGAAAATGACCGTCGGCAGACCGAACTGCTGAAAGCCCAGCAGCGCCGAGAGTCCCCAGATGCTCGCCGCGATGACACCGAGCGCGACTGTCCCGCGCGGCGCACGATACGGTCGCTTCATTTCGGGAGCATCACGTCGCAGCAGCCAGACGGCAATGCTTGGCAGGCAGATGCCGATTAAGTAAGTGAAGTTAGCCGCCGCAATCAACCAGATCGGGTCTCCGATGAGCAAAAAGAAGATGGACATGGCAGCCGTCAGTAAGATGGCGACATACGGCGCGTCCGTTCGTGTTCGTTTGGCGAGACTGCGCGGCAGCAGTCCGTCTTCCGACAGTTGCGAAAGAGTTCGCGCCGCGCCGGCCAAAGGTTGGACGGTGCCGTGAAACATATTGAAGATCATGAACCAGATGGCAGCGCCCTTCGCCGCGCTTCCCAGGAGCGGCGCGAACGTCGGCCCCAAGACCGCCGCCAAATCTTGCCCCATGCCATCTGAACCAATCGTTCCGAGCCAGACGATGGGCAAGACGATGAAAAAAAGTCCGGCCATCGCTCCACTGGCGAACATCGCGCGCGGGACGGATTTTTCAGGGTTGATCGCTTCGCCGACGTGGCAGGCCGCTGCCTCAAAAGCCGGTGCAGCAAACCCGATCAAGTAGAGACCGGCCATGAGGCTCGTCAACTGTCCGAACTTGCCCGCGAAGGGAATAGTCAGAGTAAATGTCGTGGCCTGATGCCAGTCCACATGGCCCGTGATGATCGGCACGAAGCCGGAGAGGAAAGCCAGCACCGCGGAAATCGTGGCGATGGGCACGATCATGCGTGTGACCCATTTGATTCCTAAGAGATTGACGAACGCGAAGAAGAGCACCAGCCCAATCGCCAGAAGTGAGATGGGCACACCGGGCAGATACCAAGAGTGAATCGCCGACGCGGACAGGAGCGCGGTCAGTCCGCAGGTCGGCACCCAGCCCCACCAGTAACAGACGCCGGTCAGGTTCGCGAGGATGAGACTGTAGGGGCGAAACGCTTCGCCGCACGTCGCGGCGATTCCGCCGACGCGCTTGGGATACATCAGGATCAGCTCTGTCCAGCCCGGCGCGGCAGCCCAACTCAGCAGTAAGCCGACGATCAGCAACGGCACGGCGGCGCTGCCCTGACCGGAGATCGTCCCCTGTCCCACGAACAACGCGGCGATCAGGAACAGGCTCTGGTTACTGCCGCCCATGGCGAGCGCCGTCATCCCGACCCAGCCTATCGTGCGCGGGTGAGCGTGCGGGTCGTGTGTGTCAACTGTTGTCATAAGATTTCCGTTGTCCATCGTTCGGTGGGCAAGATTAGGAAGAGGTTAGAAAGTCCAACCGTAAAAAATACCCAGCGCGTTGTTCCCGCGACCCGTATTGCCGAAGCTATAACAGACATAGAGGACGCTCTTTGTTGACATCGTGGCTCCGAGACCGGCTGAGGCATATCCGAGACGGTTCTGGCCGCTATACCAGTCGGCGAGGAGCGTGAGCTTGTGATGCAGGGGCTGTTCGTAACCGAGAATGCCGCCGCCTTTGCTTCCTGCGCTCAAGCCCACCATGCGATATGCGCCGCCGGTGAAACGCGGGCCATACGACGCTTTCACTTTCTTGCTGGCGGTGAGGTAAACAAGCCCGGTTGTGTCGCTTCCATGATGGTGTGGCACAGGCAGGAACAGCACGCCTCCGGCGGCGACCGCGACACCGCTATCTTCATTTTGATAGAACTGCCATTTGGCGTTCGGCTGTATCTCGACGGATTGCGGAGCGCCTTCGGCTTTGGTGTACAGGAGATTCACACCGACCTCCAATTTCTTTCGCACGCCATAGAGCACGCGCGAGCCGTAAACCTGAAAGCCGCCCTTTTCAAAGCTCGTCAGATGGCCGATGAAGTCCGCTTCAACGTAAGTCGTCTGTGTGGTCTGAACGTCAGTTGAGGGAGTATTGAGAACGGTTGTTTGCGCCTGCACGGCAAAGCTGCAACAGGCGAGGAGTGTGGCTAACAAGCAGAGACGTTTGACCAGTGATTGAGATTTAAGCATGACGACAAAATTCCTTAAGGCTAGAGAATCCGTAAACTGCAAAGTATGTTTCGACGAAAGTTGCTCGTGATGGGCGAGGAGCTTTCGTCCAGTACAAAGGGCGCGCGGCGACGCAAGTAACCGGACGTACATTCAGGAAAGACATTCGAGCGCCTCCGGTTCGAAGAGTTCTCCGCTTGCCTGTGGCGCAGTGGCATCCGCCTGACCCCTCTCCGTTGACGCGAGGCGAGGCGCGCTCCAACGCTCCAACACTTCTGATAATTCATGCGCCTTGACGGGCTTGCTCAAGTAGTCGTCCATCCCCGCCGCCAGACACTTTTCTCTCTCGCCTGCCAGAGCATGCGCCGTCATCGCGATGA
>JAVRON010000103.1:0-72227 GCA_032162705.1 Acidobacteriota bacterium
TCATCGCGATGACGGCGCATGCTCTGGCAGGCGAGAGAGAAAAGTGTCTGGCGGCGGGGATGGACGACTACTTGAGCAAGCCCGTCAAGGCGCATGAATTATCAGAAGTGTTGGAGCGTTGGAGCGCACCCGCCATCCAATCAACGCAGACAGGGCCGTTGGACACATCACCGGCGGCGAGAGAGATCATTGATTTGACGGTGCTGGAAAGTTTTCGGGAACTGCAACAGGAGGGCGAGCCAGACCTTGTCAGCGAACTAATCAATTTGTATATCAACGATACGCAAGTGCGGTTGATTGAACTGCACGCAGCGATGAAGCGAAAGGACACGCAGGCGCTAAAGCGCGTGACGCATAGCCTCAAGGGCAGCAGCAGCAACCTCGGCATCCTGGGGATGGCGTCATTGTGCTCTGAGTTAGAGGAGAAGGTCGATGGGGACACGTTGGATGAGGGCGGGGCGCTGCCGGGTAGGCTTGAAGAAGAGTTCGCGCGCGTTATGAAAGCATTCGCGGGTGAACGAGAAATGGTGAATCAATGAAGGTCTTAATTGCAGAAGATGACATGGTTTCCCGCCGCGTGCTTGAAGCCACGCTCTCCAAGTGGGGACATGAGGTATTGGTCGCCGGCGACGGTGATGCGGCGTTGTCTGTGCTCCAGGGCGTGAACGCGCCGCCGCTCGCTATTCTCGATTGGATGATGCCCGGCATGGACGGCGTTGAAGTGTGCCGGAGAGCGCGACAGTTTTCCAGCACCACGCCGACCTACATCATCTTGCTGACGGCCAAGACGGAGACAGAAGATGTCGTGGCGGGGCTTAAGGCCGGGGCGGACGATTACCTCACCAAGCCTTTCGCGCGTGCCGAATTGCGTGCCCGCATAGAGGTCGGGGCACGCGTCATCAAATTACAGAGGAGATTGGCGGATCGCGTGGAAGAACTACATCATGTGCTGGCCGAGCGCGAGCGGGCTGCCGAGTCTTTACGGGCGAGCGAAAACCGTTACCGGCATCTGGTGGAATATAGTCAGGGACTCATCTGCACGCAAGACCTCGCGGGGACGCTGCTCTCGGTCAACCCGGCGGCGGCACGTCACCTCGGCTATCAGCCGGACGAAATGGTGGGCCGCAACTTGAGCGAATTCGTCGTGCCATCTCATCGGCACCTGTTCAACCTGTATCTGGAACGAATCAGACATCAGTCAACTGACAGTGGCCTATTACATATCGTCACGAAATCCGGCGCTGTGCGCATCTGGCAATACGATAACTTGCGGTACGAAGGGGCGGGCCAAGAGCCTTATGTGCTCGGCCACGCACAGGACGTGACTGAACTCAAGCAAGCCGAAGCGATGATGCGTAATCTCTCACTGACGGACGAACTGACGGGACTGTATAACCAACGCGGCTTCCTCGCTTTGGCCGAACAGCAATTGCGGGCAGCACACCGGACAGGTCAAATCTTCTCGCTGCTCTATGCGGATATGGATGGCCTGAAACAAATCAACGACACTTACGGACATCAAGAAGGGTCGCAGGCCCTCAAACAGCTCGCGGAGATTCTTAGAAAGTGTTTTCGCGGAGCCGACACTATCGCCCGTATTGGCGGCGATGAATTCGCGATCCTCATGGCTGATACAACTCCCAGCAGTGTTGAGATTCCTCTCGCTCGCCTAGAGAAACTTCTGCTCTCTTACAATATGCGAGAGATTCACGATTACCAACTCTCATTGAGCGTCGGCGCGGTCTGCGTCAATCCAGCGGATGAGTGTTCCATCGCAGACCTGCTGATGAAAGCGGATCAGGCGATGTACGAGACTAAAAAGCGCAAGCGGCAGTCCGCCTGGTTGATCGGCGCGCACCACGAAGAAAATTTTGCGCTGGCCGGGCAAGCGCTGGAACCTGCATTGCGAAGGGCTTAACAAATGAAAGTCTTGATTGCCGAAGATGACCCCGGCTCGCGCCGCGTGCTCGTAGCGACGCTCGACAAGTTTGGCTATGAAGTCGTGGTCGCTGCCGATGGCGCGGAAGCTTGGGCCGTACTCCAGAGTGCGGACGCGCCACACTTAGCCATCCTCGATTGGATGATGCCTGAGATAGACGGTGTCGAGCTTTGTCGCCGCGTTCGCGCCCTCCCTACCGTGACACCGCCTTATCTCATTCTCCTGACTGCTAAGAGCGGCAAAGAGAATGTGGTCACAGGGCTTGACGCCGGAGCTAACGATTACTTGACGAAGCCCTTTGACCGGGCGGAACTGCGCGCCCGCGTGCAGGTCGGCGCGCACGTCCTGGAGTTACAGGGAAGTCTCGCCGCGCGCGTGCGCGAACTCGAAGCTGCTCTCTCTCAAGTCAAACAGCTTCAGGGTCTGCTCCCTATCTGCTCGTACTGTAAGAAAATTCGTGATGAGCAGAACTACTGGCACCGGGTTGAGAGCTACATCAGCGAGCATGCGGAAATTGAATTCAGCCATGGCATCTGCCCGGATTGCTATACGGACGTTGTTCAACCGCAACTTGACCGGATAGGGCCCCAGGGGAAACACCAGCCAGGGAAGGCATAGTCAGATGAAAGACATAGTGTCAACTACTCCATCCTCAGCTCGTATACTGGTCGCGGAAGACGATGCGGTGATTATGCGTATGGTGACAGCCATCTTAGAGAAGGAAGGCTATACGGTGGTGCCTGCCCGTGATGGCCGTGAAGCCTTCAGAATTCTTCACACTGATGCAAATTTTGCAGCGGCGATATTCGATATGCACATGCCGCATCTCAAGGGTCTTGACGTAATCGGTCATATGCAGACAGAGAAACGGCTGAGACGTATTCCCGTAATGATGATGACTGCCGAACGAGATTTGACCCTTTGCTCCGGGTTTTTCGCCGCCGGTGCTGCCCTCTTTCTACAGAAGCCCTTCACTCCAACTCAGATGCAAACCGTGTTGCGCCTGCTGGTCAGCAAAGCGGTTGTAACGTCCTGTCACACCAGGTGACAAGGAGGCATCTCAGGTTGCGTTGCGAAAAATATTTTCAAGCGCAAAAGTTCTGCGAGTGTCTTTCGCTATGCCGCTACTGCGAACAATGAAACGATAAACTTAGCCGGACGTAGACGCATGCATACGCCTGTGAGCCGGGAACTGGAAGCGCTCGACAAAGTTTCTAATTTTCACTGAAGGCAAATCGCGATTGCTAAAGCAAGACAGGAAATAGAATCTAACCCGTTCATGCACTTTAACGGGCAAACGCTTCTGATCCTTTCGCCCTCCGGCGAAATCTAGAACACCAACGGCTCTTGCCAGCGCCAAAGCATACGCGAACGGTCAACCTTGCTGGCATCGCGCAGCAGCAAGATTAATTCAGCGATATAACGAAAAATCACATTGAACAGGCCAGGCGGGCGCATTTATGAATGCACTGCCTAGCCTTTTTTGCGCCACGGAGTTGTGTGTGAATGTGTGAGAAGCAAAATGGGCGCTTATGCAGCGCCCGTAACTTATTAGATTTGATTAATGCACCCGGCATGACTCGAACATGCGACCTTCTGATTCGTAGTCAGACGCTCTATCCAACTGAGCTACGGGTGCGAATCTCCTGGTGAAGAGAAGTAACGAATATACGGATGCCCTTGCCGAGTGTCAAGCGAGGCATGTGGGAATGAAATGCCCATGAAAACAGGTTGTTATCAGGGCGTTTTCAGCGGGCGAAGTAGCCGGGGCGGGAGCGTGCGATGGTGTCGGCGCGTGTGACTTCGACGTTGATTGAGCGCCATTTGCCATCGCGTGCGTGCGCGTTTGAGGATTGGTAGGAGATGCTATAGAGCGTGCGCATGTCGGCAGCGACCTCAGCGTAGAGGCGACCCATGTCTTCGAGGCGGCGAATCTCATGCAGACGCCCGCCCGTGCGGTCGGCCAGGCTCTGCATGCGCGTGCGCGCGGCGGAGTAGATGGCCGCCTGCTGCGGCGTGAGCGGGAGAAGGTTCTTCGGGTCAGCCGAAGGGAGCGCGAGCGGGTAGATCGTGACGCCTTGCTTGTCCGCCGCGTCGAGCACCGAACGCAGCGCGGCACTCGTCTCTGGCTTGACCGCGGCGACCGCCTCTTCGCCGGTCTTGGCCTGCGCGGAAGTTTCGCCGTCGAGCTTGCGCTCTTCTGTGTCGAGGCCGTCAGTCAGGACGACGATGGCCTTGCGCCGCTTGCCCTCTTTCCCAAGCTCCGCGAGCGAGTAGCGGAGCGCCTGGTAGAGTTTCGTGTTGCCCCTGCCTTTGGCCTCTTCGGCAATGGCGAAGGCGATCTTCCCTCGGTCGGTTGTGAAGTGTTGGAGAGTGTCAACGCGGTCGTTAAAGGCGACGACCTCGACACGATCTTCAGGGCCGAGCGCGTCGATGAAACGCAGCGCCGATTGCCTGAGCGTGGGACGGAAGTTGATCGTCGAGCCGGACATGTCCAGAAGCAGCACGAGACTAAAGGGCGACGCGGCAGGCTCGAAGCTGACGATAGACTGCTTGACGCCATCCTCGTAGACACTGAAGTCGTGCGACGAAAGGTCTGTGACGGATTGTCCCTTATGGTCGGCGACGCCCACGTTGAGAATGACGAGGTTCGACTCGACGCGCACGACAGGCTCGTCCGGCCCTTGCGCCCTGGCCGTCGCCGAGAGGCAGAGGAGTGCGACGCAGGCACAGACGATTTTTTGCAAATTGTATTGGAAAATAGTCGAAAGGGTCATCGCTCGAAAACACTCGGTGCGGAATCAGTATGCCGTCAGCCCGCGTGTTTGCGCAAGCGCAGGATAGCTGCCCCGAACAGTTTGGAATTACCGACTGAAGCCTGAGAGAGAGAAAGGCGAGCGATCAACTGCGCCCCCGATTCCGTCTCCGCTTCGCATCGGACATTTGGGTGCGCCCGGCGCGCGGTGAGTTGCCACAATCCCTTTGGGGAGGGCAAGAGGCAAAGTGCTCCTTTCGGGAGGGCAAAAGGCAAAGTTCAAAAGCAAAAGTTGAAGACGAGGGGCCGCGTGGCCTTCATCATCATTTTTGCCTTTTGAACTTTGCCTTTTGCTCTCTCACTTATCTCCCGGCGCGTGCGCGTGCGCGGCGTGGGGCGGATGCCGATGCGTCCGCTTCGTCCGAGGCGACGGGGGAAGGGAAGGGGACTGGCGCGGGCGCTGACGAGGGGCGCGCGTTTGTGCGGCGCGTGCGGCGTGCCTCGGTGCGTTCGGCCTCGACCGCGGCGACACGCTTGGCCTTGTCGATGCGCTTGCGCGGCACGAGCTGGAAGCGCAGCTCCATCTCCTGCGAGACCTTGTAAATGTGCTTCGCCTTCTGCCCCCGCTCGGCGCGGCGCAAAACCTCTACGGTCTCCAGCAGCTCGGCGCGGTCTTCCTTGTCGATCCAGATGTAAAGTGACTCGGCCATCTCTCTTAAAACCTCCAGGCGTATCAGCTTGCGCAGCTCTTCGGGCCGTGCGACCGGCGCGACATGCGCGAGCATCGAATCAGTCGCCGCCGCCGCGTCGGGCCTCCGCCCTTCCTGCTTGCGGCGCGCGGCATAGTAGTCCGAGACGAGCGCGTCCACTTCCCCGCGTCGCTCGTCGTAAAAAAGTGCGAAGTCGTTGCAACGCGTGCGATAGACGCAGCTTACCGAGCAGACAAGTGCGTCCTTAAAATGTCCGTAGCGGTTGCAGTAGAGTTTCAGACGCATCGCTTGCACGCTGCTTGCTCTCCAGAACGCGAGCCGGGATGACAAGGTGGCCCGCCACGGGAACAGCGCCGACGAGGTTGACTCTTGCCGACTCGGCCAACGAAGCGCGTCCCGGCACACGGGACTTCCCCGAAGGCGTCCACGACTCGCTCAAGCACAAGCCAATATACCATGCGCGTTCCATGCGTGCAACGAGTGGTTGCACGTGAAACGAGCCGGAGTGTCTTTATCAACGAGCCGGAATGTCTTTATCAATAGCTGCGAAGGTGTTTGATTCTTAGGCCGTGGGACGGCTGAGAGTCCTTGACCGTGAGGCGGCTAAAAGTCCTTTCCGACGGGCGCGTGCGGGCGTATAATGCGCGCCGTCCGCAAGTTGGTGTGCCTACGCTCACAGGGTTCTCGCCGCCACGCCCCCTTCGAGTGTCTCCGGAACTTTCGCCGCCCAGGGCGTCCTCTACGCGAAGGAGATGCAAGCGATGTACAGACCGAATTTTTGCTGCGAGTGCGGCGAGCGCATCGCGCGCGTGCGTTGGCGCGCGTGGACTAGCCGATGCTTCTGCGATTCGTGCGGGCGACGTTTCCGGCGCGAAAGATTTACGACGCCGGTCTTGCTCGCAGCGGCGCTCGCGGGCGCGGGCTTCCTCTCGGGCCGCCTCGCGAGGCCCTCGTCCCCGCCGCTCATCCTTGAGCGCAGCAGGCCGGGCCTCGTCGCGCCGCTGCCCACGCCCGACGCGCTGCGTCAGTCCGATGTTAAGCGCGAAGGCACGGCCACGAAGCCTGAGTCCACGAAGCCCGAGCCTGCTTATGGCCCGGACGGGACGGCGAACGAGCGCCCGACGGAGACGGACGAGGTGGTCTACATCTGCGGTGCGCGGACGAAGAAGGGGACGCCTTGCCAGCGGCGCGTGCGGGGCCCCGGCCGCTGCTGGCAGCACCGCGGCATGCCCGCGATACTCCCGCCATCGAAACTCATCGTGCCGGGATAGAAGGAAGTAGACAGTAGTCAGTAGACAGTAGACAGTAGACAGTAGTCAGTAGCGCTCCGCGTCACGGGCGCAGCCGTTAATACCATAACGACTCTCTGAAGAAGGTTTTTCTACTGTCTACTGTCTACTGACTACTGTCTACTTCTTCTTGATCCGAGCCTGATGATCTCACGGCGCAGCTTCTCGTGTTTTTGTAATAAACGAAGATACTGCGACTCGTCCGCGCACGCCTTCGCACGAATGATCTTCACGACAGCGGCCTTCTCATCTTTCGTCCAACGAGACAGGCCGGGGATAAGCGCGAGCAGCAGAGACAGGTTTTCGAGCGCACGCCGCTCGTCCTCTCCCCAGCGGCGGGGTTTGATGCCGAGCGCCTCCGAGACCGTCTCAGCCGATGCGCGGCGCGCGCGTTCGGCGTCGCCGCCGTGCCGCTTCGCCGTGTTGCGCGCGACGGCGAGGACGAGGTTGCGTATGTGGAAGTCGTCCCACTCGCCCGTCGTCGTGGGCGGCGCTTCAAAAAGTACGTGGCCCGATGCCAGCTCGCGCAGTGTACGCGCGTCGGTGCGGTAGCCGGGGCGCGTGGCGATTCTTCTCTCCTCGCGCGAGATCAGCTTCGCCAGGCGCGGCTCGACGGGACGGAACCCGAGCTTGCGATAGAACCAGAACGCGCCCGACGCAATGCCCTCCTCGTTCTTAAAACCCAACTGGTAAGGATCGATTGAGAAGACACGTGCGCCGAGCGTCTGACGCAAGAGGCGCAAGACGCGCGCGTAGACCAACGCCGACTCGCCTTCGCGGAAGGTGTAGAAGAGGTTGAGTCCGGCCTCGACGCGCTCGAACAGCGTCAGCCCCTCGGCGTAGCCGCACGGCACGCCGTTCTTGAAGATAAGCAGAGCGTGATAGGCGAGCGTCGGCAGACGGCGCGGCGGCGGCACGCCCCAGAGGAAAATCTCTACGCCGCGGCCCGCATCCGCGCGCCGAACCGTCCCCGGGTCGCCGTAGGTGAAGCCGTACAGCTCGCGGAAGCGCATCGTCATCGTCTCGCGCCCCGCGTCGAGGAGCTTTTGTCCCTCGTCGCGCGAAAGCCTTTCGACTGGCAGCGTCGGCGCGTCCTCCGACATCTCGCGCGAGAGCGAAACATCGCGGCGCGCGAGCATCGCCGCGTCGTGATAGAAAATCTTCCGCACGCGTCGGCGCATGCGCGTGCGCGTAAAAGGTGAGTTGCCGAGTTCCCAACGCACTGCGAGCTTCAAAGATTCAAAGAGCGCGGCCCGCTCCCGGTCGGGAAGCTTCAAACTCTCGAAGCGCCGGAGCAGCCAAGCGAGTTCGTTACGCTCGCCACCCCGCGCCGCGCGCAGGAACGAGCGGTATGCAAAATGAGTCTCGACGTAAAGTTCTTCTTCGAGGAGCGGGATAAAGCGCGGCAGGACAGAGGCCAACTGACCCGCTTCCTCGTAGTTCTCCCAGTCGAGGTGTACACGCGAGGGATAACGCGCGGCGAGCCAACGCGTAATGTCATATGTGAAGACGGCGGAAAAGGACGTGCCCGCCAGCCCAGAGACTTCCGGGTCGGCGAAGTAGAAATAGTTTTCGGGGTCGGCGGCGAGGAGTCGGTCAACGCGTTGTTTGAAAGATGAAAGAATTCTCTCCGTCTGTCGAAGCAGTGCTTGGCTCTGCGGGTATGCACGCAGGAAGAGGAGGATTTCGTGAAAGCGTATGAGCGATGGCGCGTCCGCGAACTCACGCCGCGCGGCCTCATTAAGCGCGCTTCCCAAGAGCACGCGAGCGCGCACGCCGTCAGGGCGCTTCAGCTCGTCGAGCCGTTCGAGTAGTTTTTCGAGCGTCGGTCGCGGCACAAGGTTAGCACTCGCTTCAGGGTTTCGGACGGGCGGCATAAAGAAGTACGGGCAGCCTTCAGTCTTCTGATGCAGCCCGCTTGAAAAGTATATCTTGCCTGACCAGACGCAAATGAGAAAGCGAAGGCCGTTAACAGCGGTCTTCGCTTTCTCATTTGCGTTCTGTCCGGTTCGATGTGTGAAACGGCCCGGCTATTTGGGTGTCGCGGCGGAAATCTTGGTGCCGTCGGCGGGCGTCCCCGTCAGTCCTTTGTTGACGAGCACGCGCACTTCGGCGCGTCGATTCTCTGTGCGACCCTCGCGCGTCGTGTTGTCGGCGAGCGGGTTCAACGCGCCATAGCCGAACGGCGTCAGTATCCGGCGCAGCGGAATCTGTTGGTTCTCGACGAGGTAGCGCACGACCGACTCGGCGCGCTGCTGGCTGAGCTGGCGGTTAACGTTTTTGTCGCGCGACTCGTATGCGTAGCCCGTCACTTCGATAAGGAAGCCTTTGGCGTTCTTGGCGTAGTCGGCGACCTTGTCAAGCGAAGCCTTCGAGTCGGGCGTGAGCACGGCGCTGCGCAACTTGAAGTTGATCTGGATACTCTGCTCGGGCGTGTAATCGTCGAGCGAGTTGATGCGCTCGTTGGCGACCTGGACGCCCTTGACGGCGTGGTCGGCCTGCTCCTGCGCGGCGACCGCTCCGCCCGCCGCGGCGTTCGAGACTGCGGTCAGCTCGTCCAACTGACCCGACATGCGCTGCGTGTTCTGCTCGGTTTCGCCGATGCGACTTTCGGCCTGACCGACGCGCCCCTCGACGGGCACGATGTTGGCTTCGAGCGTGCGCGCCGTGCGGAGGTCTGCCTCGCTGAACCTGATCTTGTCGGCGACGAGATTGCCGGAAGAGTCGCCGCTCCCCTCGACCTCGACGTTGAGGCCGCGCGTGATCGAGGTCAGCGCGAGCTTCGAGCCGCCGCCGAAGAAGCCGCCTTTCATCTTGACGTTCGTACGGTCGTTCAGTACCACCGTCGTCTGCGCGCCGCTCGCGTCCTGCACGACGAACGAGTCGGAATCGCGGCGGATGACCGCGCCTTTGAGCTTCGCCTTCTGACCCGAGGCCACGCTCGCGCGCGTGCCCGACGGCGTGGTGCTCGGATTGTCCTGTCCGAGCGCGGACGGCGCGAAGGCGAGCGCCAGCGCGCAGGTCGCTACGAAGCCGCGTAGAGTCTTTGAAGTCTTCATGATCTTATCCCTCTCCCTGTAACTATCGGAATTTGATTCACTGCGACCTTCCGGACAACGGCGTGAGTGCTTTGGCGAGGCGCTCTTATAAGACGATTGTCGGGGCAGTGACTTTTTTGTTCGGGAAACCATAGACCGAAACGCACCGCCGCGTGGTTGCAATTCGCTTGCGAGCAGGTTGCAAAAGGAAGTAGACAGTAGTCAGTAGACAGTAGCGCTCCGCGCCACGGGCGCAGCCGATGACTCCCTGCCGACTCGCCGAAGAAGGTTTTTCTACTGACTACTGACTACTGACTACTGTCTACTTCCTATTTCCTATCTTTGAACTGATCGTTGAGAACGGTGTGGCGGCTGACGAGCGGAATCTGGCGGCCACCGATGAAGAGGTAGCGTATGTGCGTACGGGCTTCGAGCATGTCGCCGTCGGTGACGACGAGGTTGGCGATCTTGCCCACGTCGATTGAGCCGACGCGGTCTGCGACGCCTAAGATTTGCGCCGGGTAGAGCGTGACGGACTTGAGCGCCTCTAACTTCGGCAGACCGTAAGCGGCGGCCATCCCTGCGTTGAAGGGGAGGTCGCGGACGTGCGCGCCCGAGTCGCCCGTCGAGATGCAGAAGCGCACGCCGGCGGCTTGAAGCTTCGCGGCGTTCTCAAAGAGCGAGTCGTACGGGTCGTCTTCCCTGAGCGGCATGTTCAGAACGCTGTCGAGGATGACGGGCACATTTCGCTCCTTCAAAACTTGCGCCGCCTTCCATGCTTCGCTGCCGCCGATGATGACGGCCTTGAGCTTCATCTCGTCGGCAAAGCGCACGGAGGCGCGGATGTCTCGCTCGCGCTCGGCGCGGAAGATGACGGGGCGCTCGCCGCGCGTGTAGGGAACGAGCGCCGCAAGCCGTAAATCGGTCGGCGGGCGCGGCACGGACTTCGGGTCTTTCGCATAGGCATCCTGCGCGCGCCCGTAGGCTTCGGCGTCGCGCAGCAGCCGTCGGAGTTCATCGACGCGGCGGTCGCGCTGCGTGATGGCGTCCTGCGTGATGCCCTGCTGCGCGGCGAGGAAGGCCGCGAAGCCGCCACCGCCGCCGACACGCGGGAACTCGATGACGAGCGCCGCCGTGGGGACGACGGCCATCTCGCGCGGGGTTGTGCCCGCGAGGTTGATGAAGGCGGCTTGGCCCGAGATTGTTCCGCCCGAAGGCATCGCGAGCGCAGAGGTCACGCCTTCGACGCGCGTCACGGCGATGTGCGAGCTGTGCGGGTTCACAGACCAGATGGCTGCGATGTTCGGATTCATCTCGCCGAGTTCCTGCGTGTCGGAGGTGGCATTGACGCTTGAGACTTCCGTCAGTCCCATGTTCGTCCCCAGGTCGATCATGCCGGGATAGACGATGAGGCCCCGCCCGTCTATCTCCTGCGCGCCCGCGGGCGCTGTGACGTTTGCGCCGACCGAAGCGATGCGACCATTGCTGATGACGACTGTGCCGCCTTCGATGTCAGCGCCGCTGACGGTGACGATGCGCGCGTTGCGTATGACGTAAGTGGGCGCGGGCGTGTTCGTGAACTGCGGGTCGGGCTTGTCTGCGTCCTGCGCTCGGGCCATACGCGCGAGAGGGAGAGCGAAGGCCACGGCGACGAAGAGGATCGCGGCGAAGTACCGCGTCGTCTTCATCGAGGCCAAGAGTCTTGTCGTCTTCATCGCTGGTTATCCTCCTGCGCGTCCTGTACATCGTCATCATCGGTGTAAGCGCGTCGGATGGCGGCGGGCGGGCGCGGCGGCGTGCCGCCTTGCGCGGGCGCGCGGTTCGACTCCGCCTGCTCTAAAGCCTTGCGCTCGGCTTCGAGGGCGGGGCGGCGCGCAATGTCTGCCTGCCGGTCGAAGAGAAGCTCGCCGTCAACAAAAGTCAGGTCGGGGTGCGCGTAGACCGAGAAGGGGTGCGCGCTCCAGACGACAAGGTCTGCGTCCTTGCCCACGTCGATTGAGCCTGTGCGCTTGTCGATGCCGAGTTGGATGGCCGGGTTCAAGGTGACGAGCTTGAGCGCCTCTTCTTCCGTGAGACCGCCGTAGCGCATGGTCTTCGCGGCCTCGATGTTGAGGCGGCGCGCACGCTCGTCGGAGTCGGAGTTGACGGAGGTGACGATGCCGTGGCGCGTCAGGATGGCAGCGTTGTACGGGATGGCGTCGTATGCCTCCATCTTGTAGCCCCAGAAGTCCGTGAAGGTCGAAGCCATCCCGCCGTGGCGCGCGATCTCGTCTGCAACCTTGTAGCCTTCCAGGACGTGCTGGAACGTCCTGACCTTAAAGCCGAACTCATCGGCCACATTGATGAGCATCAGGATTTCGTCGGCACGATAGCAGTGCGAGTGAACAAAGCGCTTGCCCTCCAAGACCTCGACGAGCGGGTCAAGCTCAAGGTCGCGGCGCGGCGGAATCACATTCTTCTCGCCGCGTGCGGTGGCGGCGCGATAGTCGTCCCAGTCGCGCTTGTAATCACGAGCACGCGTGAAGGCGTCGCGGATGGTCTCTTCGACGCCCATGCGTGTCGCGGGGTAGCGTGGTGCAAGTCCGGGGATGTTGAAGTTCGAGCGCTTCGGGTTCTCGCCGAGCGCGAACTTGATGCCGGGCGGAGCGCCGGGAACGGGGAAGTCCGCCGCCGGATGGCCCCATTTGAGCTTGACTGTCGTGCTGAGTCCCCCGATTGCATTGCACGAGCCGTGCAGAAGGAGCGCAGCGGTCGTGCCGCCCGCAAGCTCTCGATAGATGTTGACGGCCGTCGGGTTGAGGATGTCACGCGTCGTCACCATCGAGGTGACGGAGCGCGTGCATTCGTTGACCGAGCCGTCCATCATCGAGTGCGAGTGCGCGTCGATGATGCCGGGCAAGATGAAGCGTCCCGCGGCGTCGATGACGCGCGCGCCGTCGGGCGCTTTCAAGTTCTGTCCGACGGCGGCGATCTTCCCCGCGCGGATTAAAACGTCTGTGGCGGGAAGCGTCCCGTGCGAGACGGTCAGCACCGTGGCGTTGCGTATGAGCGTGTCCTGCGCCGCCGCCGCCGCGCCGCCCGCGCGCGCCTGGGGCCCCGCGCCGCCACGTGTCTGAGCCGATGCGGCCATACACGCCGCAAGGAAACATATCGCGAGTGTCAAAAGTCTCTTCATACTTTTCTCCGAAAGCAGTGACGAGTGACAAGTGACGAGTTGAAGACAGTTCTTATCTTGTCACTCGTCACTTCTCACTCGTCACTGCTTTTTTATGGTGTGCGCGTGCCGCTGAAAGGTACAGCGCCGTGCGGCGTCGTGACCGAGCCGCTCATCTGGTTGCCGCTCGCGGTTCCCTCATAGGTCAGGCCGACGCTCTGGCCGCCGAAGTTGACCGTCGTCGAGAAGCGGAACGAGTCGCCGTTGACCGTGCCTTCGCTGATGTCGTTCGCGCCGAAGCGCGAGTTCTCAAGACGACCCGATAGCCGTTCGCCCTGCTGTTCGAGCGTGAGCGTTGAAATGATCTCCTGCGGGCCGATGGTCGAGGTGAGCGTCCACGTTCCGGAGAGACTGGCGGCTCCTGCGGCGGGCGGTGTCGCACCTCCTGCGGCGGCTGGTGGTCGAGTCGCCGCGGGTGGCGGCGTGCCTGCTTGCGGCGTTGCGCCTGCTTGCGGCGTCGGGACTCCGGCGGGCGGGCCTCCTCCGGCGCGCGTCCCCGTGAACGTGCCGTTGCCGCGCCCGACGACCTGGACTGTGCCGCGCATCTCGCCTCCGGCGATGGTGCCGTTGAAGATGGCATCGGTCGTCTGGCTCGCGGGCGCGGGCAGCGTGATGGGCACGGTGAAGCTTATATCCGCGCCGTTGACCGTGCCGTTGGCGATTGAGCCGGAGCCGAGCTGTCCCTGGAGCGAGCCTGTCAGGCGCTCGCCCTGCTGCTGCAAGTTGAGCGTGACGCCGAACTCCTGCTTCTCGTTGGCCGAGCCGCCGAGGTTGATGTTGAGCGTCCAAGTCCCCGAAGCGCTCGCGCCGCCCGTACCGGTTGCGGCGGGGCGAAGCTCGACGGGGCGACCATCGATGAAGACGTGTGCGATGCGACGGTCACGCGCGAACAGGTCTCCGCGAGTGATGGTGAGGTTGGCGATCTTGCCGACCTCGATTGAGCCGAGCTGGTTCGAGACGCCGAGAATCTCCGCGGGTCGCAAAGTCAACGCGCGCACGGCGTCGTCGCGTGAGAGGCCGGCGTCAACGGCCTTCGCGGCGTTCGAGAGGAAGTCGGACATCGTGTTCATGCCGCCCGATTGAAAGGCGAAGCGGACGCCCGCGGCGGCGAGGCGGCCTGCGGTCTTCGGCGCTTCGACCCTCTCGCGCAGCACGCGCAGAGGCTCCGGGTCTGCTTCGGGCGAGGCGGCTGCGGCACGTCGTGGGAAGTTCAGAGAGAGCAGGACGGGGACGCCAGCCGCCTTCAGACGTGCGGCCACGCGGTCTGCCTCCTGCCCGCCGTTGATGACCAGAAGCAGATTGAACTCCTGCGCGAGATCGAGTGCGCGCTCAATCTCTCGCTCGTGGTCGGCCTGCATCACGATGGGAACCTGTCGGGCAAGCACGGGCAGAAGGGCGGCGAGCGACTTGTCCTGCTCCGGGCGTCGAAGGCCGCGCGGGTTGCGCTCATAGATTTCGTTTGCCTCGCGGAAGCGCCGCGCGTCGAGAAGCATCTGCCGGACGGAAGAGAAGACGCCCATCAAAGAGCCGGGATACTGCCCGCCGCCGATGGGGTTGAGTCCCACGTAGAGCGCGACGGGCGAGCGCACGATCATCTGCTGCGGCGAGTCGCCCGCGAGATTGATGATGGCCGACTGGCCTAGAAAGACGTTGCCGCGCGGCGCGGTCTGCGCGGCGGTGATGCCCGAGTTGCGCGCGGCCTCGATCTCCGTGCCGCCCGGTCGGATGATGTCGGCGGCGAGAATTTCGGGCTGGAGGCCGGGCAGTTGCGTCGAGTTTGGAGAGGTGGCCGAGGGCGCTGTCTGGCCGAAGAGTCCGGCGAATCCACCTCCGCCGACGCCCTGTCCAGCGCCGGGCGTCGGCGTCGGGCGAGGGATGCCGAGCGTGGTGCTTGAGTCGATGAGGCCGGGATAAACGTTCAGCCCTGTGCCGTCAATCGTGCGCGCGTCGGGCGGCGCGTTGACGCTTGCGCCGACGGCGGCGATGAGGCCGTCGCGGATGACGATTGTCCCGCGCTCGATTACGGGGCCCGAGACGGTGATGATGCGCGCGTTGGTGATGGCGTAGACATCCACGCCGCCGCCCGGACGACTGCGTTGCGCGCCCGCGTGTGTCGTCCAGAGCGCGGCGCAGAGAAGCACGGCGGCCACGACGGTCGCGAGAATTCTTTTCTGGGAGTGTCGCATAAGGTAGTTTCCTGCCGAGAGACGGAAGCAGCCGGCGTGCCCCTACTGGGCCTGTCCCACAGGCCGGGAGAAGAGCACGCGCCGAATTTTGACGTTTAAGACTCGGAAGTTGCGCGCCGCCCAAGAAAGGCTTCTTCACCCCGCCGGAGTAAGGCCGTACGTTTCGAGCGGGGAAGTATTCTTTGGCCGGGCGCGCGTCCTGCTAACGAGAGCAGAGGGGGAAAAGTTTCAGCCGCAGAGCGGCCCGCGCCGTTCGAGTTCTTCGGACGACTTCGACGTTCGGGCGTCGGCTCGGCCAGGCATATAACCGCCGCACACACAGGTGACACGCAGACCCTACAGAGAATTTGAGATTCCAAATTCGAGATTTCAAAGATTCCAAACTTGAGACTTCAAAGATTTCAAACTTGAGACTTCAAATCTCGAATCCTCTGTAGGGTCTGCGTCTCCTGCGTGTCTGCGGTGGCTAGATGGTCAAACACGTGCCGGGCCTGAGCCTGTGGAAGAAGTCAGCCCTTCTTGTTGGCGTTGGCAGCGGCGGCGTGCGTGTTCGCGTTCGCGTTCGCGGCGTTCTTGTTCCCGCTGGTGTCGGCCTTGACTTCGAGCTTGTCAACGACCTTGGTCGCGCCATCGACGTGTGCGGCCTTCTCGGCCTTGGCCTTCTGGTCGGCGCTGGCGACCGTGCCGCGCAGCGTCACGACCTTATCGTTCACGTCCACATAGATGGTCGAGTCGCGCAGGTCGTTGACGATGGCGAGCGCACCGCGCACCTTGAAGTGAATCCAGCCGTCTTCGAGGCCCGCGCCGATTGACTCGTTCTTGTTCTTCGCCTCGGCCTTGTAGCTGTTCTCGTTCTTGTTGTACTCCTCGCGCGACATGTTCCAGTTCGTCGCATGCGAGTTGGCATTCGCGTTAACGTTCGTGTTCGTGTTCACGACGGCGTTCGTGTTGACGGCGCGATTGGTGTTCACACTGACGTTCGTGTTGTCGTCGCTGCTACAGGCGGCGGCAAGGCTCAACGCCGCGACGGCGATAACGGCTAGAAGCGTTTTACTTCTCATATTTTCTCCTGGGACTTCGCCCGTTTAGGTTGACCGGGGGCCCACGCAAGACGCCCGTCGGAGCCACGCCTCGGCGGACGGCGGCCCCTCGAAAAGCTTCGGACGGCTGTATTGGGCGTTAAGACTGGCGCAATCTTAACGCCGGAGGCGCGGGCGGGACAAGGGGAAAAGTAGAGGTCAGAGGTTAGAGGTTAGAGGTTAGTAGTTGGGCTATCACCGATGTTGAAGGTTAACTGACAAGCGTTCTTCGCTAACCTCTGACCTCTGACCTCTAACCTCCGACCTCTCTTTCACCACTTGACCGTGCCTTCCTTCGAGGTGTCGATCTGCGCGGTGGGCAGGTCGCCGCCGCCGAAGAAGAAGGCTTTCATGTTATCGAAGAGAAAGTTCTGCGCGTCCTCGTTCATCAGGTCGAGGCCGTAGTGGTTGATAATCATGTTCTGTTTTTGCAGCCACTCGGCCCAGCACGGCTGGCAGATTTCCGAGCCGATGCGCTGCCCCATCTCGTTCGGGAAGGGGGCGTAGCCAAGCGCCGGGCGCTTCTCGCCGCAGCGCGCGCACTTGATCTGTTCGGCCATCAGCAGAGTCTCCTTAGCAATAGTCCGGAAGTGAACTTTTCAGAGAGAGTCCGGAAGTAAAATTATCGTGTGGGCGAAGCATAGCACGCCGGAACGTTGAAGTAGGAACGATGAATGAAAGATGAGAAGTATTCAGTTCAATGTTCATCGTTCCTACTTCATCGTTCCCTTGCGGGGGCCTTGGCCGCGCGGATGGCGGCGAGCACTTCGTCGTCCTTCGGGCGGATGAGCGAGACTGCCTGTGCCTTGTTGTGACGCACCACGCCGTCGGCGTCGATGACGATGACGGCGCGCGCCGCGCGACCGGGGAGCCAAGACCTGGCATTGTACATCTCGGCCACACGGCGGTCGGGGTCGGAGAGCAGGCGTAGGGGGAGCGAGTGGTGCTCCGCGAATTTGCGATGCGACTCTACTGAGTCGGTCGAGACGCCGACGACCTCCGCGCCCAGAGCCTCATAGTCCTCCCAACGGTCGCGCACAGAGCACATCTGCCGCGTGCAGACGGGCGTCTCGTCGCCCGGATAGAAGAGCAGCACGACGACGCGTCCGCGTTGATCTGAGAGTCGCCAGTCGTTGCCGTCGCCGTCCTTCAGAGTGAAGTCGGGTGCTGCCGCGCCGACTTTTGCGCTCGTCACTTCTTCCGTGTCGCTCAATGCTTGCGCTCCTCCTCACGGTTCAGGTTGATTGCCGTTAGCTCGTCTGTGCTTGTGCCGAAGACTTTGGCACAGATGAAGATGGTGACGAAGACGAACCCGCCGATGGAGCACAGCACGATGAGGACGATGAAAAGACCGCCGATGAAATCGAGGTTGCCGCTCATGAAATAAGCGCCCGCCATTCCTCGACTCAAATAAGCGCTCGCCATTCCTTGCCTCGCGTTACGATTGAAAATCGCGTATGTCCTTGAAAGGCGTCTCGGGGTTGCGGAAGTCCGGGCGATAGTAGTGCGAGGCTCCGTCGTACTCCTGCATCCAGCCCTCCTCCATCCCCAACTCTTCGAGGAGCGAGACGGCACGCCACCACTCGCTCTCGTTGATGCGGCGCGAGAGCAGCATGAAGCGCTCGTCCGTCGCGGCCTTGTTCGTCGCATAGTATTGCGCCATGAGCGAGACGGCGACGCGCGGGCTTAAGCTCTCGCGAATCCATTCCAGAGACTCACGCACGCCGGCGATGTCGTTCGGGAGCACGAGCAGGCGAATGACAAGCCCGCGCGCGAGCATCCCATCTGCGCCGAAGACCAGCTCGTCGCCCGTCTGGCGGTACATCTCTTTCAAAGCGGCGCGGGCGTGCTCGGTGTAGTTCGGGACTTTCGAGTATGTGTAGCCGTCGGACGAGTCTGCGTACTTCAGGTCGGGCAGGTATATGTCAACTACACGGTCGAGCAGGCCGAGCACCTCGACCGAGTCGTATGCGTTCGTGTTGTAGACGATGGGAAGCTTCAGGCCGCGACGGGCTGCGAGCAGGACGGCGCGCGCCATCTGCGGCGCGAAGTGTGTGGGCGAGACGAAGTTGATGTTGTGGCAGCCGCGCGACTGAAGCTCAAGCATCATCTCTGCGAGCCGCTCGTGCGTGACCTCGTTTTTAATCTGCGCTTTGTGCGCCTGTGAAATCTGGTAGTTCTGGCAGTAGACGCAGCGCAGATTGCAGTTGCCGAAGAAGACGTTGCCCGCGCCGTGCCTGCCCGTGAGCGCAGGCTCCTCGCCGAAGTGCGGCGTGTAGGACGAGACGACGGGGAGCGCACCCGAATAGCAGCGCGCAAGCTCGCCGCGCAGACGATTGTTGCCGCAATCGAGCGGGCAGACCGTGCAGGCTTCGAGCAGACGTTCGAGCGCCACGACGCGACGCTCAAGCTCACCCGACGCGTAGAGTCCGAGATACGAGGCGCGCGCCATCAAATCTTTCTCCTGAGCGTCAGAGGGTTGTGATGCGGGCTGCGCGTCTGGCGCAAATCAGGCGGGGCGAGCGCGCGCCCGAGCTTCCAGATAAAATCCATCTCGGCGTTCAGAGACACCTGCGCGAGTCGCGCCTCTTTGATAAGCAGGACGCTGCCTTGAAAAAGCCCGCACGCGCCAATGAGGCCGAGCACGACGGGGAACCAGGCGTAGCTCGCGTGCCCGATGGCGGCCACGATCCCGATGGAGACGCTCGTCGCGACGAAGACGCCGAGCGAGAGATAGAAGACGGTCATGCTCTTTTGCAGCAGACGCGAGCGGGTCGTCAGACGGTCGAGCTGGTTGAAGATGACGGCGCGGCGCTCCTCGAACAACTCGACGCCGTCCTCCTCTTGCGCCTTCATCATCTCCTCGAAGCGGTCGATGAGCATACGCACGCGGTCAACGACACGGCCCAGGCGCGTCGAGGTCGAGAGTATCAGCGCGCCGCAGGCCGAGATGAGCACGGCGGGCGTAATCATCGCCGACAGGACGGCCACGGCTGAAGAGAGTGGTTCCATCTGTTCTTTCCGAGTGCTCGGTCTTTTGTTCGACTTCCGGCGCGCTCATTATGGCGGCTCGCGGCGCGCGCGGGCAAGGCCGTTGATGAAAGGCAAGCCCCTCCGGGGAAGGCAAAAGGCAAAGGGCAAAAGGCAAAAGTGAAAAGTAAGACGAGAAGCAGCGTGGCTCTCGTCCTTTTGATTTTGCCTTTTACCTTTCCTTGAATTTTTGCCTTCCCCGGAGAGGCTTGCCTTCTCAACAGAGCAGCAAGGAATTTTTTTTCGGCAGCGCGTAAAAGTATTGGTTCGCGTGAATGAAAGTTGTGCTATCCTCCGCCGCAAAGCGACAAAAGTTCTTTGCGCCGCACTTATAACGCTAGGCACGACCTCGCCTGAGCGTGAGGTCACAACTCTCACAAAAGGAGCAGATCAAAGATGTCCAGTAACAGAGACGACAGAGACGACTTGACGGGTAGCGGCGGCGGCGGTGCTGAGACCGGCGGCGTTGAGACGGGCGCGGGCGCGACCGGAGGAAGCGGCAACGATGCCGAAGGCACACACGGCGGAGCGGCCATCGGGCGTACCACGGGGATGGGCGCAGGTATCTCGGGCGGCGGCACGCCGGGCACGGGCGAAGGCTCGGGCGGTGGAGACGTTGCCGGAGGTGGCGCGACGAAAGCTGGCGCGACGAAGGGCGGCGCAGCCGTTGGCGGCAGCGGAGCCAAGGGCGGCGCGAAGAACGCTGGCGGCGGTGGTGCTTCGAGTAAGGGTGGTGCTGCTAAGAATGCCGGAGCAGGAAAGGGGGCTGGCAAAGGCGGCGCGAAAGGCGGAGCCGCTAAGGCAAGCGCCAAGAGCGGCAGCAAGAGCGGCGGCACGATTGCTACGAAAGGCGGAGCCAAAGCTGGAGCTAAAACCGGAGCGAAGAGCGGCGCTAAAGCCGGAGCGAAAGGCGGAACCAAAGCCAGCGCAAAGGGCGGAGCCAAAGCTAGTGTCAAGAAGTCGGGCGGAGCCAAAGGCGGCGCGAAGGGCAGCAGTGGGAGCGGCGCGCGGGGCGGCTCTAAGGGTGCGTCCAAGGGTTCCGTAAAGGGCAGCGCGAAGAAGGGCGGCGCTAAAGGCGGAGCCGGTAAGAGGAGCGCGAAGAAGAGCGCAGGTCAGCTTCAATCGTCGGCGGTGATACAGTCGGGGTCGGTAAGGGTGGTAGTGGTGGAGACGGCGCAGGGAGCGCGTTCAAAGAAAGGCCGAGGGAGCCGGTAGTCAAGAGAGCTTTCCGCAACTTCGTCGCACAGAACGCCGGGCGCGTCAACGCGAAGGTCTTCAATGCCTTCGAGAGCCTGAGCAGTAAAGTGCGCTGACGCTCGCGCTCAAGCAAAAAGCCTTAGACCATCCATCCGCGATGCCGCTTCCGAGCATCACACGCTGAAAGAAGCGATCCGGTATGAGAGGCAAAAGGCAAAAGGCAAAAGGTACGAGGCAAAGGGTAGGGAAGACGGCGATGCTCTTCTTCCTTCTCGCTTTTGCCTTCTGCCTTTTGCCTTTTGCTTTCCGCGACAGCAGCTTGCCTTTTGTCTTCAGCGACAGTCATGCCTTAGCCCGCGCACACGCGCAGGCGGGCCGCAGGACTCCGGGGAGCGAGACCAAGAAGAACACACAGGAGAAGCCGCCCGAAACGAAAGCGCCCGAGTCGCCCACGCCCGCGCAGCCCGACACGACGGCGGAGGACGTGGACGAGGGCGAGACGGTCAAGGTCGAGACGAACCTCGTCACCGTGCCCGTCATCGCGAGCGACCGCGAGGGGCGTTACGTTCCGGACTTGAAGGCCGAAGAGTTCAGCGTCTCCGAAGACGGCACGGAGCAGCGCGTCGCTTTCTTCGCGACCGTCACAGAGCCTTTCAGCGTCGTCCTCTTGATCGACACGAGCGCCAGCACGACCGTCGAGAAGATGCGGCAGGTGCAGGCGGCGGCCATCGCCTTCACCGACGAGTTGCGCGCGGGCGACCGCATGAAGGTCATCTCCTTCGACGACGAGGTACGCGACCTCTGCGACTTCACCTCCGACCGTGCCGCGCTCGCCTCGGCCATAAGCTCGACGCGTCCCGGCAAGGGCACGCGCCTTTACGACGCCTTCGATCTCGCCTTCCGCTCGCTCCGCCGCCTGAAGGGTCGCAAGGCCGTCATCATGCTCACCGACGGTGTAGACTTCCACAGCGGCAGCCGCACCTACGGAGACAACCGCCGCGCCGTCGAAGAGGCGGACGTGATCGTCTACCCCGTTCGCTTCGACACACGCGCCGAGACCGAGCAGCTCGCACGCCAGCAGGCACGCGGCGGCCAGACGGTAGACCTCGGAACCATCCTCGGCAAAATCCCCGGCATGCCGCCCGGCACAGTCGTCATCAACCCGCGCGGCGGCTCGAACCCGCGCGGCGGCTCAGGCCGAGACCCGAACAGCCGTCCTCCCGCGCCATCGAGCGGCGGCAGCAGCGGAGTGCCCGACGTTACCGCGCGGGGGCCTGACGAGAGAACAGGCGGCGGCAGCGGCAACGGCAGCGGCAACGGCGGCAGCGGCGGCAGTAGCAACAGCGATGCCTCTATCGCCTCGATGCTGGACAATCTCTACAAGCTCGCCGACGACTACCTGAACGAGATGGCGCAGACCACCGGAGGCCGCCTCATCCGCGCCGATAATCCCTCGATGCTTCCGCGCGCCTTCCAGCAGATCGCCGAAGAGCTACGCACGCAATATTCTCTGGGCTACTACCCGGCCAACACCGCACGCGACGGCAAGTACCGCAAGATTCGCGTCCGCATCACGCGCAAGAACGTCTCCGTCCGCACGCGCCCCGGCTACCGCGCGCGCAAATAGGCCCGTTCTTAAAGCCCCGTCAGGGGCGGAAGAATGTAGCCCACGGCGCGAGCCGTGGGGACAGTGGCAATAAAAATTACGGAAGCCCCGGAGGGGCGGAATAAATTCGAGCCAACATTATTCGCAAGCTCGGATTTCTTTCGCCCCTCCGGGGCTTCCGTAATTTTTGCGTGGCTTGTTCTCACGGCTGACGCCGTGGGCTACAATCTGTCGCCGCTGGCGCGGCTACAACAAATTTTCTCGCTGCGCTGCCGTTGCTACGTGGAACCGCGCGACAATGCGACCGTTGAATCTTAAACTCTGAACTCTTCTTATGCGCCTGTGGCTCTCGAAGAACAGCGACGTGCCTCTGCGCGAGCAGCTCGTGCGGCAGATCATGCTCGGCGTCGTGAGCGACGACCTGAAGCCGGGGCAGCGTCTGCCTTCGACGCGCGAGCTTGCGCGGCGCTTCCGCATCCACTCGAACACGGTAAGCGCCGCCTACCGCGACCTTGAGCGCGCGGGCTGGCTCGAAGTGCGAAAGGGCAGCGGCGTCTATGTCCGCCAGCTCGGCGATAGCGACCCGACGGACGCGCCGCTCGACTCGCGCCTCGAACTCGACCGGCTCATCTCGGCCTTCCTCACGCTTGCGCGCGGGCAGGGTCACACGCTCGCCGAAGTGCAGTTGCGCTTGAAGCACTGGCTGAGTCTTGAGCCGCCCGACCACTTTCTCGTCGTCGAGCCGGACGAGGGGTTGCGCGAAATCCTGATGGCTGAGATCGCGGAAGCGTCGGCGCTGCGTGTGACGGGCTGCGGATACGAGGAGTGCGGCGACGTGGGGCGACTAGGTGGGGCGGCGGTCGTCGCGCTCTACAGCAAGGCGGAGGAGGTGCGGCGTGCGCTGCCTCTGGACGCGTCGCCGATCTTCCTGCACACGCGCTCGATCCCCGAGTCGCTCGCGGGCGAGCAGACGCCGCCGCGCGACGCGCTCATCTCGGTCGTCTCGCGCTGGCCGAAGTTCCTCGAATGGGCGCGCGTCTTTCTGGTCGCCGCGGGCGCGGACGCGGACGCGCTCGATCTGCGCGACGCGCGCGAGGAAGGATGGGAGCGTGGACTTCGCTCCAGCGCCTATGTCATCACAGACGCGCTTACCGCGCGCCGACTCCCCACCGACGTGACGGCGCGCATCTACCGCATCGTCGCCGACTCTTCGCTCGAAGAGCTTCGCACCTTCGTCGAGCGCTTCCTGACCGGCGGGAACCAGGAAGGCAAAAGGCAAGAGGCAAAAGGCAAAAGTGAAAGACGAGAGCGCCGCTGTCTGGCACGCCGTCTTTATTGTCCCTTTGCCTTTTGCCTTACGGAAGTTTGCCTCTTGCCTTCCCACACGCCTTTTGCCTTCTTCACTCCTGCTCTATCATTGGGCCGCCGCCGGGAGGGCTTATGGCCGAAGACCAGACCTCGCGAGAGATATCGGAACAGCTCGTCGAACGACTCGACCACCTGGAGCAGTTGCTGCAAGCGCAGACCGCTCGGCTCTACGCCGTCGAGCAACGCGTGGGACTTGAGCCGCCGCCGCCGCAACAGCGACGACCACTCTACGAATCGCTGATGGATGAGAGGGCGGCGGAGCGAACACTTCCGCCGACCGAAGCGCACCGGGCCGCGTCGGAAGAAGAGCGCGCCTCCGGGCCCGATGCGGCACGCGCCAATGTTCGCGTCGAGGGTGAGGCTCAAACGCCGCGCGGCGCGGTGCGCGAAGAGAAGAGGCGCGACCTTGAGTCGGTCATCGGCGGGAGCTGGTTCAGTTGGGCCGGCATCATCGCGGTCACGTTCGGCGTCGCCTTTGCGCTCAAGTACGCGTTCGACAATGAGTGGGTCGGCCCCACGGCGCGCGTCACGCTCGGCGCGCTGGCGGGGCTTGCGCTTCTCGGTACGGCCGAGCGCCTGCGACGGCGCGGCATGCGGCCTTACGCATACGTCCTTTCGGGCGGCGGCCTTCTCATTCTCTACCTCTCAATCTACGCCGCATACGATTTTTATCAACTGCTCACACAGCCGCTCGCGTTCCTTCTGATGTCTTTGGTGACGACCGGTGCGGTGCTGCTCGCAGTCCGTCTGAACGCGCTCGCCATCGCGGTGCTCGGACTCGTGGGCGGCTTTCTGACGCCGTTGCTCATCTCGACGGGGCAGGACAATCAGGTCGGGCTTTTTACTTACATCGCGCTGCTCGACGCGGGCGTGCTCGCGGTCGCCTACTTCAAGCGCTGGCGCAGTCTCGATTTCCTCTCGTTCGCGGGGACGGTCTTGATGACGCTCGGGTGGGCGGACAAGTTTTACAACCGGGACAAGCTCTGGACGACGCTGCTGTTCGTCACGCTCTTCTTCGTCCTCTACTCTCTGCTCGCAATCTTTCACAACGTGCTGCCGCGTCGCCGCTCGCGCTGGTTCGACGTGGCGCTGCTCGCGTCGAACGCAAGCCTCTACTTCGGCTTTTGCTACTTCAATCTCGCGGACGCGGGCTATGAGCGCACCACGCCCGCGTCGCTGGCGCTCATGGTCTCGGCCTTCTTCACGGGCCTTTTCTACTTGGCGTGGCAACGCTCGCGCGAAGACCGCCTGCTCGCCTACGCATATGTGGGCGCGGCCGTGACGTTCTTCACGGCGGCGCTGGCGATACAGCTCGAACTTCAGTGGGTGACTATCGCGTGGGCGGTCGAGGGGCTGATGCTGACTTGGACGGGGTTGCGCGCGGGCGAGGCGGCTCCACGTCGCGCCGCGCTCGCGGTCTTCGGCGTGGCCGTGCTGCACTGGCTCGCCTTCGACATGCAAGAGTTCGCATACGCGCCGGGCGGCGGCTTCGTCCCTCTCTTCAACTCGCGCGCACTCTCATGCGCGGTGCTCGTCGGCGCGCTCGCCGCCTCCGCGTGGCTCTACCGGCGCTGGCGCGTCGAGGTCGGGGACGACGTGCGCGACGTGCTGGGCGAGGAGGAGCGGGGGGCCGTCGCCGCGCTCTACACGCTTGCGGCCAACGCGCTCGCGGTCACGCTGCTCTCCATGGATTTGAGCGACTACTTCGGGCGGCAGAAGGCTCTCGCGCAAGGGCTTGAGGCCGAGCGGATGGAGTCCGCTCGGCAGTTCTCGCTCTCGGCGCTGTGGTCGATTTACGGGGCGACGCTCATCGCCTACGGCGTCCGACGCAACTTCCGCGCGGTGCGTTACGCCGGGGTCGCACTGCTCGCGGGGGCGACGGCGAAGGTACTGGCGCTCGACCTGAGATACTACGACGCGACGTGGCACGTGCCCGTCTTCAATCACACCTTCATGGCCTTCGCGCTGCTCGTCGCAGCCTACGCGTTGGCCGTGCGTCTCTACGCGCGCGACGGGCGCGTAGGGCCCGAGGAACGTTCGGTCGTCCCCGTCCTGGTCGTCATCGCCAACCTGCTGGCGCTCGTCGCTCTGAGCGCAGAGGCCGCGGGGTACTTCGAGTCGAAAGGCTTGTTGGAGTTGGGCGCACGCGCGCCGGTCTTCAGCGACGTGTTCATATCGAGCAACGGAACGCCCGTCGCGGTCACACGCCTGCGCGACCTTGAGCTGGCGAAGCAGTTGTCTCTGTCCGTCGTGTGGGTCTTATACGGGGGCGGGCTGCTTCTGGTCGGGCGCATGCGGCGTGCGCGTCTACTGCGCCTGATGGCGCTCGCGCTGTTGGGAGTGGCGACGCTCAAGGTCTTCTTCCTCGATCTGTCCTCGCTCGACCGAGCCTACCGCATCGTCTCCTTCATCAGCCTGGGCGCAATCCTGCTCGCCGTCTCCTACCTCTACCAGAAGAGCCAGCAGCGCGCCGCCGCCGAGGAGTTGGAGGCCCAGAGCGCGAGTGAAGCTTAAAGGCTTTCGGCTGGATGGTCTTGCGTCTGAGTGCGACTGCCGCGTGCGACCTCTTCATCCATCCGTCCGGCGAGCATGAGCGCGACCATCTTGTAGTCGCCGATGAAAGACCAGAGCGGGTGTTTGAAGGTCGCGGGGCGGTTGTGCTCGATGAGGAAGTGTGAGACCCACGCAGCGGCGTAGCCGGGCACAAGCGCGATGGGCAGCCAGCGCCAGCGTCCCGTCGCCGCCAGCCCGACGAGAAGCGCCGTGCCCGTAAGAGTCCCCGCCGCGTGCAGCGCACGCGTCCCCGCACGGCTATGCTCGCGCACGTAGAAGGGCCAGAACTCGGCGAACGTCTTCATCTCTTTCTCAGACATACATTCTCCTGAAGTGATAAGTGATGAGTGATAAGTGATAAGAAAGAATGGCAGCCGCCTCTTTTTCTTATCACTCATCGCTCATCACTTATCACTCATCACTCCTCCTGTGTGAACAGACGGCTGTAGTCGGCGGCAGACGCGGGGGGGACGCGTGCGAGCCGTAGGTTCTCTTCGACGTGCGGACGGTGGCTCATGCCGACGAGCGCGGTGGTGACGCCGGGCGTGGAGCGCGTGAACTGGATGGCGGTCTGCGCGTCGGTTGCGAGCGAGCCGAGTGGCTCGCGTATGTGTTCGGGCAAATCCTGCGCGACTTTGCCCTGGAGGATTGAGGCGCTGGCGACGACGGTGACGCCGAGCGCCTTCGCCGCTTCGAGCAGAGAGACTTGCGCGCCCTCGTAAGATTGATTGTCGGCGACGAGCGCCTCGGGCATCCCGAGATTGAAGGGAAGCTGCACGAAGCGAAAGCCGTGCTCGTCGCCTCCGGCTTCGCGCGCAAGCTGCGACATACGTTCGAGCGCGTGATAGCCTCGCGCGCCCGCCTGCACGCGGAAGCCGTTCCACGTCGCGACGCCGTAGAAGCGTATACGCCCGTCGGCGCGCTCGCGCTCTAATTGCTCGAAGGCCGCGCGCAAGCGCCGTTCAAACTCCTCGTGTGTGAGCGTCTGTAGCTGCGTCTCGGGATTGTGGACGTAGTACACGTCGATTGTCTCAAGGCCGGTGTTGCGGAGCGACTGCGCGACCTGATGCGAAAGATAGCGGGGCGTCATGCAGTGGCTCCCGGCGACGATGTCGGAGAGTTCGGCGACGCCGGTCTTGACGAAGGTCTCTTCGACGTATGCGCGCACGCCCTCTTTGCCCGCGGGCGGGTGCGTGTCGAAGGGGAGGTATCCGCCCTTCGTGCAGACGACTATCTCGTCGCGCGTGAAGACGCCCGCGTCGAGACGCATGAGAGCCTCGCCGACCGAGCGCTCGCTGCGTTGGAAGCGATAATTGGCCGCCGTGTCGATGACGTTCGCGCCAAGCTCGACGGCGCGCGTGATCGCATCCGTGTAAGAGCGGTCGGTCTCGTCGTCCGGGTCGCCGAGGTATGTCCCCGTCCCGATTGAGGAGAGCCAGAGGTTCTGCTCGAAGCGAAAGTGCCCTTCGGCAGCCGTCTCGCGAAAGCGTTCGCGGTAACGGGCCGTCCCCTCAGACGTAGCGAAGCCCGGCAGAGTCATACTGTGTAATCCCCCGTTAATACATTCCGGAATAGTCGCGCGCGAGTTTAGCATAGCCGCACCCGGAAGCTGTGAACGTATCAGCGAATGTACCTGCTTCAACTAAGCGGATGCGGTGTGGTAGGGTTGAGTCAAATCCATGAGCACGTACAGGCATGTTGGTGGTCGCGATGCGCGGGCGAACGAAGGGGATGCGCCACGCGACGCTCAATCTACGGACGGGTCGCGCGCCTCTTCGCTCGATCTGCCGCCGGAGGAGTTGAACGAGCTGGCGAGTGCGTTCCAGCGTCTGGCGTTGGGCTATCTCGCGTCGCCTTCAGCGCTCCCGGTCTTCCCCGAAACTACGGCTGAAAGGCTCGTCGAACTCTTCCGCAAGCCACTGCCCGTCGAGGGCGTCGGCATGGCAAGTCTGGAGCGCGACTGCGCGGCGGTCTTCAAGTTTAGCAGGCAGAACGGACACCCGCGCATGTTCGGCTACGTCGCCTCGCCCGCCTCGCCCGTGGGCGTGTTCGCATCGCTGCTCGCCGCCGCGCTCAACACGAACGTCACCTCCTGGCGGTCGGCCCCCGCGCCGACCGAGGTCGAGCGGACGGTCGTCGGCTGGCTCGCGGAATTGATCGGCTACACTTCGGAAGCGAGGGGCGACTCCTGCGGCGGGCTTCTGACGAGCGGCGGCTCGATGGCGAATTTGAACGCGCTCTTCGTCGCACACCGCACGCACGCGCGACGCGCGGCGGAGTTTCAACAGGCGGGCGGAGCCGAGTTTGATGAGACAGGCGGAGTAGAGTCCGACAAGACGAGCGGAGCAGAGTCGGGCGGGATGGGCGCGGCGGCGGGCTTCGTCGTGCACGATCCTTCGCGCGCGGGGCTTTGGAACGCGGGCGCGCCGATGACCGTCTACGCCTCGGATCAGGTGCATCTATCGATACCGAAGGCCGTGGACATTCTCGGGCTAGGTCGTGAGCAGGTGCGGGTCGTGCCTTCGGACGAAGCGTTCCGCATGGACGTGCGGCTCCTGCGCGAACGAATCGAGGCGGACGAGCGCGCGGGGCTGCGGCCTTTCTGCATCGTGGCGAGCGCGGGAACGGTCTCGACCGGCGCGGTAGACCCGCTCGGCGATGTGGCGAAGGTCGCACGCGAGCGCTCGCTCTGGTTTCACGTTGACGGAGCATACGGCGCGCTCGCCGCGAGCGTAGAGAGCAAGCGCCCTCTCTTTGAAGGACTCGCTGAGGCCGACTCCGTCTCGCTCGACCCGCACAAGTGGCTCTACGCGCCGCTCGGAGCGGGCTGTCTTCTCTTCCGCGAGCCGGGGCACGCGCGTGCGGCCTTCGCCGGAACCGAGGAGGGCTATATCAAAGTCTTCGAGCGACAGGAGGACGAGGCGTTCGCCTTCTGGAACTACGGCACCGAGCTTTCGCGTCCGTTCCGCGCGCTCAAGGTCTGGGCGATGCTCAGTTACTACGGCTCGCGTCGCGTCGTCGCGGCCATCGCCGAAGACTGCGCGCTCGCCGAAGTTATGGCGGAGCGCGTCCGCACCGCGGAAGACTTCGAGCTGTTGGCTCCCGTCGCGCTCGGCATCTGCTGTTTCCGCTACGTCTCGAAGGACGCGCGCCGCGAACTCGAAGAGGCCGACGAAGACGAGCGCGAGCGAATCAATGTGCGGCTCGACAAACTGAACGTGCGCGTGATGAACCGCGTGCAGCGCGGCGGCGATGCTTACGTCTCGAACGCAATCCTGCGCGGACGCTTCGCACTGCGCGCCTCCATCACAAACTTCCGCACGACGCGACGCGACCTCGACATCACGCTCGACGCCGTGCGCCGCGCGGCGAGAGAGTTAGAGAAGGAATGAATTCACATGGATGGACAGGATAGACAGGATTAGAATTTTAGATTTTGATTTGCGATTGGTTGACTGAAGTCCGCAAATCTAAAATCGGAAATCAAAAATCCTGTTTGTCCTGTCCATCCCTGTGAATTTATGTTCGGATAAATTTCATGAAGGCATTGACGGAAGTAACAAGGGGTGAGTTCGAGCGTGAGCTGCGCGTGGGCGTGGAGCTGGCGCGGCGCGCGGGCGAGGCGGCGCTGGCATTCTATGGGAAGCCTCTGCGCGTCGATCATAAGGACGAGTTCAACGAGCCTGTGACGCAGGCCGACCGCACCGTCAACGAACTCATCGTACGCACCCTGCGCGAGGAGTTTCCGGATGACGGCATCCTCGCCGAAGAGTCTGTTGACACCGAGCGACGCCTGAGCCGCGAGCGCGTGTGGATGATAGACCCCGTAGACGGCACGAAGGGATTCATCGCGGGCACGGGCGACTTTGCGGTGCAGATCGGATTGGCCGTCGGGGGCCGCGCGTGTCTCGGCGTGCTCTACGCGCCCGCGACCGACGTGCTCTACTGGGCGGCGCGCGGACATGGCGCGTGGGTCTTGCGCCCGACCTCAGAAGGCGACAGGGGCCCCAGTGCGGAGCGTTTGAGCGTCACCGTGGAGACGGAGCTTGAGCGTATGCGACTGGCCGAGAGCCGCTCGCATCGCGGCCCGCGCATGGAGTCGCTGGTACGCGCGCTCGGCATCCGCGCCGAAATCAAGAGCCACTCGGTCGGCATCAAGGTGGGTCTGCTCGTCGAGCGGCAGGCAGACCTCTACATACATCTCTCGTCGAAGACGAAGCAGTGGGACACGTGCGCGCCCGAGGTCGTGCTCGCCGAAGCGGGCGGGCGAATGACAGACCTTTGGGGCGAGCCGCTCACTTACAACACGCCCGACGTGCTCAATCGCAACGGGCTGCTGGCCTCGAACGGAGCGGCGCACGCGAGCGTCGTCGAACATCTACGCACGCTCCTTGCCGACTGGGGCCGCGAGCGCGTCTGAAGCAGCCGGGGCGTGCAAATCAAGCTTTGCGAGTTCGCAAAAATTTTAGCTCTAACACATAGTCGGACACATACAAGGAGAAAGTGACATGCTGCGAAAAGGTTCTGCCCGTTGGCAGGGTGGTTTGAAGGATGGCCGGGGTACGGTCTCGACCGAGAGCGGGGTGCTCTCGGAGGCGCAATACTCTTTCGGCACGCGCTTCGAGGATGGGAAGGGCACGAATCCGGAGGAGTTGATTGCCGCGGCGCACGCGGGCTGCTTCTCGATGGCGCTCTCGAAGCAGCTCGAAGACGCAGGGATGCGTGCCGAGTCGATCAACACGACGGCGGCGGTCAGGCTTGAGAAGACCGACGCGGGCTTTACCATCACCAAAGTCCATCTTGACGTGACGGCGCGCATCCCCGGAGCCGACAGCGCCGCCTTCGAGAAGGCCGCCAGCAACGCGAAGGCCGGTTGCCCCGTCTCGCGCCTGCTCAACGCCGACATCACTTTGGACGCGAAGCTCGAAGGCTGAAGAGATAAGCGAAGGCAAAAGGTAAATAAAGGCGAAGGCGAAGGGCGAAAGGCGAAGGGCAAAAGATGAAGGGCGAGATGACGACTGCTCTTAATTTCGCCTTTCGCCCTTCGCCTTTCCCCTTTATACTTGCCGCCCGGTCTCACCTGAAGACTTCTGTGAACTGGTGGCAGCCGTGAACCTCAGAACAAAGCTGATCGTCGTCTTCGCCGCGCTCGCCTTTCTGCCGCTCATGGCCGTGAGCATCATCGGCTATCGCAGCGGCGTGAGTGCCGTCGAGTCGCTTCTGCGCGAGCGTGCCGCCGAGCGCGCCGAACGCATGGCGCGAAACGTCGAGCACGTCCTCTCCGTACAGGAGTCGCGCCTGCTCGAACTGTCAAAGGCGGAGCCGCTGCGCGAGTACACGGGCCGCGTGCGCCGCGCGCTCGCGGACGTGGCCGCCGATAATGGCGGCGTGCAAGGTGCGAGTGCCGAACAGAGCGCGAGCGTTGCACAAAGCGCGGGCGTCGCACAGAGCACGTTGAGCGCGTCGAGTCCGTCGGTGCGGGATGCGCCCGACGAGGTCAACGCGCTGTTCCAGGCCTACTCCAAAGACAATCGCGCTTATCTTCAAGCCGTCACCTGCCTCGACTCTTCCGGACAACCGCTGTTCCGCCTGACGCGTGCGGAAGGCGGTCAGGGCTTCATACTCAAGAAGACGGACTTCGTCAGAGACGAGGTGCGCTACGACCCGCATGTCTGGAGTTCCGACGCCTCGAAGGCTCTGCGCTCGCCGATGAGCGAGGAGTCGTACGGCGCTGCGCTGCGCATCAACGTCCCGATCATAGACTCTCCCGGCGTCGCTTCCGACACGACGCGGGATGGCGTCGTCGTCGCCGAAATCAGGCTGAACGATCTGGTCAGAGAGGCCGACCAGACCTCGACGCCCGAGAACTCTTCGGAAGCAGTGGACGCGTCCGCGACGGCGACGATGCAGTCCGCGAGTCGCACCGTCGTCGCTCTGGATAACGCTGCCGACATGGTCGTCTACCACACGAACGGCGCGCTCAAACACCAGACAGCCTCGGCCTTGATGCCCTACTTCGCAGACATGGCGGCGCGCATGAAGGCGGGCGAGGACGGCTTCGGTTTTTACGACACGCCGGACGGCGTGCGAAGGCTCGCGGCCTTTCGACAGGCCGCGGGGCTTGGCCTCTCGCTGGCGGCCACGGAAGACTACACGGCGGCGGTCGCACCCGTCCGGCGCTCCTCTCTCTTCACTGTTGGACTCGCGCTCGCCTCGGGGCTTGCGGCGCTCGGGCTGCTGCTGGTCACTGCGGGCCGCGAGACGCACGACATCAAAGCGGTCGCTCGCGGAGCCTCGGCCATCGCCGCAGGGAATCTCGACCAGCGCATCGAGGTCAGCGCGACCGGCGAGACGCGCGGCCTCGCCGAGAGCTTCAACCTGATGAGCGACCGCCTGCGCGAGTTGATCGCGAAAGAGGCCGAGTCGCGGCAGTTCCAATCCTTCCTGCGTATCTCGGCCATGGTCACGCACGACCTGAAGAACGCCATCGCCGGACTGTCGATGCTCGTCTCGAACATGGAGCGACAGTTTCACCGCGAGGAGTTTCGCGCCGACGCCATCGAATCTCTGCGCGAGGCGACCGAGAAGCTGAAGCGAACGGTCGCGCGCCTGAGCGAGCCTGCGAAGACTCTGAGCGGCGAGTACCGCCTGGCCGCGCGCCCCACAGACCTCGTGCCCATCATCCGCCGCGTGCTCTCGACCAACGCCGAGCCGTCGCGCCCGCTCTACGACATCGAGGCGCATCTACCCGAACGCCTCGTCGCTACGGTCGAGCCTGAGCGCATCGAGAACGTCGTCGAGAACCTCGTCATCAACGCGCTCGAAGCGATGGGCGGCAAGGGCGGTCGCCTGAGTGTCGAGGCCGGCATGCTCGACGGCGACTACGTCTTCTTCAGCGTCGCCGACACGGGTACTGGAATGAGCGAGGAGTTCGTCAGCACGCGCCTGTTCCGCCCCTTCGCGACGACGAAGAACAAGGGCATCGGCCTCGGACTCTTCACCTGTCGCGAGATAGTCGAGACGCACGGTGGCCGTCTCGAAGTCGAGTCCCGCGTTGGCGCTGGCACGCGCTTCCGCGTCGTGCTACCATCCCGCCTGTTCAACTCGGGCGAGCGGCGCGAGCGGCCGGTGAAGGTGACGGCTGCTATAGGAAGCGCAATGCCCGGCTCGTCCGAATGAAACCTTTCGGCTTTTTCCCGATAGAAAGCTTTAGCCAGTCGGCAGATTCTCGGTGCCCCTTCGCTCACGCGTGAGTGTTGCCCGGCGACCTTGCGCCCTTCGGCCTATTCTTCGCGCCCTGCGTGTCCCGGTCTGCCGAATGAAAGGGGCCGAGCGGAGAACTCGCCGAAGAGCGCTAGAGTCTTTCAACGCGGACTCCCCAAACATGACCGAACAAGCGGAACAGAAGACGACAGTGCTGGTTGTGGACGACGACCGCCTGCTGCGACGCCAGCTCCACTGGGCACTCGTCGAGCGCCACCGCGTGCTTGAAGCCGAGACGCGCCCCGACGCGGTCGAGCTTCTTCAGCGTGAGCGCATCGATGTAGTCATCTGCGACCTGCACCTGCCGCCCGACCTCGACGGCATTGAGGAGGGTCTCGCCGTGGTCGAGGCCGCGAGGGGCGTGCGACCCGCCGCGGTGCCCGTCGTCGTCATCACGGGCAGCGATAACAAGCAGGCCGCTCTGGAAGCCGTGCGCCGCGGCGCATACGGCTTTTTCGAGAAGCCCTTCGACGAGGAGGAAGTCTCGCACATCGTCGCACAGGCGGCGCGCGTCCGCGGCCTTGAGACGGAAGTGCTCCGCCTGCGCTCTGAGCTGAAGCTGTTTCGCGGCTTCGGTCGCTTCGTCGGCACGAGCGCGGCACTCGAACGCACGCTGCGTGAGGCGCGCGCCGTCGCCGACACGAACGTCTCCGTCCTTATCTCGGGCGAGAACGGCACGGGCAAGGAGGTGCTCGCCCGCGCCGTCCACGAGGAGAGCGCGCGACGCGAGCGCCCGTTCGTTGCCGTCAGTTGCGCGGCGCTGCCCGAGTCGCTTATCGACTCGGAGCTGTTCGGCCACGTCAAGGGCGCGTTCACCGACGCAAAGAGTGACCGCGTCGGTCGCTTCGGGCTGGCCGACGGCGGCACGCTCTTCCTCGACGAGGTGGGCGAGTTGGTCCCGTCCGTGCAGGTGAAGCTGCTGCGCGTTCTTCAGGAGCGAACCTTCGAGCGCGTCGGGAGCAATCGCCCCGTCGAAGTAGACATACGCCTCATCGCCGCCTCGAACCGCGACCTCGAACGAGAGGTACGCGAAGGCCGCTTCCGCGAAGACCTCTTCTATCGTCTCAACGTCGTGCCGCTTCACCTGCCCGCCCTGCGCGAGCGCCGCGAAGACGTGCCGATGCTCGCCGCGCACTTCGCCGCCAAGGCCGCGGAGAAGCATAACCGCCCCGTGGCCGAACTCGACCTCGCGCTCATCGAAGCCTTGCAGGAGTACGACTGGCCGGGCAACGTCCGCGAGCTTGAAAATCTGGTCGAGCGCCTCGTCGTGCTCACGAACGGCCCCCGCCTCGGCGTCGAGTTCCTGCCCGAGAAGATGCTGCACTCCACCGCCTCGGCCCCTGCTGCACAGGCTGCCGGAGCGCCCGACGAGACCACGCTCGAAGGCGCGACGCTTGCCCTGCGCCGCCGCATGGTCATCACATCCCTACAAGCCGAAGGCGGCAACCGCGTCGCCGCCGCACGCCGCCTCGGCATCAGCCGCTCCTACCTCCACCGCCTCATCAGCGAACTCTCAATCACCGGCGTCTGAAGCGAACCCGCGTCAGACTTCATCCTTTCTTGCTTCTGTTCACTGTTGTACACACGCGCGGACTCTCGCCTGTCCACTCCTGTGAACACTGCCCCGCGCTGCTAAAGAAAGAAGACGCCAGTTTGGCGGGAATCGACGCTTACAGTGTTGCTCGGCGACACTGGCACGTGTGTTGCGATGATGTTGAACGGTGAAGGTCTCAAAACCTGGCATCCGCTGAAAGGGTGATGTACGTAGATGATAATTGAGCACATCGCCGGCTCGATTTTGGTTGATGACGGGGACGAAGAAGATGACGAAACCCAAAGTTCTCATAGTTGATGACGACGTTGCGATCACGCAGCAGCTCTTCTGGACGCTGTGCGACGAGTTCGAGGTGATGACGGCCAACAGTCTCTCGTCGGCCATCCGCCGGGCGACTATCTACGAGCCTGACGTTGCCATCCTCGACCTTCACCTGCCGCCCACGCTCGACGCGCCCGACACGGGGCTACGGATACTCGACTACGTCAAGGGCCACCTCCCTTCGTCGAAAGTCTTCGTAGCCAGCTCCGACCCCTCGGGCGAAATGCGCCGCGACTGCATCCGCCGCGGCGCGGACGGGTTCTTCGACAAGCCGCTCGATGTCGAGCGACTGCTCGCGACCGTCCGCCGCATCGCCGTCGGTCGCCGACTCGCGGCTGCCTGACAGAGCGGCCCCGAAGCTTTCAGAAAAGTTTCACCCCGGCGAGCGACCACTGCGGCGCTCTTCGAGTCAGATGCGTGGCTTCTCGATTGTCCCAACCGCGCATGCCTTAATGCTCTTTGACTTCATGATTCGGCCCTCGCCTACCCCAATAATCGAGTGGCCGTGAGAGCGTCCGCGCGTTAAGGCATCCCTTCTGCTTTGTGCGGTCGCTAAAGCCCCCGTCTCCAAATAGACTCCTGCCCAGAGTCGCGGGGGCTTTATTTTTTCTAAGAGACAGCGGATTCCCGCGTTCCTGCCCAACTCGCACTGTCGCCCATAGCCCTCTCGACGACGGCGAATGCCGAGGCGTTTAGAGGCACAGACCTCTCCCTGGCCTACTTCGTGCGAGTCGAGGGTATAAGCACCTGCCGCGCCCCAAAGTCAATACCAGCGAACCCACAAAAGGATGAGCGATGGCTCGAAGTGTCGCCACTTGAACGAGGATATGATTTCCGGAGAGTGATATTCTAACTGAAGGGAGTATTATGCTCGGACGCAATTCCTGCAACAGAGCCTCGAAAGTGATGCCGGGCGCGTCGGATCGTGTCGGCGGAATTTGAGCTGATACCAACGCTATGCCGCAAATTGAGGTTGGAGATGTTGAGCTTTATTACGAAACCCACGGCGAGGGCGAGCCGCTGGTTTTGATCCCCGGCTTCGGGACTGGATTGTGGCTCTGGTTCAAACAGACCGAAGCTTTCGCGCAAAGGTTCCGCACAATCGTCTTCGACCCGCGCGGCTTGGGACGCTCTGAGGTTGGGCGCACGAATGCGACCGTCATGGCATGCGCCGATGATGTGGCGGCGCTGCTCTCGGCGCTGGGCATTGAGCGGGCGCACGTTCTGGGAGTCTCGTTCGGCGGCTTTGTCGCGCAGGAGTTCGCGCTCGCGCACCCGCGCAATCTCGGTAAGCTCGTGCTGTGCTGCACGAGCTTCGGCGGCGCGCGCCATGTGCTTCCGTCCGCAAGCACTTTGCAGGCGATGGCTTCCGCCGAAGGGTTGAACACGGAGGAGCGCACGCGCAAGAATCTGCGGCCTGCGTTCGCCCCGACATTTCTTGCGCGGCGACCCGAAGAAGTCGAAGAGGTGGCGGCACTGCGCCTGCGTCACCCCGTCGGCGAGTTGACGCATCTCGGACAGGTGCAGGCCGCGGCGGCTTTCGACGCCGGGGCGAGGGTCTCGCGGATCGAAGCGCCGACGCTCGTCGTCACGGGCGATGAGGATGCAATCGTCCCGCCGGAAAACTCGCGCAATCTCGCGGCGGTCATACCGGGCGCGCGGCTCTCAATCATCGAAGACGCGGGCCATATGGTTTTCATAGAGCGCAGCGAGGAGTTCAACCGGGCGGTAATCGAGTTCCTTGAAGAGTCACCCGCCAAAGCACTTTGACAACCGTCGGGTCACACCAACAGACATCTCTATGGCTTACGCGAAAATCATCGGCACAGGCTCCTACGTCCCCGAAAAGATACTAACGAACGACGACCTCAGCCGGATGCTCGGCGAGGACATCAACGAATTCGTCTCGCAGGTGATCGGCATACGCGAGCGCCACGTCTGCGCCGAGAATGAGAGCACCGCAGACCTTGCGACTGAAGCCGCGCGCCGTGCGCTCGAAGCGGCGGGAGTCGCCCCGGAAGAGTTAGACCTCATCGTGCTCGCGACCGACACGCCGGAATATATCTCGCCGGCGACCTCGGTCGTCGTGCAGCAACGGCTCGGCGCGAAGAATGCCGGCACGTTCGATGTGAACTGCGCCTGCGCCGGGTTCGTCACCGCGCTCGACGCGGCATCGAAGTACATCATTGCCGACCCGACGACCTACAAGACAGTGCTCGTCGTCGGCGCTTACGCGATGAGCAAGTTCATTGATTGGACGGAGAAGAAAACGGCGACCATCTTCGCCGACGGCGCGGGCGCGGTCGTGCTGCGTGCATCGAACGAAGGCCCGGGCTTTCTCGCGTCGAAGCTCATCGCCGACGGGAGTTACCACGGCCACATGGGCATCTACGCGGGCGGCACGCACATGCCGATTGACGAGGGCGTGCTGAAGGAAGGTAGGTTCACCAAAGTCCGCTTCGTGCAGAAGTATCCGCCGGAGGTCAACATCGAGGGCTGGCCCGCAATCGTCCGAGACGTGCTGGCGAAAGCGGGGCTGGCGCGGGAAGACGTGGCGCTTTTCCTCTTCACGCAGGTCAACCTGAGCACAATCGTGGAGGTCATGAGGCGGCTCGAACTTCCCTGGGAGCGCACGCACACCATCATGGGGAAGTGGGGCTACACAGGCTCGGCGTGCATCCCGATGGTTTTGGACGACGCCGTCAGCGCGGGCAAGCTCAAGCGCGGCGAGACGGTCGTCATGTGCGCCTCCGGCGGCGGCCTCAACATGGCCTGTGCGGCTTTCAGGTGGTAAAGACAATTAACAGGGGTGGACAGGATAGACAGGATAAGAGAATTTTTGATTTGCGATTTTTGATTTGCGATTGATTGGCAGAAATCCGCAAATCAAAAATCTAAAATCCCAAATCAAAAATCCTGTCTATCCTGTCCATCCCTGTTAATTCCTTTTGCTAAGCAATGAAGTACCCGAACATCTACACACTCTTCGTCGAGCAGGTCGAGCGATACGGCGACCGCGACGCTTTTTACGTGCGGCGGGGCGACGTGTGGGCGGGCATCACCTGGGAGAATTTCGGGCGCGAGGCACACGAGTTTGCCTGTGCGCTGGCCGCGCGTGGACTCAAGCCGGGCGGCTCGGTCTGCATCCTCATGGGCAACGTCCCCGAATGGCCGGTCGCAGACCTCGGCACGATCATCGCGGGGGGCGTGAGCGTCGGCCTCTACCCGACCAGTTCCGCCGAACAGTGCCAGTACATCATCAACCACTCGGATGCCGAATTGGTGTTGGTCGATACCGCCGTCCAACTCGACAAGGTTCTGCGCGTGCGCGAAGCACTGCCGAAGTTGAAGACAATCGTGGTGCTCGACGAGGAAGCCGCGCGTGTGTGTGAAGGCGTCACGAGCTATCGTGAATTTTTAGCATCGGGGCAGCAGCGTCGTGAAGAGTTCGAGTCCGTCGTCACACGGCGGGCGCGAGAGGCGCGGACTGACGACGTTGTAATTATGGTCTACACGTCGGGGACAACGGGGCTGCCGAAGGGGGCGTGCCTGAGCCACCGGTACGTGCTGGGCAGCGTCGAGTCTTTGCAGGGATGTGTCCCGCTCGACGACGCGGACGTGGCCTTCTCCTATCTTCCCTACTGCCACGTTGCGGAACGCATCTCCGGTCTCTACACACGAATGTACGCGGGCGCGACCACATACTTCGTTGAAGACCCGTCGAAGCTCTGGGACTACATGCTTGAAGTGAAGCCGACGGTGTTCGCTTCCTTGCCACGCTTCTTCGAGAAAGTTCATGCGCGCGTTGTCTCAGACCTCGACGACGTTGCGCCCGAAGAGCGACGACGCTTCAACGAGGCGCTGACCGTCGGTCGTGAGATAAGCCGTCTGCGACAGTTGAACGAGCCAGTGCCAGCCGGGTTGAAAGAGAAGTACGAGCGTGAGTCTGAGCCTATGTTGGATAGGGTCAGTAGTTACTTCGGCGGTCGCATCCGGCTGATGACTTCCGGCGGCGCGCCGCTTCTAACAGAGATCGCGGAGTTCTTCGACGCGGCGGGCCTCCCCGTTCTGCAAGCTTACGGACTGACGGAGAACGTGTGCGTCGCCTTCAATCGTCCGGACAATTACAGATTCGGAACTGTCGGCCCGCCGATGCCGGGATGCTGTGTGAAGACAGCCGCCGACGGTGAGATCATCGTGCGGAGCGAGATGATGTTCAGCGGCTATTACAAAGAGCCGGAGAAGACCGCGGAAGTTTTCGATGGTGAGGGCTGGCTGCTCACGGGCGACATCGGCGAGATTGACCGTGATGGCTTCCTGACGATCACGGGCCGCAAGAAGGAACTGATCGTCACCTCGACGGGGAAGAACATCGCCCCCGCCCTCATTGAAAATATGCTTAAGGAGCATCATCTCGTCAGCCACGCGCTCGTCTACGGCGACGGCAAGAGCTACCTCGTCGCGCTCCTCACGCTCAACGCGTCGGAGACGCAAGGATATGCGCGCGCGCGCGGGATTGATTACGAAGACTTCGCAGACCTCGTGCGGAAAGAAGAGACGCGCGCGCTCGTCCGACGCATCGTCGAGGGCGTCAACGCAAGAGTCTCGAAGACGGAGGCCGTCAGGAAGTTCGTCATTCTCGACCACGACCTGAGCGTCGAGGCGGACGAGGTGACGCCGACCATGAAGATCAAGCGCAAAGTGGTCAACGAGCGTTACAGAGACGTGTTAGAAGGTTTGTACAAATGAAGAGCAGCGTTCGCATTCAGACTCGTCCATGACAAAGGAGAGATACCGTTGAATATCAAACCCGGTGATTCCGCCACCTACTCGAAGACAATCAACGACGAAGACATACGCGCCTTCGCAGACCTCGCGGGCGATGACAACAGCGTCCATCTCAACGACGAGTATGCGCGTAAGACTCGCTTCGGGCGGCGCATCGCGCACGGGATGCTCGGCGCGTCGCTCATCTCGACCGTCATCGGCACGCAACTACCCGGCTCCGGCACGATCTACCTCAGCCAGAGTCTTAAATTCGTCGCGCCGGTCTTTCCCGGCGACACGGTGACGGCGAAGGCCACGGTCAAATCCATCAAGGAGGGCAAGCCCATCGTGACGCTGGAGACCGTCTGCACCAACCAGCATGGTGAGACGGTCATCACGGGCGAGGCCGTGGTGCTGGTCGAAAACGTGGACTGACTTCCGTTATCATGATGCCATGAGCTTGGCGGCGACCGTCCGCTTGCGTTTGAGGTGGGCGGTCGCGACATTTTTTTCGGGCCGAAGCGAGGCCAAATCGTGCGCGACAGATTCATCCTCGATTCCAAAGAGAACATCCTCTTCATAGACTTTGCGGGCTTGCACATCGAGAGCCGCGCGCAGGTCGAGGAGATCGCGCGTCTCGTCGAAGAGTCGGTCGCGGCGCAGGGGCGGCGCGTCTATGCGGTCGTCAACTACGAAGGCACGGAGATGGCACCCGAGATCGTCGAGTATTACGGCGAGCGGATCAAGGAGCTGCAAGCGCGCCACGCCATCTCGACGGTTCGCTACTCTTCGAGCGGGCTGACGCGCTCGGTACTGCGCTACCTCGGCGCTGCGGTTGACCTCGAATCAAACGCCTTCACGACGCGCGACGAGGCCATCCGCGCCATTCGCGAATCAGAGCGACGAGTCCCGACGCGCGCGCCGCTCCCGCTCTGGGGAATGCTTAACCCGCGCCGAAGTCTGCTCGGCAAGCTCTCGCTCGGGTGGCTCGCGGGCCTCCTCGTCATGGCGGTCGTCTATGCGGCGGGGGCCGCGCTGTCGGACGAGGCGACACGGTCTCGCGCGTTCAACGTCGCTGCGTCGTCGTCGGCGCTCCTCGCGGGCTGCGCGGCCACCGGCGCGATTCTCTACTTCTCCGTCATCAGGCCACTTCGCAGGATGGAGTCTCTCGCACGGAGCCTCGTCCTCGGCGGGGCGTTCGAGCCGATTGAATCCACCGGCGAGGACGAGACAGGGCAGCTCGCGCGTGTGCTCAACGAGACCGCCGGGCAACTGCGCCGCGACATCGAGCGCCTCAGCGGCCTCTACCACATCTCTCTGATGATGGGAACGGGGACGGAGGTGAGCCGCATCTGCGAGCTTCTGACGCGCAAGACTGCGCGGCTGCTCGGCGCGGAGATGTGCGTCATCATGCTCTGCGACGAGCAGAAGAAGCGCATCTATGCTCAACTTCCCGCCTACGGCATTGGCGATGACCACGCGCGACTGCTCACGTCCGGCCTTGACGAAAAGAACATCGCCACGCAGGTCTTCCACACGGGCGAGCCGTACATGACCAACGAGGTCGCCGCCAGCCCGCTTACAATTAACGGCGCGAAACTCTCTGCCGACGCGTTTCTCTTTCGGGATTTTCCGGGGACGGGCAGCCCGACCGGTCGGGCTTCAGCCGCCGAGACGCTGGGTGTGCGCGCCGTTCTGGCCGTGCCCTTGCGCGCCGGAGAATTACCTCTCGGCACTCTCATGGTGATGAACAAGGAGGGCGGCTTCGTCGAGGAGGACAAGCAACTCGTGACGATCTTCGCCTCGCAGGCGGCGCAACTGATCGTCAACGCGCAACTGTTCGAGCGCGTCCGCCATTCGGAAGAGCAACACCGGCAGATTTTCGAGAGCGCACTCGACGGGCTTTACCGTAGCACAACGGAAGGCCGCCTCGTCACCGTCAATCCATCGCTCGCTTCGATGCTCGGCTACGGCGCGTCGCACGAGTTGGAAGGGGCAAATCTCTTAGACTTGTTCGCCGACCGCGGGGAGGCAGACCGTCTGTTCAGTGAGTTGAGCAGGCATGGTCAGGCGCTCGATAAGGAGTGCGAGTTGCGCCGCGGCGCGGGCGATACCCTCTCGACTCGCATCAGTGTCCGTGCTGTCACAGACGAGTCGGACGGCAAGGTCTATCACCTAGGCATCGTCCGCGACGTGACGGAGCAGAAGCGACTCTCCGAGCAGTTGGTCGTCTCAGAGCAGTTGGCTGTCGTCGGCGAGATGGTAGCTGGCGTGGCGCATGAGGTTCGGAATCCTCTGTGCGGCATCACGACTACGGTCAGCGCGCTGGCGCGCCGCCTCGAAGACCGCGAGGAGATGCGCCCATTCGTTGACGTGATTATGACGGAGGCCGGACACCTCAATCACCTGATGGAGCAACTTTTGGAGCACAGTCGCCCCGTCCAGCCCGACGGCGACGGCGCGGACTTAGGGTCGTTGATTCGCGAAGTGGTCGGCGAGTGGGGCGTGCAGGCCGAAGCCAAAGGCGTGGCACTTGCTTTTGAGTGCGGCGAAGAGTTGCCGGGCCTGCGACTCGACAAACGCAAGATGCACGGCGTCTTCGTCAATCTTATAGACAACGCGCTGCATCACACCGCGCCGGGCGGGCGTGTCCAGATCGTCGCGACGACGCCGGGCGTGGGTAAGCCCGCGCGTGCCGAGGTTCGCGTCGAAGTGAGGGACACCGGCGCAGGGATTGCGCCCGACAAACTGTCGAGAATTTTCGATCCATTCTTCACGACGCGCACGACGGGGACGGGCCTCGGCCTCGCCATCGTGCAGAAGGCGATTCACGACCACGGCGGGACGATCACAGCTCAAAGCGAGCCGGGGAAGGGAACGGCCTTCGTCATCACGCTGCCGCTGGAGTTCGGACGGTAATGGCAAACAGCAAGGAAAAAATCTTAATCGTTGACGATCAGCCGTCCGTCCGCTTCGGCGTGCGGAGCCTCCTCGAAGGCGAGGGCTACCGCGTGGCAGAGGCCGAAGACGGCGCGCGTGCTCTGGCCGTCATGACGGAGAACGCGCCGCAGCTCGTCCTGCTCGACCTGCGTCTGCCCGACGCGGATGGGCTTGAGCTTCTGCCGCGCATCAAGGCCATCGACGACGACGTTCCCGTCATCATCCTCACCGCGCACGGCACTATCGAGACCGCCATCCGCGCGCTCAAAGAAGGCGCGGAGAACTTTCTCACCAAGCCTTTCGATTCGGACGGTCTTCTCATACTCGTCGCCAAGACGCTCGAACAGAGCCGCGTGCGCCGCGAGCGCCTGCTCATCGGGCTGGCGCAGGAGCGCGTCGCCGCCGAGTATTTCATCGGCGGAAGCGAGGCGAGCGTGCGCGCACATCACACGGTCGAGCGGCTCGCGCCGTCCGACATGACCGTGCTGCTTCAGGGAGAGACCGGCACGGGTAAGGGGATGATGGCGCAGCTCATCCACCGGCTCAGCCCGCGCGCCGAGAAGCCTTTTGTGACGATCAACTGCGCGGGCCTCTCGCGCGAGCTGCTTGAGTCGGAGTTGTTCGGCCACGAGAAGGGCGGGTTCACGGGCGCGGTCGCGAGTAAGCCGGGGCTGTTCGAGCTGGCGCACGAGGGCACGATCTTCTTCGACGAGGTCGCCGAGATGGAGCCTTCGATTCAGGCGAAGGTCTTGCACGTGCTTGAGCAGAAGAAGTTCCGGCGCGTGGGCGGCGTGCAGGAGAAGGAAGTTGACGTGCGCCTCATCGTCGCCACGAACAAGAACCTGCAAGGCGAGATCAAGCGTGGACGCTTCCGCGAAGACCTCTTCTACCGCCTGAGCGTCATGCCGCTCACGCTCCCGCCTTTGCGCGAGAGGCGCGAAGACATCCTGCCGCTCGTCGAACACTTCGTCCGTCGCTTCAACCAGAAGCTCAACCGCCGCGTACAGGGCGTGACGCCGAAGGCCGAAGCGGTGCTACAGAGCTACGAGTGGCCGGGCAACATCCGCGAGGTGCGAAACGTCGTCGAGCGCGCCGTCATCCTCTGTTCCGGCGACCTCGTCCACGCGAGCGACCTGCCGCTCGGCGGACAGGAGTCCTGGGAAGAGGGGACGCGCGAGGCGGAGGATCACTACCTCTCGCTCGACGAATTGGAGTCGCTACACGTCCGACGGGTTCTTTCAGCCGCGGGCGGAAACCTCAGCCGCGCCGCCGAAATCCTCGGCGTCACGCGCACCACGCTCTACAGCAAGATTCGTAAATACGGCCTCGACCCCTCCCTTTGAGTCCTGCCGACGGTGTCTAAAGACTAAGCACTGTTCAGCCGGCCTGTCCAGAAATTGTTCATCCTTGAACGACGCGGCTTTCTCGTCTGATGGGCCGTGTGCCGTTAGTCGTGTGGCCTTCGCGCAAAAACGGGTTGGAATAGTTGTGCCGGGAAACTATTCAAATCATCCCTTCACTGGCGCGCGCAGGTAATGTGACTGTGGCGCGACAGTTGCACATCATCCTGGCGTAGTCACGCCATAGTAGTTTTTCACTCGACCGAGGATACATCACTGTGAGGGCGGCGCTGTCCGCTCGCGAGCGGTCTTCGACGGCTTCAACACTCCCTTTGTCCCGTCCGAAGATTTGCTCCGGTGTTCTCAACTCGCGCCGACCCGGCCAATGGGCGCGGCTCCCCTGATCCGAAATGACCCCACGTTTTAATCGAAGGAGAGGATTGATGATCTCACAGAAATGTTTTGCGTTGTTCACGTCGGTCTGCCTGCTGGCGCTCTGTTGTGTCGCCGCGCTCGCACAGACACAAACGACTGGCCGCATCGGTGGCGGCGTCACGGACGTGAATGGTGCGGCAGTGGCCGGTGCCGAAGTCACGGTGACCAACAAGGCGACCGGCGAAGAGCGTAAGGTGGTCGCCGATGAGTCAGGCACATACATCGTGTCGCTCCTCTCTCCCGGCGAGTACCGCGTCGTCATCGCCGCACCGAACTTTAAAAAGGCCGTGTTCGAGACGGTCAGGGTGGCGATCACGGAGACGGCTCCGGTAGACGCGCAGCTTGAGGTGGGTGCGCTGACGGACGAAACGGTGGTCGTTAGTGCGGTCGGCGCTGCCTTGCAGTCAGACGCCGCGGGCTTAGGCCGCGTCGTGGACTCGCGCGCCGTGGCAGAGCTGCCGCTGGCGACGCGCAACTTCACGCAAATACTCAGTCTCTCACCGGGCACGGCCACCTACCTGCCAGACAATACTTCGGTCGGTCGCAACTCACAGAACATCTCCGTCAACGGCGCTCGCGTCACGAACAACAATTTCCAGATCAACGGCATTGACGCGAACTCGATGGGCACGAACTCCGCGCCGTCGCTCTCGGTTCCCGCGCCCGAGACGATTCAGGAGTTCAAGGTGCAGACCTCGCTCTACGACGCGACCTTCGGGCGTTCGGGCGGCGGCAACGTGCAGGCCGTCACCAAGTCTGGAACCAACCAGTTTCACGGCGGTCTCTACGAGTTTTTACGCAACGAGTCGCTGAATGCGAACAACCCCTTCCTGAAAGCGGCGGGCGTCGCGCGGCCCGTGCTCAAGCGCAATGTCTTCGGCGGGCTAATCGGCGGCCCCATTCAGAAGGACAAGATGTTCTTCTTCGCGTCCTATCAGGGCACGCGCGAGCGCAACGGCGCAAGCCCGATCAACAGCCTCTCGTCGAACATTCTCATCACGCCCGGACTGACGAGCGACCGCTCGCAGGCGCGTCTCCTCGCGCTCTATAATTCGAGGAACGCCGCGCCAATCACCGCCATCAATCCGACAGCGCTCGCGCTTCTCAACGCGCAACTACCGGATGGCACTTTCCTGATTCCGACGCCGCAGACCGCGAACGGTCGGTTCTCCGGCTCAAGCCCTTCGGTGTTCGACGAAAACCAGTTCAACGCCAACCTGGATTACCGTCTGAGCCAGACCGACACGCTCTCCGGCAAGTTCTTCTTCTCGAACGCGCCGCAGACGCTCGTGCTGCCGAGCTTCCTCGGGAGCGGCCCGAACGTTCCCGGCTACGGCAACTTCCAGCAGAACAACAATCGCCTGCTCTCGCTGCAATACGTCAAAGTTTTCAGCCCGACGGTCGTCAACGAAGCGCGCGTCGGCTACAACTTCATTCGCGTTGACGCCACTCCGCAAGAACCCATCCTCGATTCAGCGGTCGGCATCACGCGCGCGAACGCGTCTGCGTTTCCGGGACTGCCACTCATCAACATCGGGGGCGCGGGCGCTGTCACCATCGGCACTTCGCCGACGATTGACGTGCGGGCCGTCGCGCCCTCGACCACTCTGGCCGACACGCTCTCGATCACGAAAGGCCGCCATCAGATTCGCGCGGGCGGCGAGTTTCGCTACAACGAGAACAACTACGTTTTGAACTTCTTCACGCGCGGACAGCTAAACTTCCTCACCTTCGACCAGTTCCTCACCGGCAGCGCCTTCGTCTCGGTCTTCGGCAGCGGCCTCGGCAACCGCTCCTTGCGGGCGCACGACTACAACTTCTTCGTGCAGGACGATTGGAAAGTCACAAACAAGCTGACGCTCAATGCGGGCCTACGCTACGAGCTTGACCTACCGGCCTATGACACGCGCGGGCGCATCGCGACCTTCGACCCGTCGCTCTACAACCCGACGCAACTCGTCAACGCCGGCAGCGGTTTCGTACAGGCCGGCAACGTAATCTCCGCATACGATCTGGCGAGCGTGCCGAACGTGGATAAGCGCGTAGTCAATAGTCGTGACCCGAACAACTTCGCGCCGCGCGTCGGCTTCGCTTACTCGCCGCTCGACAGCGGGCGGATGGTCGTGCGCGGCGGCTATGGCATCTTCTACTCGCGCACCTCTTTCCAGTACATCACCCTGAACGTGATCGCGCCGCCGACTTTCGTCTTCGGCTCGCGTGTCGCGCTCACGGGCGTTGACGCAGGGCGTTTCATCCCCGTTGCCGACCCGTTCTTCGCCGCGCCGCCCGCGAGCGCCTTCCCGACTTTCGTGCCCAACGTCGCGCTCTCAGGTACGTTCTTCGACCGCAACCTCCGCACGCCGTATATGCAACAGTACAACGCCAGCGTGCAGTATGAGCTTTCAAAGGATTACGTCGTCGAAGCGGCCTACGTCGGCACGCACGGCGTCAACCTGTTCCGCCAGATCGGTATCAATCAAGCGCGACTCGCCAGCCCGTCCAATCCGGTCGTCAATGGAGTGACCGGCGCGGTCATCACGACGAACACACCGGCCAACGCCGCCTTGCGCGCACCGTTCCAGGGAGCGGGACTGAACAACTTCTTCCAGAACCAGACGACCGCGCAATCGACTTACAACTCGATGCAGTTGAGCCTGACCAAACGCTTCTCGCGCGGGCTTCAATTCCTCGCCTCTTATACTTTCGCGAAGTCCATTGACAACGCCTCGGGCCAGGGCGGCGGCCCCGGCACGGGCGGCGTCCTTAACCCCGGCTCGGTCGGCGAGACATCTCCGATTCTCGGCAACCAGCACGACAACCGCGCGAACCGCGGCGTCTCAGACTTCGACCGCCCGCACCGTTTCGTCTTCAGTTACGTCTACGATCTGCCCGACCCGATTGGACACGAAGGCTCGACCTTCGCGCGAGTAGTGCTGAACGACTGGCAGCTCGGCGGTATCTTCACGGCGATGTCCGGGCTGCCGATTGATATCGTGGACACGGGTGGCGCGTCGCTCTACGGTCTGAACGGCGCGGCGCTCTCTCGGCCCAACGTCGTCGGCGATCCGTTTAGCAACGTCCCGGCGGGCTTCTACTTCAACCCGGCGGCATTCGCGCGCGCCAACGTCGCGGCGGGGCAGGTCATACCAAGCTCCGGCGGCTCGGCCACCGCAGCCGCCGCCGGCACCGACTTCGGAAACGCGGGTCGGAACATTCTGCGCGGGCCGCGCCAGAACAATCTGGACTTCTCGATCATCAAGCGCTTCGCGATTGACGAGTCGAAGAACGTCGAGTTCCGCACGGAGTTCTTCAACCTGACGAACCACGTCAACTTCGCCAACCCGATCAGCGACCTCAACGCCGGGGCTGCGTCGTTCGGGCGGATCATCTCGGCCAGCAACAACCCGCGTCTGATCCAGTTCGCGCTCAAGCTCAACTTCTGAAACAGTGACGAGTGATGAGTGATAGGTGATAAGAGAAAGCATCTCTTATCTCATCACTCATCACTCATCACTCATCACTCTGCTCGGAGGTTGAGATGATCGTCAGAGACTGGATGTCGCGCCGCGCCGTTCTCTCGCCAGCGAAGGCGGCGCTCGTAGACGCAGCGACCGGGGCGGCTCTGACCTACAAAGAACTGGACGAGCGCGCAACGCGCCTCGCCAACTACCTGCGCCACACTTGCGGGGTCGTGAGCGGCGAACGCGTCGCCATCCTCTCGCTTAACCGGAACGAAGTCCTGGAAGCCTTCTTCGCCGCGTCCAAGCTCGCGGCCATTCTCGTCCCGCTCAACTACCGACTGACTCTCCCCGAACTGCAATTCATACTCGAAGACTGCGAGCCGCGCGTGATGCTCTACGAGGGCGAGTTCCTCTCGGTCGCCCGCAGCTTGAGCCGCCAGACGGCCATCCGGCACTTCATCGCGCTCGACAAATCCGAAGAGCCGGACGAGACCTGCGTCTTTTACGAAGAGGCGCTCGCCTCAGCCGGCGTTGACCCAATCGAGGTCGAGGGCTTCGACCCGGAAGCACCCGCGCTCATCATCTACACTTCCGGCACGACGGGAAGGCCGAAAGGCGCGATGCTCTCGCACCGGATGCTGACGTGGAACTCGATCAATACGCAAATCGGATGGGACATTACCTCCGAGGATGTGACGACCGTCAACGCGCCGCTCTTTCACACGGGCGGCTTCAACGTGCTGACGCTCCCGTTGCTGCACATCGGTGCCACGGTCGTCATGATGCGGGGCTTCGACGCGGAAGAGGCGCTTGCGGTCATCGAGCGCCACCGCTGCACGATCTTCTTCGGCGTGCCGACGATGTTCCAGATGATGCTTGAGTCGCCAGGCTTCGAGGCGACAGATTTCTCGTCGCTTCGCTACTTCATCTCCGGCGGCGCACCGTGCCCCATCACTTTGATCGGGGCTTACCAGAAGAAGGGCGTGGCCTTCACTCAAGGCTATGGCCTGACCGAGGTCGGCCCGAATTGCTTCAAGCTCTCGCTCGAAGACACCGTGCACAAGGCAGGCTCAATCGGCTTCCCTACTTTTCACAGCGAAGCGCGACTCGTTGACGAGAAGGGGCGTGACGTGTCGAGCGGCGAGGTCGGAGAGCTAATCCTGAAAGGCGGCCACGTCTGCTCCGGCTACTGGCGCAACGCCGAGGCCACGCGCGCCGCGATGTCCGATGGCTGGTTCTACACGGGCGACCTCGCACGTCAGGACGAGGACGGCTACTACTACATTGTCGGTCGCGCCAAAGACATGATCATCTCTGGTGGCGAGAACATCTACCCGGCGGAGGTCGAAGCCGTACTGCATTCGCACCCATCGGTCGCGTCAGCCGCGCTCGTCGGCCTGCCCGACGCGAAATGGGGCGAGACGGCCGTCGCGGCTATCGTCGCCCGCAGTGGCAGTTCGCCGACCGCCGACGAAATCCTGGAATTCTGTTCGGTTCGTCTCGCGCGCTACAAGATACCGAAGCGAGTCTTCTTCTTGAGCGAGTTTCCCCTGCTCGCCTCCGGCAAGGTGTTCAAGCGCGCGCTCAGGGAGGAGCTTCAAAAGGAACTCTCGAACGGCGGGTGACGGCGACTGCGCTCGCGCCTAACGGCGACTGCGCGCGTGCCGCGTCCGCGTGACAATGCTCTTCCAATAAACGACATGACGATTCACAGAAAAATCACGCTCGCCGCTCTCTTCGTCATAACGATATTGCTGTCACACGCGAGCGCGCAGTCGTCGCAGCAAGGGAGATGGGTCTCAGGCAGCGTCAGCAACTCCTTCGGCGCGCGCAGCTACAAGCTCTGGGTTCCGAAGGGCTACGGCGATAGAACTCCCATCCCGCTCTTGCTGATGCTGCACGGCTGCACGCAGACCTCGGACGATTTCGCCGCGGGCACGCGCATGAACAGCATCGCCGACGCGAACAGATTCCTCGTCGTCTACCCCGAACAGCCTTCGGACGCGAACGCGTACAAGTGCTGGAACTGGTTTCGGCCCGAGCACCAGTCGCGCGGCGCGGGCGAGCCTGCGCTGCTCGCGGCCATCGTAGAGCAGGTGCGCGCGTCTTACAGGGTTGACGGGCAGAGAGTGTACGTCGCGGGCATCTCGGCGGGCGCTGCGATGGCGGTCATCTGCGGCGTGGCGTACCCGGACATCTTCGCCGCCGTCGGTGTCCACTCCGGACTGCAATACAAAGCCGCGACCAATCTGGCCGAAGCTCTCGCCGCACAGTCTAAGGGCGCGGGGCCAGACCCCAACCAACAGGGACTTCTCGCCTATCAGGCAATCAACGGCGTAAGGCCCGGCGCACGGAGGGCGGGCGTCCCCGTGATAATCTTCCAGGGCTTGCTCGACGCGGCGGTTAACCCGGCCAACGCCGATTGGGTCGTCAAACAGTGGGCGCAGACTGACGACTATCTCGACGACGACAGCGATAACAACACCGTGGACGATAGGGCGGACGCGACGACGAACGGAACAGTAGACGGCGGCTACGCTTACACGAAGCAGGTCTACAACGATGCCGCGGGCAGGCCACTCATAGAGAAATGGATTGTGCAGGGGATGAAGCACGCGTGGTCTGGCGGCTCCGCGGCTGGCTCCTACACGGACGCCAAAGGCCCGGACGCGAGCGCGGAGATGTGGCGCTTCTTCCGCTCGTACAAACTCGGCTCGCCGCGCATCAAGCGTAAAGAGTCGAAGCCGTGAGACGCACTGCTCTCGTAGAGGCTAAAGGATGACGACTCGCAGGGGAACTATTTACGCTCTGTCGGTTCTGTTCGCGATCAACGCGCTGAACTTCTTCGACCGGCAGATACTAGGCGCGGTGGCCGAGCCTGTACGCAAGGAGTGGGGCTTGAGCGACAGCGCCATCGGCCTGCTCGGCACGGCCTTCACGCTCGTCTACGCGGCGGTCGGCGTGCCTTTAGGCCGGGTCACAGACAACTTCCGGCGCACGCGTCTTCTCGCTGCGGGCGTCTTCGTCTGGAGTCTGCTTACAGCCGTGTCGGGCCTGGTGACGAACTACTGGCAGCTCTTCGCAACGCGCCTCGGCGTCGGCGTGGGCGAAGCGAGCTGCGCGCCCGCCGCGACCTCTTTGATCGGCGACCTCTACCCGCCGGAGAAGCGTTCACGCGCGCTCTCGGTTTTCATGTTGGGACTCCCTGTCGGCATCGCCATCAGCTACGCCGTCAGCGGTTCGGTGGCGCATGCCTACGGGTGGCGTGCGGCCTTCTACGTGGCGGGTGTGCCCGGACTCCTCTGCGTGATAGCCACCCTCTTCATGCGAGAGCCAATGCGCGGAGGAGCGGAGGCGCACGCCGTCGGCTCGCGCCGTCGCGAAGGGTCGCCTTACCGTCTCGTGCTTTCGACGCCGACGATGTGGTGGATCATTGCGTCGGGCGCTTTGCAGACCTTCAACATGTACGCCATCGGCTCTTTCCTCACGCCGTTTTTGATGCGATACCATGGCCTCGACATACGCGAGGCGGGCTTCGTCACGATGATCGTCTTCGGGCTGTCCGGCATCCCCGGTCTCTTGCTGGGCGGCTGGGCGGCGGACTCAATCGCGCGGCGGCGCAGGAACGGTCGCATGCTCCTCGGCACGCTTGCGCTCCTCGTCTCCGCGCCGCTTATTCTCTTCGCGCTCATGCAGGCGCGCGAGCACACGCTCCCCTTCATCCTCCTGATGGGCACGGGTGTCGCGACGATGAACGTGTACTACTCGACCGTCTATCCGTCCATACACGACGTGACCGAGCCATCTTTGCGCGGCACGGCGATGTCGCTCTACTTCTTCGCAATGTACGTTCTGGGCGCGGCACTCGGCCCCGTCGGTACGGGCGTGGCGAGCGACTACTTCACAGGGCGCGCGGCACGCGCGGCGGGCGTCCTCGATGCGGCGCAGAAGTCGCTCGAACCCTTCCGCGCAGAAGGTCTGCACTCGGCCATGTACATTATCCCTGCGCTCGGCCTCATACTCACGATTGTCCTCTTCGCTGGCTCGCGCACGATCACGGCTGACATGCAGCGCCTGGGCCGTTGGATGAGCGACGCGGGCGCAGGCGGCGATTCGGACGTTGCACGAGTCATCCGAAACGACGAGCCGCTATTCGAGCATCCTGAAGAGACTCTGCCCGTTGCCGCCGTCGAGCAGGAGTCTTAAAGAGGATTTGGTCGGAGCAATGGTGGTGCTATATTCCTTCCGACCGTGGCGCTACTGACTGACGCACGATGGAATTAGCACAGCTAGAGTTTTTCATGCGGGTCGTCGAGGAAGGCAGCTTCTCGAAGGCCGCTGACCGCGTCTTCCGCACGCAGCCCGCGGTGAGCATCGCCGTCCGGCGGCTCGAAGAAGAGATCGGCGCTCCGCTCTTCGACCGCGCGCAAAAGACCCCGACGCTGACGGACACGGGGCGCGTCCTCTACGACTACGCGCGCCGCATGCTCGCGCTCCGCGACCAGGCACGCGACGCCGTGACAGAGCTGCGCGAGTTGCGGACGGGACGCGTCCGCGTCGGCGCGAACGAGAGTACCTCGCTTTATCTCCTGCCCGATCTCATCCTCACCTACCGCGCGCAGCACCCGGCGGTGAAAGTCGAAATCTTCCGTCAAACGTCCGAGCGCCTGACGCGCGAGGTGCTTGACCGCAACGTGGATTTCGCGTTGTTGGCTTTCGAGCCGACCGACCGCGACCTCGCCTCCTTCCCCGTTCTCAAAGACGAACTTGTGCTGATTATGAGTCCGAAGCACGCGCTCGTAGGCCGTGACTCGGTGGCCGTCAAAGACCTCGGCGACGAGCAGTTCCTCGCGCACAACGTCAAGTCGGCCTCGCGCGTAAAGGTCATAGACACTTTTGCACGGCATCACACTCCACTCAACATCACTCTGGAGCTTGCGACCATCGAGACCATCAAGCGCTTCGTGCAGAAGCAGGTCGGCCTCGCCTTCGTCCCGCGCATGTGCGTGAGCGAGGAGTTGGAACGCGGCACGCTCTCCACGGTGCCCGTGCGCGGCCTGACCTACACGCGCACGCTCTGGGCCGCGCACCGACGCGGCGCGACTCACTCGCATGCTGCCGCCGCCTTCCTCGAACTCCTTCGCCGCCACGCGAAGGCACACACTGCCTGAAGTCCTTACCTGAACCGTGAACACCATATCAATCAGATTTATCCGCCTATAAAAACTATAACTTTGACTTGAGACTGTGTGGCTCTCTAGGATGGGCGCTTGCTTTGAACGGAGGCCCCCAATGAAAGACGAACCTAACAGCACACCGGGCGAGCGGGTCATCATTTTCGACACGACGCTCAGGGACGGCGAGCAGTCGCCCGGTTGCTCGATGAATCTTGAGGAGAAGGTCAGACTCGCGCGGCAGCTCGAACGCCTCGGCGTTGACGTGATCGAAGCCGGATTCCCCATCGCCTCCGAGGGCGACTTCGCGGCAGTCCGCGCGGTTGCGGCAGAGTGTCGTGGGGCGAAGGTCGCCGCACTCTGCCGAACCGCGGAGGCGGACGTGCTACGTGCGTGGGAGGCTCTCCGCGGCGCGGCACGCCCGCGCATACACACGTTCGTCGCGACCTCCGACCTACATCTTGAATACAAACTCAAGAAGACGCGCGCCGAGGTGTTAGAGATGACGCGCAGCGCCGTCCGCCTTGCCCGCTCGCTCGCCGAAGACGTTGAGTTCTCCGCCGAGGACGCTACGCGCAGCGATCTTGAATACCTTTGCGAAGTCTTCGCCGTGGCGGTCGAAGAGGGCGCGACGACCTTGAACGTCCCTGACACGGTCGGCTACACTACGCCGACGGAGTTTCGCGAGATCGTGTGCGCCGTGCGTGAGCGCGTCATTCAAGATCGCGACAACGTGACCATCAGCGTCCACTGCCACAACGACCTCGGACTCGCCGTCGCCAACAGTCTCGCCGCGCTCGACGCGGGCGCGCGGCAGATTGAATGCACGATCAACGGCATCGGCGAGCGTGCCGGTAACGCAGCGCTCGAAGAGGTCGTGATGGCGATGCACGTGCGCGCAGACCGGCTGCCCTATGCTTGCGGCGTCCGCACGGAAGAGATTTATCCTTCGAGCAGTCTGCTCTCCGAGATCATCGGCTTTAGCGTCCAGCCGAACAAGGCGGTCGTCGGACGCAACGCCTTCGCGCACGAGGCCGGGATTCACCAGCACGGCGTTCTGTCGAACCCGCTCTGCTACGAGATCATGACGCCGGAGTCCGTGGGCGTTCCTGCGAATCGCATCGTGCTGGGCAAGCATTCGGGCCGCCACGCGCTCGGCGCGCGCTATAATGATCTGGGCTACGCGGTGTCGCGCGCGGAGTTGGATTCGGCGTACACGCGGTTCACGCGCCTCGCCGACCGCAAGAAGAACATCTACGATCAGGATTTGATCTCGCTGCTTTCGCAGGAGACGCAGACGCGCGGGCCGCTCGTCTCGCAGGCTGTCACGTTTGAATTGGCCGGCGCGTGAATGTGGCTCCGCGCGGGCATGGGCCGCGGGCCGCTCACTCGCGTCGAGGTAACGAGCGGCGCGCGGCTATTTGTATAGAAGAATGCAGGTGACAAGAGGATGAAGTTGAGAATCACGACGCTGCCGGGTGACGGCGTCGGCCCTGAAGTGACCGCGGAAGCGGTGCGAACGCTGCGCGTCGTTGCCGAGAGCTACGGTCACGAATTCACTTTCGACGAACAACTCATCGGCGGTGCGGCGATTCGCCGGACGGGGACGCCCCTGCCGCGCGCGACTCTCGACGCGTGCCTCTTGAGCGACGCCGTGCTGCTCGGCGCGGTCGGCTCGCCGGAGCATGACGCTTTGCCGCCGGGCGAACGGCCTGAAGCGGGCCTGCTCACGCTGCGTCGCGCGCTCGGCGCATACGCGAACCTTCGCCCCGTCGTCTGCCACGACGCGCTCGCCGATTGCACGCCGCTGCGGCCCGAGAGGGTAGCGGGCGCGGACATACTCGTCGTGCGCGAGCTTCTCGGCGGCCTCTACTTCGGCGAGCCGCGGGGCTTCGAGACCGATGACAGCGGCAGTGCGAGCGCAGCCTTCAACACGATGCGCTACACGGTCGCCGAGGTCGAACGTATTGCCCGCGTCGCCTTCGAGGCTGCGCTCGCTCGCCGCCGCAAGGTGACTTCCGTTGACAAGGCCAACGTGCTTGAGACTTCGCGGCTCTGGCGCGAAACCGTCGCGCGCGTCGCGCTCGACTACCCGACGGTCACGCTCGAACACCTCTACGTTGACGCCTGCGCGATGCACTTGATCGCCGACCCGCTGCGCTTCGACGTGCTGCTCACCGAAAATCTCTTCGGCGATATTCTCTCGGACGAAGCCGCCGTGCTGGCAGGCTCGCTCGGCCTTCTCGCGTCGGCGAGCGTCGGCGGCGATGTTGACCTGTACGAGCCTGTGCACGGCTCCGCGCCGGACATTGCAGGGCAGGGCACGGCCAACCCGCTCGGCGCAATCGCGTCCGTCGCGCTTCTGCTCCGCCACACGGCGCGGCTCGAACGCGAGGCGCAGGACATCGAAGCGGCAATCGAGTCTGTGCTGCACGCAGGCTATCGCACACTGGATATTACACGCGGCGCGGAGAACCCGCGGGTCGTCGGCACGTCGGAGATGGGCCAGCTCATCGTCGAAGCGTTGGCCGAAGTCGCCGACATACGCCATGCGTACCACGCGGTCTGAAAAGCAGAGGCTAGAGGCTAGAGGCTAGTTTAAAGACCTGTCCTCGCTAGCCTCTAGCCTCTAACCTCTAGCCTCTTTTTTATGCGAACACTCTTCGACAAGCTTTGGGACGCACACGTCGTCTGCGTCCCTTCGGACGGGCCTGCGTTACTCTACATAGACCTGCATCTCGTTCACGAGGTCACTTCGCCACAGGCTTTCGAGGGATTGCGCGAGGCGGGCCGAGGCGTGCGCCGCCCCGATCTGACAGTCGCCACGATTGACCATAACGTCCCGACGACCGACCGCGCGCTTCCCATCGCCGACCCCATCGCCGCGCAGCAGATGGAGACGCTCCGGCGCAACTGCCGCGAGTTCGGCATCAAGCTCTATGACACGGATTCTGCGGAGCAGGGCATCGTCCACGTCATCGGCCCGGAACTGGGCTTGACGCTTCCGGGCATGACGATTGTATGCGGCGACAGCCACACCTCGACGCACGGCGCGTTCGGCGCGCTCGCCTTTGGTATCGGAACGTCTGAGGTCGAGCACGTCCTCGCCACACAGTCTCTCCCCCAGATGAGGCCGCGCACGATGCTTGTCACTGTGCGCGGCCTTCTGCCCGCCGGCGTGACGGCTAAAGACCTCGCGCTCGCCGTCATCGGCCAGATGGGGACGGACGGCGCGACGGGGCACGTCATCGAGTATGAAGGCTCAGCCGTGCGCGACCTTTCGATGGAAGGGCGCATGACGCTCTGCAACATGAGCATCGAGGCGGGCGCACGCGCCGCCATCATCGCGCCCGACGAGACGACCTTCGAGTATCTCGCGGGCCGCCCGTTCGCGCCGCGCGGTGAGGTGTGGGACGAAGCCGTCGCTTATTGGCGCACTCTTCAAAGCGACGCGGGCGCAAAGTTCGACAGTGCAGTCGAGTTCGATGCTTCCGATGTTGAGCCGCACGTGACCTGGGGAACAAGTCCCGGCATGGTCGCGCCCGTGACGGGCCGCGTGCCTTTGCCTGCGGAGGCCGCGAGCGAATCGGACTCCGTCGCGTTCGAGCGCGCGCTTCGTTACATGAGCCTGCGGCCCGGCACGCGCATCGAAGAGATCAGCGTTGACCGCGTCTTCATCGGCTCCTGCACGAACGCGCGTATCGAAGACCTTCGCGCCGCCGCAAAAGTGGTGAAGGGCTATCACATCAACGGCGGCGTGAGCGCGTTGGTCGTGCCCGGCTCGCAGGCGGTCAAGCGCGCGGCGGAAGCCGAAGGATTGGACGGCGTCTTTCGAGAGGCAGGCTTCGAGTGGCGCGAGGCGGGCTGCTCGATGTGCCTCGGCATGAATCCTGACACGCTCAATCCCGGCGAGCGCTGCGCCTCGACGAGCAACCGCAACTTTGAGGGACGACAGGGGCGAGGCGGGCGCACGCACCTCGTCAGCCCTGCGATGGCCGCCGCCGCCGCCGTCACGGGGCATTTCACGGACGTTCGTAATTGGCAATACAAATAGAAGGTGATGAGTGATGAGTGATAAGTGATAAGAAGAAAAGCAAAATCTCTTTCTTGTCACTCATCGCTCATCACTTATCACTTATCACTTATCACTTTTATGATTCCATTCCGCGCACACACCGGGCTGGTCGCACCGCTCGACAGGCCGAATGTTGACACCGACCAGATCATCCCCAAGCAGTTCTTGAAGCGCATCGAGCGCACGGGCTTCGGCCAGTTTCTCTTCTACGACTGGCGATACACTTCGGCGGGCAAACCGGACGCGTCGTTCGTGCTGAACGAGCCGCGCTACGCTGGCGCGAGCGTGCTTGTGGCGGGCCGGAATTTCGGCTGCGGCTCTTCGCGCGAGCATGCGCCGTGGGCACTGCTCGACTACGGCTTCCGCGCCGTCATCGCCCCTTCGTTCGCGGACATCTTCGCCAACAACTGCATAAAGAACGGCATCGTGACGGTTGAACTATCGGAAGAGATGGTCGCAGAGCTTTTGCAGCGCGCGCGTGAAAGCGATGGCTATCGCGTGACGGTTGACCTCGAACGTTGCGAGGTGCGTGACGATGAGAGATTCTCGGCGCGATTCGGAATGGACGAGTTCCGGCGTCGCTGTTTGCTTGAAGGTCTCGACGAGACGGGGCTGACGCTTCTGCGCGAAGACGAGATCGCCGCCTTCGAGGCGCGACGCCCGCGCTGGCTCGACATGAATGCGCGCGCGTAAGAACGAACCAGGGTGAGGCTCGCCCCGAAGGCGACGCGAAATCTCTACTCATAAAGGTAGCGTCGCCGCCGAACGAGAACTGCATGGCGCTCTTGGTCAAAGGGAACGAGCTTGTGGCGACCGAACCGCTCAGTGCGGATACACTGGAGCATCTGGTTCGGATGGCGGCCCGTCGCCCTCTCATCATCAACGGCGTGCCCTTGAGCGCGCAGGAGCTTGCGAGCCTTGCCGTTGAAGCGCGCTCCGGCGAACGTCCCGTATGGGTCGGCGAGCCTTCCGCAAATGAATTCTCATCGCATCGCCGTAAGAAAAATAAAGGCACGCACGCCGCCAAAATTGTCTCGTCGTCCGAAGCCGCAGTGACGCACGCCACACCGCCACACGCCGAGATCAAAAAAACTCCCTCCATCGTCCGAACGCACGAACAGAGGGTCGCAGAGCATGCCGCGCGCACGCTCTCCAAGCTGACGCGTCAGACCGAGCCTGACGAAGTCGCGCAACGGTTCCGCGCGTTCCTCAAGCTCGAAGAGGCGCGTTTACGTATCGCGCACTCTCTGGGCGCGGGCGGCTTGTGGGTCGCGCGCGCGCGAAGTCTCGTTCTGGACGAGCTGGTCAAACAAGCCTTCCGCATCGCCGTCGAACCGTTCGCGGCAGGGGCGGAAAGGGGTTCGGGCACGAGACTGGCCGTCGTCGCGTTGGGCGGCTACGGTCGGCGCGAGCTGGCCCCGTTCTCCGACCTCGACCTTCTGTTCCTGCGTACGAACCGCAACCCCGCCGAAACGCGCGAACGCATAGCGCACGTCCTGCGACTGCTCTGGGACACGGGGCTGACCATCGGTCATAAGCAGCACGGCGCGAGCGAGTGCGTGCTGGTCGCGCGCAGTGATCCGCACTTTCTAACGGCGCTCTTCCACGCGCGCCTCGTGGTCGGCGACAAAGATCATTTCGAGCGGCTCACACGCGCGTTCGAGCGCGACCGGGAAGATAAGTCTCGCGCTTTCGTTGCCTCGGTGCGCCGCGAGCGAGACCTCCGCCGGAAGAAATTCGGCGCGGTCGCGTGCGTGCAGGAACCGCACGTCAAGGAGGGCGCGGGTGGCCTGCGCGACATACACACGGCGACGTGGGCCGCATACGCGGGCTTCGGTTGTCGCACACTCGAAGAGGCGTGTGCGCGCGGACTCATTACGCGCGGGCAGGTGTTGCGCGCGGAGGCCGCGCACGACTTCACCTTGCGCGTTCGGAACGAGGCGCACTGGACGAGCGGGCGCAAAACCGACCGCCTCGCGCTCGACTTGCAGCCCACACTCGCCGCGCGCTTCGGCTACAAAGACGGCGAGTACCTTCGCGCCTCGGAGAGCTTCATGCGCGACTATTACCGCAGCGCGCTCGAACTCCAACGCCTCGGCGATTCATTGCTTGCGCGCGCTTCTGAAAGCCGGACGCGCGCGTCGCGTTGGTTCGAGCGCCCGCGCCGCGCGCCCTCCGATTTTGCCTTCTCGATTGGCGATGGCGAGCTGCACTTTGACGGCGGCGCGGCGCTCTTCGCGGCTGACACGTCGCTCTTCTTCCGCGCCTTCTCGCTCGCACAGTCGGCGGGCGTCTCCTTAAGTCCGGCCTTACGCGACGCGATCAGCCGCGCTCTCTACGCGGTCAACTCTGAGTTCCGCGCCTCAGAAAAAGTCACACGCGATTTCCTCGGACTCTTACGCCGAGGCGGCGCGACCGGGCGGGCGCTACGCGCGATGCACGAGACAGGCTTCCTCTGCCGTTACCTGCCGGAGTTTGGCCGCCTGCACCTGCTCATACAGCACGACCTTTATCATCACTACACGGTTGACGAGCACACGCTACGCGCCGCCGAGTCGCTGGACGAGATCGCCGGAGGCGCGGAGCAGACGGGCGCAGCACATTTCTTGAATGGCGTGATGGGTGAGGTCGAAGACCATGCGCTGCTCTACCTCTCAGTGCTTCTACACGACATAGGGAAAGGTCGCGGCAGCGGCCACGTCGCCCGCGGCGCGAGAATGTCGGCGCGCATCTGCACGCGGCTCGGACTCGATGCAGAGAGCGCATCTAAAGTTATCGCGCTCGTCGAGCATCACACGCTCATGGCGCACGTCTCGCAGCGTCGCGACCTGAACGATCCTCACACCGTTCGCGGCTTCGCGCGCAAGGTCGGCGACATCGACACGCTCAACATGCTTCTGCTCCTCACTTACGCAGACCTGAACGGCGTCGGGCCCGGGGTATGGAGCGAGTGGAAGGGCGCGCTGCTCAAGGAGCTTTACACACGCGCGCGCGCAGAGCTTTCCGGACACACCGCGCAAAACTTCGAGGCGGGCGAGAGCGAACAGCTAAAGGATGCAGTCGTCAGCGAAGTGGCCGGGCGCGTCTCATCAATCGAGGTAGAGCGGCACTTCGCGCTTCTGCCGTCCCGCTATGCGCTGACGGTGGGGGCGAAGACGGCGGCCACGCATATTCTTTTGAGCGTGCGACTCGCGGACGAGTCGATTGCCTGCGACTGGTCGGAGCGCGCGAGCGTGGCGACCGTGCTATCGCTGGCGGCGCGCGACCGGCGCGGCCTGTTCGCCGACGTGGCCGGCGCACTTGCAGCGCAGGGCGTTGAAATCCTCAGCGCAGACCTCCACACGCGCGCCGACGGCGTCGCCGTTGACAGCCTTTTGCTGCGCGAGGCCGCGACGGGCGAGCCTTTGCCCGCACACCGTCTCGCCCCGATTGAGCGCGCGGTCAAGTCCGCCGTCGAAGGCGCGTTGGACGTGGCCGCTCTGGTCGAGCGTTGGCGCACACGCAATGCGCCGCGTGGCAAACGTGACCGCGCGCATGCGTCGCCCCGCGTGACGACGCGAATCCACTTCGACAACGACGTGTCGGAGGCTGCGACGCTCGTCGAGGTGCATGCGGCGGACGAGCCGGGCCTCGCCTACAAGATTGCCTCGGGGCTTACGGCGCGAGGACTGGATATCACGCGCGCACGCATCGCAACAGAGAAGGCGGATGCGCTTGATGTTTTCTACGTGACGAATGGCGACGGCTTGAAGCTCTCCGCCGCTGAAATGTCGGCTCTCGAAGAGACGCTGATCGAAGTCATCGGTAAAGACAATCGCACGGCGCGCGACCGTGTCGTTGGGGCGCGTCCCACTTCTCCCGCCTTCGTGCGCGGAGCGAGGTAGCTAACAAAGATGAAGAAGATTGAAGCCATCATCCGACCGCACCTGCTCGACGCCGTGAAGAGCGCCTTGCAGGAAGTTGACGTGAAGGGCATGACCGTCAGCGAGGTGCAGGGGTACGGGCGGCAGCGCGGCCACACGGAGACGTACCGCGGGGCCGAGTACCAGATTGATTTCATTCCCAAGCTGAAAGTCGAGGTCATCATCCCCGACGACATCGAGGACTTTGTGGTCTCGGCCATTGCGAAAGCTGCGCGGACGGGCAAGTTCGGCGACGGCAAAATCTTCGTCATCCCCGTTGACGACGTGATCCGCATACGCACGGGCGAGCGTGGCGAGGCGGCGCTTTAGAGGGGTCTCAGACTGGATGGGAAGAGTTCAGAAACGTGAGAGTGGGCGTGCGTGTCACGTCTGACTGCAACGCTCGCTGACGAGTGAGACACGCTCGAATTTCTGACTCTACATTCGATCCGCAATCATCACATTGTTCTCAACGCGAAAGGAATATACGTCCATGAGATTTTCACTCTCGGCTCGCGGCGCGGCGGCTGCGCTTTTCGTGTCGTGCCTTGCGCTGCCTGCGTTGGCACAGACGGGCGGCGCGCTGGAAGAGCGTTTGAGCAAGATAGAGCAGGCGACGGCGCAGGCGCAGAGCGCGGGTGATAACGCCTGGATGCTCGTGTGCGCGGCGCTCGTGCTGATGATGACGGGGCCCGGACTCGCGCTCTTCTATGGCGGGCTTGTGCGGAAGAAGAACGCGCTGGCGACGCTCATGCAGAGTTTCACGATGATGGCCGTGGTGACGGTCGTGTGGGCGATTTACGGCTACAGCCTCGCTTTCTCTGAGGGTAACGCGGTGGTCGGCAGCTTCAGTCATCTATTCCTGCGCGGCGTCGGGGCCGAGCCGAACGCCGTTTATGCCGCGACCATCCCGCAGCAGACCTTCATGATCTATCAACTGATGTTCGCCGTCATCACGCCCGCGCTCATCACGGGTGCGTTCGCCGAGCGGATGAAGTTCTCCGCGATGCTTCTGTTCATGACGCTCTGGGTGACGTTCATCTACCTGCCGCTGGCGCACATGGTCTGGGGTGCGGGCGGGCTTCTGAATGCCGCGCTGGGCGGTCGCGTCCCGACGCTCGACTTCGCGGGCGGCACGGTCGTGCATGTCAGCTCCGGCGTCTCGGCGCTCGTCTGCGCGCTCGTTTTAGGCAAGCGCATCGGATACCCGAAGCAGCCGATGCGACCGCACAACCTGACGCTCTCGTTCGTCGGCGCGTGCCTGCTCTGGGTCGGCTGGTTCGGCTTCAACGCAGGGAGCGCGCTCGGCGCGAGCAGTCTCGCCACGAGCGCGTTCGTCACGACGCACTTCGCGAGCGCGGCGGCTGCGCTCGGCTGGATGGCAATCGAATGGGTGCGCTTAGGAAAGCCGACGGTGCTGGGCGCGATTTCGGGTGCGGTCGCAGGGCTTGTAGCGATAACGCCGGGCGCGGGCTTCGTAACGCCGATGGCCGCTCTTCTCGTCGGCGCGGCGGCAGGGCTGGTCTGCTACCTGATGACTTCGGCTGCGAAGCGTCGGTTCGGCTACGACGACTCGCTCGATGTGTTCGGCATACACGGTGTGGGCGGGTGTCTCGGCGCGCTGCTGACGGGCGTGCTGGCAACGAGCGCGATCAACCCCGTCTTCAAGGATGCGGCGGGCCGTCCCGCGCCGGTTGGGCTGCTCGAAGGCAACGCCGCGCAACTGCTCAACCAGCTTGCGGGTGTCGCGCTGGCTGCGATTATCGCGGGCGTCGGCTCGTACATCCTTCTCAAGTTAGTTGACGCGCTCGTGGGCCTGCGCGTGACGGAAGAGGATGAGATCACGGGGCTTGATCTGACGCAGCACGGCGAGGAGGCTTACGAGCTTGGTCTCGACCTCATCGGCGCACAAACGACGCGCGCGTTGCCGGGCGCGTCGGCGCAGAGGTCGCACGTCGCCGCGCACGTTTCAGACTAGCTCGCACGTCTCTTCGTATTTCGCGTCGGGCATGTCATCTCTTTCCCACGGCGTCGTAATCGGGCGAGCGACTTTTCGCGCAGGCTCCGTGAAGCTCTCCATCATTCGCGCGAAGCCTTCGAGGTCGAGCGACTGCGGGCCGTCCGAAAGCGCACGCTCAGGGCAGGGATGGACTTCGACCATCAATCCGTCCGCACCGATGGCGAGCGCCGCGCGCGACGCTGAAGGGACGAGGTCGCGGCGGCCCGTGGCGTGCGACGGGTCAACGATGACGGGCAGGTGCGAGACTTCACGCACGAGCGCGACTGCGGCGAGGTCGAGCGTGTTGCGCGTCTCGGTCTCGAAGGTCTTGATGCCGCGTTCGCAAAGAACAACGTCGGGATTCCCGCCCGCGAGCAAGTATTCCGCCGCCAGCAGCCACTCCTTGATCGTCGCCGAAGGGCCCCGCTTCAGAAGCACGGGGCGCGGCGTCCGCGCGAGCCGCCGCAGCAGCGCGAAGTTCTGCATGTTGCGCGCGCCGACCTGAAGCATGTCCGAGTGCTCCGCGACCAGCTCGACATCCGTCTCGCTCATCACCTCCGTGACGACGGGCAGCCCCGTCTCGCGTCCGGCCTCTTGCAGAAGTCGCAGCGCATCAAGCCCGAGTCCCTGAAAATCGTATGGCGAGGTGCGCGGCTTGTACGCGCCGCCGCGCAGCATCGAAGCGCCCGCGAGCCTGATTGCGCGCGCCGTCTCGAACAACTGCTCGCGCGACTCGACCGAGCACGGGCCTGCGATGACAACGGCTTCAGGCCCGCCTATCGGCACGCCGCCCACGCACACAATCGTGCGCTCCGACCTCAGCTCGCGGCTGACGAGCTTGTACGGCTGCGCGATGGGCACGACCGACTCGACGCCGGGCGCGGCCCTGAGTGCCTCGATCTCGTTGCGGCGACCGTTGCTGCCTACCGCGCCGATGACCGTACGCGATGCGCCGCGGATGACGTGCGCCTGATAGCCGCACTCGTTGACGCGCTCGACGACATGATTCACTTCTTCCTCTGAAGCGTGTGTTGACATTGTGATGACCATAAACGAAAAGCCTCTCCTTTAAAATTTCAGTCGTGTGTGATCTCAAGTTCGGCGACGCTTGCACGCGCCGAAGCGTAGCAGCCGAGCAGTCGCAACTCTTCCGTCTGCTGTCGCAGCTCGGCCAGAGCCTCGGCGACGCGCGGCTCGTCCGTCGTGGCCTGAAGGTCAAGGTAGAAACGGTACTGCCACGGCTCGCCCCGGACGGGACGGCTCTCGATCTTGAGCAGGTCTATCCTGCGGCGCGCGAGCGGCTCAAGCGCAGCGTAGAGCGCGCCCGGCTTGTGCCGCAGACGCATCACGAGCGAGAGCTTGTCGGCGTGCTCGTCTTTGCGCGGCGTCGGGGAGAGCAGAAGGAAGCGCGTGTAGTTCTCGCTGTGATCTTCCAGACGCTCGCGCAGGACAGTGCCGCCGTAGAGCCGCGCGGCTCGCTCGCTCGCGATTGCGGCGCGCGTCGGGTCGCCAAGCTCGACGACGCGGCGCGCGCTGGCGGCAGTGTCGTCGCTCGCTACGCGACGGATGTGCGGGTTTGCGGCGAAGAAACGTTCGCACTGTGCGAGCGCGACCGGGTGCGACTCGACTGTGCGGACGGACTCAAGCGTCGCGCACGCACAGCCGACGAGATTGTGCCTGATGGGGCGTATGACTTCCGCCGTGATGTTGAGACTACTTTCGACGAGAAGGTCGTAGGTCTGATGAACCGTCCCTGCGAGGCTGTTCTCGACGGGAGCGAGCGCGAAGTCCGCGACGTCCTCAACGACCGCGCTGAAGAGCGACTCGAAAGTCGGACGCGGGACGGGACGGACGCGCTCGCCTAAGAGCGCGAACGCCGCCTCTTCGCTGAACGCCCCGCGCTCGCCTTGAAACGCGACGCGCGGCGCTTCGATTGTGGAGTCGTCGCTCAAAGCACACCCTCCCAGAGACCCGCGTCCTGCGTCTCGCCGCGCGCTTCGACGCGCCGGGATTCGCGTATGACGCGGCGGAAGATTCGGGCGACCGCGCCCTCGTCGAGGGGCCCTCGGTTGTCGCGGCAGGCACGCGCGATCACGTCACGTTCGCGCCCCGCGTCGTAGAGCGGCAACCCCGCATGCCGCTTGAGCGCGCCTATCTGAGCGGCGAGACTCGCGCGCCTGTTCAGCAGGCGAAGTAGTTCTCCATCAATCTCGTCAATCTGCGCTCGCCAGTCTTCTATACTCATCTGCTCGGTCTCCTCGGCCCACGGCGGCCAAAGCTAAAACAAAAAGAGCCGGCCACGATCTCCTTTCGGGAAGTCGTGGCCGGCTGTGGATGAAAACTTTTTGCGGCGTCCGGGTCTAAATCAAACTCACCTCAACACGCGCACGCTTTCGCCACGAGCCGCCCCTCCCCGAAGGAGAAGCGGAACGTAAAAGCGAAATAAAAGAAGCGAGTTTCGTGCATCGAGTTTGAGCCGACCAACTTTTGCGGCCCGAATCGGGGCGGCGTCGCCATCTTCGCAAGCCGTCGTCGGCGTGTCAACACGAAAATCACCGACCAGCCACGGTATCAATAGAATCAATCAGGTCATAAAAATTATGAACTCGCCTTTTTCACCTCTCCTCCATAGAATCATCGTTTTTCATGTGTGACGACCAAGAGATAGGAAAGGGCGCGGCCGGCGCGCTTTTTTGAGAAGTTGAAGGCGGGAGCGAGCAGGGCGGAGACGGGAGACGAAGCGGATGTTGATGAGCGAGAGAGTGATGACGGTCGGCTACACAGGCGGCTCGACCCGCAGCCTTCTGAGACTTGTGCGTGCCCGGCAGCCTATCTCACGCGCGGAACTGGCGCGTCAGCTCGGCATCGAGCGCAGCACCGTGACGGACATCGTCAAGCCTCTAATCAACAGCCGCGTCTTGCGCGAGACGGAGCCGCTCGGCTCGCCGATAGCCAGAAGCAGTGGCAGGCCCGGCCTGGGACTTGTGCTGAATACGCGCGATGAGTTCTTCATCGGCGTTAACATCGGCGTCAGGCGTAGCCATATAGGCGCGGTGACGGTGGACGGGCGCGTCATCGCGGAAGAGGTCTTCGACACGCCCGGCGATGCTAGAGAAGCGCTCCGGCTTGTGCGTTCGAGCGTCCTCGGTCTCTGCGCACGCGCCGGGGGCGGCAGCCTCTCCGTCATCGGTGTTAGCGTCCCAGGCCCGACGTGCGCCGAGCGCAGGCGTTTGTTGTACGCGCCGCACCTCGGCTGGCGCGATGTTGCAATCGCCGACGCTCTGCAAGGGTTGGGTGTGGAAGATGAGGGCGACTTGGCGGATATGCCTGTCATCGTCGAGAACGACGCGACCGCGGCGGCCATGTTCGAGGCTTGCACGCGGCTCTCCAAGGAGACGCGCGAGGAGTGGCGCAACTTCGCACTTGTGCGCGCCGGGACGGGGATAGGCGTCGGGCTTGTGCTCGACGGCGAAGTTTATCGCGGCGCGGGCGCGAACGGCGGTTGGGCCGGCGAGTTCGGCCATATGACAATCGTGGCGGACGGCAAGGCGTGCCCGTGCGGCAACCGGGGCTGCTGGGAGCGCTATGCGTCGGCTTCGAGCGCGGCCTTGCTCTACACGGGCGACCGTGCCGCCGCCCGAAGCAGCGCGCCGAGATTCATCGAGATAGTCGCGCGCGCCGGGTCAGGTGAGCGGCGAGCGCAGGCGACGCTTGAACAGGTAGGTCACTACCTCGGCATCGGCGTCGCCAACGTAATGAGTGGTCTGGGCGTGTCGCGCGTGGTCGTCTCCGGGCGCGTCGTGCATGGATGGAAGTTCATGCGCGAGGCTCTTCAGAAGGCCGTCAGAAGATCAATGGCGGGACGGCTGGCGCAATGGTCAGTCGTGGCGGGCAAGGCGACGGGCGCGGGACTTGGCGGAGCGATTGAAGTCGCGGTAGATCAATACTGGAAACACCTGGCGGGTTGAAAGTATTCCGGAAGGGAATTGAGCGCGCACGATTTTGTCGTTCAAGTAAGTTAGCACTACCTCTGTCAGCTCTCGTCAACGGGTGTCAACAGACTCGTAGTGAGCGGGAGGCGAATCTCGACGACGAACCCGCCGCCCGAGACGTTCGCCGCCGAGATGTTGCCTTCGTGCAGGCTGACGGCGCGCTGGGTGATGGCAAGCCCGAGTCCCGCTCCGCCCGTCTCGCGCGTGCGCGAATCGTCCACGCGGTAGAAGGGGCGAAAGATTTCCGCGAGCGACTCTTCGGGGACGCCCGAGCCTTCGTCGCGTACGCTGAGCACAGCTTCGCCGCCTTCATCTCCGCGGCGACAGTGGAGCGAGACTTTGACCGCCGTCCCTTCCGGCGTGTGGCGGACGGCGTTGCGGACGACGTTCTCGAAGGCACTTCTGAGCAGCGCGTGCGTGCCCACCGTCTCACACTCATCGCACTCGATTGTCTCCACCGAGCGGTTCTGGCCGCGCGCCTCGAAGTCCGCATCCTCATCCACCTCGCGCACGAGCGCGGCGAGGTCAACCGGATGCCTCTGCATCCCGTCCGCACCCGCTTCCCAGCGCGAGAGCGAGAGCAGTTGTCCGATCATCTCGTTGAGACGGCCAGACTCGCGTTCAATGCGCGCGAGGTGTACAGCCGCTTCCGGCCCCGTACGTTTACGCAGTAGGTCGAGCGCGACGCCGAGGCGGGCCAGAGGAGAGCGCAGCTCATGCGAGATGTCGCGCAGCAGACGCTGTTGTGCGTTCATCAGCGCCTCGACCTGCGCCGCCATCGCGTCGAAGTCACGGCCCATGTCGGCCAGCTCGTCGCGGCGATGCCCGAGCGCCGGCATGACGCGCGCCGAGAGGTCGCCGCCCGCCACTCGTCGCGTCACCGCGCGGAGCTTGACGACTGGCGAGGCGATGTAGCGCGCCAGCAGATAGCTGAGAAGCCCTGCGGTCAGAATCACCGCAAGGAGGCGCGAAGCAAACGCCGCCGTGCTTTCGCCGAGCAGGAAGTTGAACGGGCCGGGCGGTCTGGGCAGGCCGGGCAGCCCATTCTGCCTGTACAACTCGGATGGCCCCGAAGGCCCGAACGGGAACGTTGCGACGAATACATAGAGGCCACCGTCGCGTGCGGGAATCGGGTTCGCTTCATAGATCAACTTGCCCGCCAGCCTCGTTACCGGACTGCCGGTGCGTGCGGCCTGGCTTATCACCTCCTTCTCGTCCGGCGTGAACTCTCTGCCAGCCAGCTCCGTCCCGCGCGCGTCGAAAAGGTGTGCGCGGATGCCCGCGTCGCGCTCCACGTGATTCAGGAAAGAGTTGAGCGCCGCAGGGCCTTCGCCCTCGAAAGTCTCGACGGCGTTGCGGGAGTAGGCCCACATGATGCCGTTGATGAACTGCGGTGGGCGCGGCCCGCGCGCAGTGCTCGTCAGGTAAGACGTGGCGGCAAACGCCCCGATGACGAGGATCATAGCGAACCAGAACCAGAGAAAGACTTTTAAGAAAAGACTACGCAAACCTTCAATCCCTCCCGGATGTCTGCCACGTCCATCCGCCGCTCACGCGCCCTCGACCTTCTCCACCGGACGCGCGTAGATGTAGCCGACGCCGCGCACCGTCTTGATCCGCTCTATCTCGCCCGTGCGGGGGCCGAGCTTCTTGCGAAGGTGGCTGACATGCATGTCGATGCTACGGTCGAAGACGGAGAGTTCACGCCCCAAAGCCGAGCGCACCAGCTCGTCCCGTTTCAAAACGCGGCCCGCCGATGAGAGGAGCAGGACGAGGATTTCGTACTCGACGTTTGTCAGTTCTACGGATGCGCCCGCGCGCCTGACGTGACGCGTGCCCGTGTCTATCTCCACATCGCCGACCTCGATGCGATCCGGTAAGGACTTATCTGCTGTGCCTGCCGTCGTCGCCTCCATCCCTCTCGACCTGACGCGGCGCAAGATGGCGTTGATGCGTGCGACCAGCTCGCGCGGGTTGAAGGGCTTCGGCAGGTAGTCGTCCGCGCCGATCTCAAGGCCGACGATGCGGTCAACGTCCTCGCCGCGCGCGGTGAGCATCAAGACGGGGATGCGCGAGCCTTCGGCTCTCAGGCGGCGCAGCACCTCAAAGCCGTTCATGCCCGGCATCATCACGTCGAGCACGACGAGCGAGTGCTCGCCCGAAAGGGCGCGTTCAAGTCCCCGCTCGCTTCTGTTTGACACCTCGACGCGGAAGCCCTCGCCGTCGAGTAGTTCGCCGACCAACTCGGTCAACTCACTGTCGTCATCCACAATCAACACGCTTTCCATCAACACCACCTCTCCCGGCGCGCGCCGCGCGCAGCAGACAAGCGACGCATTTTATCTCATCAGCGTCTCAGCCGTCCGTAAAGAAATGTCAGCCGCGACCCGGCGTAATTGACAAAACTTTACACGACATTGACCGACTCTTTACGTCGTCGCCCGCCGTCTTCTCGTATATTGCGGGCAGTGAGAGAAGGGCTGCTTCACGGGAAGCATATTTTTGGGTTGAGAGGATACAGAGATGAGATTGACGAAAACGAGATTGATCGTAGGAGTGCTGGCGCTCGCCACCGGCTTGATGCTAACGGCCGTCGGGTTCGCGCGCCAGGATGGGCCGCACGGCTTTGGCGGGCCGCCGCCGGGAGGCCACGGGCGTGGCGGGCCGCACGGCGGCGGTGGCGGCCTCGGCCCGCTGGCGCGCGACCTCAACCTGACGGACGCGCAGAAGGCGCAGGTCAAGCAAATCACGGACAGCTTCGAGGCGAGCACGAAGCCGCTCCGCGAACAGTTGTTCAAGGCGGGCGGCGGCGGGCAGCTTGAAGGACTGACGGATACGTTCGACGAGGCATCGGTGCGCGCCGCGGCGCAGGCGAGAGCCGCCGTCGAGGTCGAGCTGGAGGTGGCGCATGCGCGAATGATGTCGCAGGTCTATGCGCTCCTCACGGCGGAGCAGAAAACGAAGCTGGCAGAACTGCGGCAGCAGTTTGAGCAGAGGCGACCGGGGCCGCCGCCAGCCGAGGACGTGCCCAACGGCAGGTAACAAGGCAATCGAAGGCGCTCGACGCGTACCGTTTCCCGAATCGGGCGCGGGGCGTTTTCGGGGGAGGCCGGAAGGGCGGCCTCCCTTTTCAATTTCAGCCGGAGTCCACTTTCAATTTTCAATTTCAGCCGGAGTCCGCGGCTCGGAGTCACGTCGGTCGCTTTACAAAACTTTACACAACGCTGACGAACTCTTTACCTGGCCGCCGACTGGAAAAACATCCAAACCCTATCACGTCGATATGTAATGGCCGCGATGCTGTCCGCAGCCATGCGGGATAAGTCTTCATCACCGGAGTCAACGGTCTTGTCTATAAAACGATTCATCATTTTCGGCTTAGTCGCACTGATAGTTCTGGCTCTCGCCATCGCATCTCCCGGTCGCACAACGACGCGACAAATCACGCCCGGCACGACGACGGGGCAGGATACGACCGGCGAGAAGGACGAAGTGATTGATGTGGGTCGCATCGTCCGCGCCTTCACGCAGAAGGAGACCGAGTTCCGGCGTGCGCTCAACGCCTACACCTTCAAGCGCGACGCCGTCGTCCAGACCATCGGGATGGGCGGACAGATTACGGGCGAGTACAACCGCGTCTCACAGTTCACCTTCAACGATGCCTCGGAGCGCTTCGAGCGCATCACGTACTTCCCGCAGCCGACGCTGACGGAAATCTCTTTCACGAACGAAGACCTCGAAGACCTCGGCGGCGTCCAGCCCTTCGCCCTCGAAGCGTCGAAGATAGACCAGTACGACCTGACCTACGTCGGCAAGGAGAAGCTTGACGAGCTGAACACATACGTCTTCAACGTGGCCCCGAAGTTCGTGCCGAAGAAGGTGAGCGAGCGTTTCTTTCAGGGGCGCGTCTGGGTGGACGACCACGACTTGCAGATCGTGAAGGTTAAGGGTAAGGGCGTGCCGGAAGGCAAGCAGCGCTTTCCCACCTTTGAGACCTACCGCGAGCAGATCGACGGCAAGTACTGGTTCCCGACCTACACCTACGCCGACGACGACTTGAACTTCCCGCACAATCAGGTCGTGCATATCCGCATGAAGGTGCGCTACACGGATTACAAACGCTTCCAGGGCCATGTGCGCGTCATCGAAGAGGGCGACCCGGGCAATGTGCAGGAGCCGCAGCCTCAAACGCCTTCGCCCAAACCTAAGCCTTGAAACATTCGACGGAGACCAGATGACGGGAGAATCAACTTTGCATGCACGGACGCTGACCGGGGCTGCGTCGGCAATAAAGAACGAACGGGTTCATTCGTCTGACTTCTGTCTGGCGCAGAAAGCCTCGAAGGGCGACATGGAGGCGTTCGAGGAGATTTACCGGCGACACCAACGCCTCGTTTACGGCCTGTGCCTGCGCATGACGCAGAACGTCGCCGAGGCGGAAGACATCGTGCAGGAAGTCTTCATCACGCTGTTTCATAAGGTCGGCGGCTTCCGCGGCGAGTCAGCGTTTACGACCTGGCTACACCGGCTGACGATCAATCAGGTCTTGATGCACTTCCGCAAAAGAAAGTCGCGGAAGGAGGAGCAGGCTGAGGATGACGCGGAACAAGTTGACGCGTGCTATCCATCAGTCGGCACGCGTGCGGTGCCACTTATCGACCGGATAGCGCTCGACGCAGCGCTGGCGAAGTTGCCGCCCGGCTACCGCGCCGCCTTCGTCCTCTACGACATCGAGGGGTACGAGCACGAGGAAGTGGCGCGCATACTCGGCTGCGCCGTCGGCACGTCGAAGTCGCAGCTCCACAAGGCGCGCGTGAAGTTGCGCAAGATTCTGAAGAGTCACTTCTAACGCGTGGGCACTTCACAGCCAATGATGTAGACCCACAAAGATCAATGTGTAAATCGTACTGAGATCAACGAGATGTGTGAACGGTTCGCTTGGCGGGGAGGCTTTTTAGGGTAAAAACACCCGACGAACCCTGATTCATCAAATATATTATTACCCTTATTTTTTTCGAGCAGAGGCCAGCGGGTTTTTG
>JAVRON010000104.1:0-8844 GCA_032162705.1 Acidobacteriota bacterium
CTGCGCCCCCTCTGCGCACTCAGCGCCTCTGCGGTAAAACGCCAGACGCTCTAGGTTCAAACATGGAAGCGACTACACCCGGCCTTTCCTTTTTATCTAACCACTACCTTACAATGGCACCGTTATGCGTATCGCGAGCGGGCGTCGTAAATCGGTCATCTTCTTCCTCACGCTCGGCATCTGTCTGGTCGTACTCGCTCTGGCGCTCAACGTCGGCTGGATTCTGCTCAACTGGCGACAGGTCGCCCTGCTCGTCTTCGGCATCATCTTTTTCGTCCTCATCATCACGGGACTCGTCCTCAACACCACGTTTCTCGTCCGCGAAATCCGCCGCAACGAACAGCACGACGCCTTCATCAACGCCGTCACGCACGAGCTAAAGACGCCGATCACGTCCATCCGTCTCTATCTCGAAACGCTGAAGGCGCGCGACGTGGACGAGGCGCGGCGCAGCGAGTTCTACGACATCATGCTCGCCGACAGCGACCGGCTCCAACGCACCGTCGAGCAGGTCTTGCACGCAGGGCGCACGGCGCACAAGAAGCGCCCCTTGAACGTCTCCGTCATCAACCTTGCGGAACTCGCGCGCGAATGCCTCGAACTGGCGCGGCTCCGTTACAACCTCGGCGCTGAGTCCATCAGTTACGTCGAGTCGGCTGAGGGCGAGACGGCGCGCGTCTCGGGCGACCGCGACGAGCTACGCGCCGCCGTCTCGAATCTGATCGACAACGCGGTGAAGTATTCGGACAAGGACGTGCACGTCTCGGTCGAGGTCGCTGCGCTCGACGAGAGGCTGCTGGCCGTGCGCGTCAAGGACACAGGCATCGGCATTCACCGCAACCAGCTCAAGCGCGTCTTCAAGCGCTTCTATCGTGTGCCCGGCGGCTTCATGGCTCGCTTCAAAGGGACGGGACTCGGCCTCTTTATCGTGCGCTCGATTGTCGAAAAGCATGGTGGCCGCGTCTATGCCGAGAGCGAGGGCTTGGGGCGCGGCAGCACTTTCACGATTCAACTCCCGAGGGCATAAACGTTCGGATGAGGGTATAAAACATTGAGTTCGGTTCTCATCGTCGAAGACGAGAAACATCTGGCCGACGGCCTGCGCTTCAACCTTGAGGCCGACGGCTATACGGTCGAGACGGTAGGCGACGGCGAGGCGGCGCTCTCGCTCCTCTTGGAAGAGCGCGCGCGCTTCGACGTGGTCGTGCTCGACGTGATGCTGCCCGGCGCGGACGGCTTCACCGTCGCGGCGGAACTCAGGCAAGCAGGCTCCTTCGTGCCCGTGCTGATGCTGACGGCGCGGGGCCGCCCCGAAGACGTTCTGCGCGGGTTCGAGTCGGGCGCGGACGACTATCTGACCAAACCCTTCGAGCTGTCTGTGCTGATCGCGCGCATCAACGGACTGCTCCGACGCCGCGAGTGGTTCCATCTCGACCGTGAGAACTCCGCGCCGCCGCAAGCCCGTGAAGCGGACAACGACGCCGCCGCAAGCAAATCGGGCGACGCACACAGGCGCGGCAGCCGACGCACGTCTGAGCCGCCAAATGACACCTTCGTCTTCGGCGGGAAGATGATCGACTTCGGCGCGCTGGAGTTGCGCACGGGCGAGCGTGCCATGCGGCTGACCTTGATGGAGGCGGAGCTTCTACGCCATCTCGTCGAGCGCGCGGGGCAGGTCGTCTCGCGCAAGTCTCTGCTCGAAGAGGTCTGGGGCTTGAGGGAGGACACAGACACGCGCGCCATCGATAACTTCATCGTGCGGCTCAGAAAATATATCGAAGAGGAGCCTTCGCGCCCCAGACATCTTTTGACCGTCCGCGGTGTCGGCTATCGCTTCGTGGCCGACGCCGAAGTTGACGACACGCACTGACCGAAGGCACTCCTCGCGCTGGCCGAAGGCCCCGCCCACCCGAGCGCTGTATACTCGCTGCCCTGATGGCCGAAGAACTTTCAAGACATACGCAAACGCCCACGGTCGTCGGACTCGGCGAACTGATCTGGGACTTGCTCCCTGCGGGGAAACGTCTGGGCGGAGCGCCCTCGAACTTCGCATATATCTCGCGGCTCCTCGGCAACCGGGCCGTCGTCGCCAGCCGCGTCGGACGAGACCCGCTCGGCTCCGAAGCCACCGAGAGGCTCACGCGCGCCGGAGTCTCGACACGCTACATACAACACGACGACACGCACCCGACGGGAACCGTTGGATGCGAGATAGGCGAGGGAGGCGAGCCGCGCTTCAACGTCAACCAGAACTCCGCATGGGATTATCTGGAGTGGACGCGCGCGTGGGAGGAGCTGGCGCGACTCGCCGATATTGTCTGCTTCGGCACGCTCGGGCAGCGCGAGCCACGCGCCAGAGAGACCATCAGCCTGTTTCTTGAAAAGACTCGCGCGGGCACACTGCGCGTCTTCGACGTGAACCTGCGTCACTCGTTCTTCACTGCGGAGATGCTCTCACGCTCGCTCGCGCTCACGGATGTCGTCAAGCTCAACGCGGAGGAGCTTGACGCCGCCGCTGCGATGCTCAAGCTCAACGCGTCGGGCGAGAGGGAGATGGCCCAAGCGCTGCTTGAGCGTTTCGGCCTCGACCTCGTAGCGGTCACGCGCGGCGCTCACGGGAGCCTGCTCGTCTCTGCCGAAGGCTCGGACGAGCACACGGGTCTGCGCGCACGCGTCATCGATACCATCGGCTGCGGCGACGCCTTCGCCGCGGCGCTCGCACACTGCCGCCGACGCGGCGCGACGCTCTCCCTGACGAACGAGATCGCGAACCGCCTCGGTTCCTGGGTCGCCACGCAACCCGGCGCGACGCCCGAGGCCGACCCCGAAACTATAAGAAGACTTCTCGACGGACTCGGCGGCGAACACATGCGCGCTTGAGTTAAGACTTTGCGCGCTTGAGTTAAGATTTATAGCGGTGTGCAAATGAGTGCGACCAAGTTAAAGCTGTAGGGGCTGGACTTGTCCCTGCCCGGCCTATCGCGAAAAGCACGGGCCGCGGACTTGCCCTGCCCTTACATTCATTGCTACGCAGTCGCATTCAAGCGCGGTAATAGACGCTTCAGTTCTTTTCCTTCGCGCCCGGTGTGCCGCCCGCAGGCTCTTCCCTCATCCTGTCGAGCAGCTTTCGGAACCTCTTGTCCGGACGCAGCGGGGCGAACGCCTCTTCATGCTCGATTGCAGCCGAGTCGCGATAGCCTTTATCGAAGGCGCGTCCGAGCGCGTCGAGTGCGCGGTCTTTCCGTCCGTCGAGCGTGAGGGCGCGCGCCAGCTCAAACTCGGTCTGCGCGTTTGCCGGGAAGACCTCTGCCGCGAGTTCGAGATTGGCGGCGGCGAGCTTGAACTCTCTGCGCGGCTCGTAGATGAACTGTGCCGACTCAAGCGTCTCGGCGTAGACGTGCGCGAGCGTGCGGCGTGCGATTCTTCGCGCGGCGCTGTCTTCTGTGAGCTTCGCCTGCTCGCGCCACGGGGCGAGCATTCGTCTCACACGCGCGAGGGCTTCGTCGTGCGTCTGCTCGTCGAGCAGCGCGCCGCCTGCCGCGACAACCCCGCGCGCGCGCGTCTGCTCTTCGTCTATCTGCCGCCCCTCTTCGGCGATTGCCGCCGCAAACTCCTTCGTCTCTTTGAGAGCCGCGGCCTCTTTACGGAAGCGCGCCACGTCGCGCAAGCCCTCGAACGTCTGCACGATTGTCCTGAGCAGGGCGTAGCGTTCGTATGCGTCCTCGGGCCGCTTCAACGCTTCGGCTCGCGACGAGAGGCGTGCGAGTGCGCCGTCGATGAGCGCGTCGTCTTTACTCTTGCGCCCGCGACGCATGGCGAGAAGCTCCATCCATTCGATTCCCTCCGTGCAGACCTCTTCGGGGCACCATTGATGTCTGCCGTCGAACGTGACGAGGCGGCTCGCCGTGACGCCGAGCGCGTCGAGCGTGCGCTCAAGCGGGCGCATCTCGCGGAAGTTGAAGTCGTCCCGGCCAACCGTGCCGAAGAAGGCGTAAGGGAGCGAGCTGTCGGGCGCACGGTCGGCAGGGAAGCCCGCGCCGCTGGAGATGACGCCCGCGACGCAGCCGCCGCACATCGAGGCGAAACGATTGGCGACGCGCGCCCCGCCCGAAAAGCCCGTCGCGTAGACACGCGCGTCGTCTATCGAGAGCCGCGCGTGCGTGTCTGTCCAGAGCGCGTTGATGATCTGCGCGATGGCGTCGGGCGCAAGCCCGTTGCGCGAGTCGTTCGAGCCGACGACGATGTAGCCGAACTTCTCCGCCGCCGCACGGAAAAGATTGACCGGGAGTTTCCCGCGCGCCGCGGGGTCGAAGGCGTAAAGAACCGGCCACTTTCTTTCGGGCGTATAGGCGCTCGGCAGATAAAGCGCATAGCTCTGCCCCTGCGCCGACTCGACCCGGACGCTCTCGATCAAGACCCCGCGCGGCATCTGCTCAGACGCGAAAGCGTTCGAGGGGAGAAGCGCGACTGCCGCCGCAAGACAGACCGCCGCCGCGAGACAGACCATTGAAAGGACGCGGATCATAATCAACACTTATTCTACTCAAGTCTTTAAGACAACGGCAGCCTCGGCCGCTCAACGCGTCGGCGCGAGATCGTGCAGCATGACCAGAGCAGGCGGCGGCTTCTTCACGCGCGCTATGTTCTTCGCGCGCCGCCCGCGCGACACTTTCGCGCCAGGAGTGCTTGCGAGCGAATCCGGGTCAACGTCGAACCCCTTTATCATTGCATGCAGGCGGATAAAAAATTTTCGCGGCGATTAAAACCACTCGCCGAGTGAGTCCCGTATATCGGGCGTGCTTGAGAAAAGACAAAAATCTACGGGAGAAACTATGAGAAAGACACTTTACGCACTTTTTCTGACGATCACGCTCGTCGCGCCCTTCGCGATGACCGCTTCGGCAAAACAGAATCCGATGGTTGGCGGTGCGGCCATGTATCGCACCAAAGACATCGTCGATAACGCGGTCAACTCCGCAGACCACACGACGCTCGTGGCCGCGGTCAAGGCCGCCGGTCTGGTGGACACGCTCAAAGGCAAGGGCCCTTTCACGGTCTTCGCGCCGACAAACGCCGCCTTTGACAAGCTCCCCGCGGGCACGGTCGAGACGCTCGTCCGCCCCGAGAACAAGGCCATGCTCACGGGCATCCTGACCTACCACGTCGTGGCCGGTAAGTACGACTCCAAGCGACTCATGCAGCTTATCAAGAAGGGGCACGGCCAGGCCATGCTGAAGACCGTGAGCGGCGGCACGCTCGTGGCGCGTATGAACGGGATGAACGGCATCTCTCTGACGGATGAGAAGGGCGGCACGTCGAACGTCACGACCGCCGATGTCTATCAGTCGAACGGCGTCATCCATGTCGTCGATACAGTGCTGATGCCGAGGTAGTTGTAGGGACTTCCGCTTAGGTCGAGGGGGGCGCTTCAGGCTACGGCCCGAAGCGCCCTTCCGAGCTTGATTTTCGGGTATGGCAAGGAGCAATCTTTACACCATGAACAGGCGAAACTTTCTCGCGTCCAGCATAGTCTTCGGGGGATTCGCGGCGCTCTCGACTTCAAGCTCCGTGCTCGCCGCCGTAACGGTTGGCGACAAGAGTCGCCGGACGAAAGAGGCTGCCGTCGGCAGGCTCGTCCGGACTGACGAAGAATGGAAGAAGATTCTGACGCCCGAGCAGTATGAGGTGACGCGGCACGCGGGCACGGAAGCACCGTACTCAAGTCCGCTCAACGATGAGCACGGCAAGGGCACGTTCCTCTGCGTCGATTGCGACTTGCCGGTGTTCAGCTCCGCGACGAAGTTCGACTCGAAGACCGGCTGGCCGAGCTTCTGGCAACCCATCTCGAAGACGCACGTCCGCGAGGTGGTTGACCGGAGCCTCGCCGAAGTCAGGACAGAGGTGCTCTGTGCGCGTTGCGACGCACACCTCGGCCACGTCTTCGACGACGGCCCGCGCCCGACCGGCCTGCGCTACTGCATGAACGGCGTGGCGCTCAAGTTCGTGAAAGCGTAACGGGCGCGCCAGCAAGACAACTGATATCCGCTCGCGGGATGAAATAAGGCCGCGCTCCTACATCGGGAGCGCGGCCTTAATCATTTCAAGGCACGGGACGACGGAGCGCCTCATATCAGGGCGTGGGACGGCGGAGCGCCTCGTAGCGCACACGGTCGGCGTCGGAGAGCAGGGTGGAAGGGGACGACGGCACGTAGACCGAAGCGTTCGGGCGCGCGTCGAAGATGCCGAACATCGGTACAGCCATGCGGTCGTTCAGTCCCATCGGGCGAAGACCCAGCAGGAGTTCGACGGTACGCAGCGCGCTCAACTGGTCGTAGCGGTCATGGACGACCACGCCGCGTCTGACGTAAGGGCCCGCGGCCAATGCGACGGTGCGCGTGGCATCGACGTGGTCGGGGCCGTTCTGCGCGTCGTCCTCTTCGACGAGGATGAGCGAGTCGCGCCACACGGCGCTCTGCGAGATGGTCTCGATGATAAGGCCGAGCGCCGCGTCGTTCTGCGCGACGAACTGCTGCGGCGTTCGTATCTTGATGTCGGAGCCGTTCGTGTGGTCGTTCGGCAGCCAGAGATAGTTGAACTGCGCGAGCCGACCCGTGCGCGCCTGTCGCTCGAAGTCTGCGCGCCACGCCGCGAAGCGTTCGAGGTCTGAGTGGTTCAAATCCCACGAGCGATAGTCGAAAGCGTAACGCGTCAGGTATTCACCGAAGCGCAGGCGGAAGACTCTGTTCTCGCCGAGCGCGCGTGCGAGCGCGTCGTCGCCGACGAGGAAGTTTGAAAGCTCACCGGTGAACTTCGCGTCCGAGAGCAGACGCGCGGCGTCCGCTGGATTGTCGGCGCGACCCGCATACGGCTTCGCGAAGTTGTAGAAGACCCTCCCGCGGTCTGTCTCCGAGGCGAGCGCCATCGTGCGCGCGTAGAACTTTCGCGCCAGCTCGCTCTGCTCGCCGAAAGTCTCTGTGATGATGCGATAGGCGCGCGTGTAGAGATAGTAGTTCTCGCCGTAGACGCGATAGCTCACACGTGCGTCGTCGAGCGCGTCCCAGAGATAGGTGGGCGAGGTCACGCCGGGAACCATCCCGAAGGGATAGCCTCTGTAACGCCCCGAATAGGCGGCATTGCCCAACCATTCGAGGAAGGGCGAGGCGTAGCCGCTCGTCGTCAAGCTGTGGCCGAGGACGCTGATCTCGCCGTCGGCGTAGAAGTTGTCGAGCGTGACGAAGGCTTCGGAGAGCGCGTGATGGTTCGGCGTCACGTCGCGCCCGAAGAGCGTCAGCGTCCGGTCGCCGTCGCCGCGCCCGAGGTCGCCGAACACCTGATCGTACGAGCGATTCTCCTTCACGATGTAGAAGACGTAACGGATGGGGAGCTTGAACCCTCTGCGCGCGTCGAAGGTGGGCGCACCCGCCAGAACCTGTCTCGTCCACGCCGCGCCGTTCGCGTCCACGTCGCCCGTGGGCAGAATCGAGAGGCTGCCTTGAAGAAGCGTCAGAACATAGTCAGGCCCTCCCTTGCCTTCGACGGGTTGGGGCCCGCGCGGATTCGGGCGACGCGGGCGGATGCCCTTGGCGTTGAGCACGAGAAGATTGTTTCCCTCCACCACGGCCTTCGTCGGATACCAGCCCGCGGGCACAAGGCCGAGATCGCGCCAGGTGTCTTTCTCGAAGACGGCGACGGCGTTCAGCCCCGCGAGCGTGACGTAGACGCGCCGGCCCGAGACGGCGCATGAGGTCGGCGCTGTGCCGAAGCGTGTGCCGAAGCGGTTCGTGCGTATGGTCGCGACGACCGAGTCGCGCGCGGTGTCCACGACGGTCAACTCGTCCGAGTCGGTGCTCACGACGAAGAGGCGCTTGCTGCCGTCAACGCACATCTCCTGCGGCCTGCGCCCGACGGGAATCTCTTTGGACGCCTTCAAGTCGGCGTCGAAAACTCGCAGACGATTCTCGCCGAGCACCGCGACATAGAACTTGCCGTTCAGATAGCGCACAGAGTATGGGAAGTATCCCGCGTCCTGTTCGCGCTCGACCTTACCCGACTCGGTATTGAGGATGGCGAGACGGCCCGCGACATAGTTGCCCTTGTCGTCCTTGCCCGCGAGATAGAGGACTGCGACGCGTCGCTCATCGATGGCTGCAAGCCCCGCCGCGAAGCCCGCGACCCCGTACTCGCGCGCGACGTTGAACTGCCGGTCGAGTCGATAGACCTTCGAGTCGAAGCCGCCGCTCACATAGAGATCGCCGCCGGGCCCCTCGACCGCGCTCGGGAAGATCGAGTTCAGGCGCACGGTCTTCTCGACGCGGCCCGAGACCGTATCCACGACTGAGAGTTCCTGCGGCTGGCGTGTGTAGTAGCCCGTGTTGAGGACGACGAGACGACCTGCGAACGGAACGGCCTCGTAAGGCAGTCGCCCCAGCTCGACCTGCCGTCCGGCGGGCGCGATCCTCCATCCCGAAGGGAGCACGGCCTCCGCGACGCGCGCCTGCGCCGCACGCGCCTGCGCCGCCGCGACGTAACTCAAGACGCCGCCGTAGGGCGTGCCCTTCACATACTCCCAAAGCTCTCGGTTCAAGTCCTCTTCGTCCTCCGCGCGGTCGAAGAAGTCCGCACGCCCGGCTCGTTCGACGCTCTGCGCCGCGACGCGACGAAGCATCAGCGGGCAGACGAAGAGTGCGAGCAGGGCGACAATGAAAACTTTTCTTTTCATAAGCTCCTGATCCTTTATCCCAAAGTTGTGAGTAGAGTAGAAGCGATTCACCGCAGAGGCGCTGAGGACGCAGAGGGGGCGCTGAGAAGATTTGAAATTTCAACTTTGAAATTTGTATTCCTCAG
>JAVRON010000105.1:0-9218 GCA_032162705.1 Acidobacteriota bacterium
TTAACTAGCCTCTAGCCTCCAGTCTCTAGCCTCTGCTTTTAAACGGACGGGACGGCGATGATGGTGATGCGGTGACGTTCGGCGAGGCGGAGCATCTCCTCGCGGTCGAGTATCAAAGTCTTGCCTGCGGTCAGGCAGAGGCAGGTCGCGCCCGCCTCGACCAACGTCTCGATGGTGGGAAGCCCCACGACCGGCACGTCGAAGCGCATGTCCTGGTTCGGCTTCGCGACCTTGACGACGGTGAGGCGGCCACGCGCGAGCTGTCCGGCGCGTCGGACTGTCGCGTCCGTGCCCTCCATCGCTTCGATTGCCACGCAGGCGCGCGAGCGCACGACGATGGTCTGACCCAGATCGAGCCGCGCGATCTCGCGCGCGACTTCGAGGCCGTACTCGATGTCGCCGCGCTCGCGCTCGTCGGGCGCTCGCCGCGTCAGCACGCCCTCTTGCGGCAGTTGGTCTTGCAGGAAGTATGTCGAGTCGATCAGCTCGATACCTTCGCGTGCGAGTTCCGCGGCGACGCCGCCGATGAGCGCGTCGGTGTTGCGGCGCGGGAGGCTCAAAAGCATCTTCAGCATACGCACGTCGGGCAGCGCGCCGCTGAAAATCTGTACGTGCTTGACCTGTCCAGCCATGATCGCCTTCTCCACGCCCTCGCGCTTGAAGAAGCGTATCATCCTTCCAAGCTGCCCGAGACGGACCCACTTCACGCGCTCCGCCACGCGCTCGATAGCCGGGTCGGTCTCCTCCCGAATCGCCGCGACCGAGACTTCGACGCCCGCGCGCCGCGCGCCCTCGACGACGAGGAAAGGGAACTTGCCATTGCCTGCGATTAAGCCGTAACGCATAAAGATAGTGAGCAGTGAGCGGTAAGCAGTGAGCAGTAGAAGACAGTTTTTAACTGCTCACTGCTTACCGCTCACGGCTCACTTCATTTGATGAACCCGCGTTGCGAGGTCTCGATGAAGCGAACGAGTTCTTCGACTTCCCCTGAGCCGTTGACCTCTGCGCGGATGCGTTCGAGCGCCTGCGTGGTGTTGAGCCTCGACGAGAGGAGGAGGCGGAAGGCGTGGTGCAGCGCTTCGATGGCTGACGGCGGGTAGTCGCGGCGCTTCATGCCGACCGTGTTGAGGCCGTAGCAACGTGCGTGGTTGCCGACCGTGAGGGCGAAAGGCAACGCGTCCTTGACGACTACGGAGTAGCCGCCGACGTACGCCTCGCGCCCGACGCGGCAGAACTGATGTACGCCGGAGTATGCGCCGACGTTTGCGCCGTCCTCGATCCGGACGTGGCCGGCGAGCGTCGCGGCGTTCGCCATGATGACGCGACTCCCCAGACGACAATCGTGCGCGACGTGCGCCTGCGCCATGATGAGGCAGTCGTCGCCCACCTCCGTGAGCATCCCGCCGCCCTCTGTACCACGGTGGATGGTGACGAACTCGCGAATCTTGTTGCGCCGCCCGACGCGTGTCTCGGCAGGCTCGCCGCGATACTTCAAGTCCTGCGGCTCAAGGCCCACGGAGGCGAACGGGAAGACGTGCGTGTCGTCGCCGATTTCGGTGCGTCCTTCGACGACGACGTGGGATTCGAGGCGGACGCGCTCACCGAGGCGCACCTCTTCACCGAGCGTGCAGTAAGGGCCCACGTGTGAGCCTTCGCCCACTTCGGCGCGCGGGCTGACGACCGCTGATGGGTGGATGTAAAAAGACATCAGAAAAACAGAGACTAAGGGCTGGAGACGAGAGGCTAGTTAGAAGATACGTTTTAACTAGCCTCTAGTCTCCAGCCCTTAGTCTCTAACTCATTTCACGCCGCTCCGTTCGGTGACGACGCTCATGATGTCTGCCTCGGCGGCGAGCTGGTCTGAGACGTGCGCCTCGCCGTGCATCTTCTGGACGCGCGAGCCGACGCGCACCGGCGTGACCGTGATGATGAGCGTGTCGCCGGGCGTGACGGGGCGGCGAAAGCGTGCGTTGTCGATGCCGCTGAAGAGGACGAGCTTCTGCTCGCGGTTCTCCATCTGCTGGAGCGCGTAGACCGCTCCGACCTGCGCCATCGCCTCAAGGATGAGCACGCCGGGCATGACGGGCGCGCCGGGGAAATGACCCTGGAAGAAGTGCTCGTTGATCGTCACCTGTTTGATTCCGACGATGCGGACGCCGGGAGTCAGCTCGACGATGCGGTCTACGAGCAGGAACGGATACCGGTGCGGCAGGATGTCCTGAATGGCGCGCGTGTCGAGAACCGTTTCCATGAGAAGCATTAAAGCAGTGACGAGTGACGAGTGACAAGTGACGAGCAAGGACAATTCTCTTGCTCGTCACTTGTCACTCGTCACTCGTCACTGCTCTCGACCGTCTAGCGGTTAGCCGGCGCAGCCGCAGCCGTCGTAGCCGGGTTGCGCTGGTTGTATTCGGCGATGAAGCCGCTGGTGATGTCGATGGTGTCGTTAACGACCATCACCACGCCCTGCATCTTGCTCACATCGAAGACGACCGAGACGCCGCGGGCGCGGGCGTATGCCTGAAGCGCGTTGCCGATGTCCTGATAGACGGGGCCCGTCAACTCCTGGACACGCTTGTCGAGCGCCTTCTGGCCGTCCTGCTGCTTGCGCTCGATTTCGAGCTTGAGCTGGTCGGCCTGATCGGCCTTGGCCGCGAGCGACTTCTGGTCGGCGAGCGACTTGGTGTCGTTGACCTCTTTGACGAGATTGTCGTAGCGCGTCTTGAGCGTCTGAATCTCGTCGCGGCGCGGCTTGAACTCACGCTCGACGGCCTGGAAGGCGACGACGAGCCGCTGGATGCCCTCCTTCGGGTCGTTGAAGGCGTCGGTATCGACGATGGCGAACTTGCCCTCGGCGATGGTCGCGCCACCCTGCGCGGGGGCAGCGGTGGCTGTGGGACGCGGCTGGGCGGCGGGCAGGCGGCCCGCGGGCTGTGTCTGTGCGCTTGCGTTGAGCGCGGCGAAGGCCGCGAGGGCGGTGGCGAAGAAGGTGTTGCGAATCGCTTTCATGATCTTTCCTATACTGCTCCTTACCTCAAGTTTAAGGGCGAACGACTCGACCGGCCGCAGGCTCCGACCTGAGAGTTCGTGCGCTCCCCGGTATTTTAATTCCAAACGTCTAGAAGGTGCGACCGATGCTGAACCGGAAGACGCTCTTCTTCTCAAGGACGAGCGTGTTCTGTGCGTTCGGGTTGTAAGCGTAAATGAAACGGAACGGGACGTTAACCACGGGCATTTGGATGCGTAGCTCAAGCCCGACGCTGGATCGGTAGTCGCCGATCTTGGAAAAAAGGCTCTGCGAGATGCGCGCCACGGTGTTTGTCTGCGCTTCGCCACGGAGGTAGACAGGCTGCACGCCGAAGGGCAGGTTCGTCAACGGGTCGGTCGGGCCCACACGAGTCAACTGCGCGAACTCTTCCTTCGTCAACAGGCGGTCGCCCTGTGTGAGCAGCCCACGCAGGAACTGCCCCGTCGTCGGGTCGAAGAAGTTGCTCGCAGGCTGGATGGCGAGCTGCGGGTACTTGCGCACGATCAGTTCGGTCAGGCCGCCGACCGAGCCGAGGAACGGCTGATCCTGAAGAAACTGGGTCGAGAAAGTCTGATCGGCATGCGAGGTCAGATTGAAGGCCGAGCCGATGTCGGCAAACGCCGCCATCGAGACCGGGCCGAAGATAGGGACGCGATACTCGAAGTTTCCCAGAAGCTGCGTGTCGCCGCCGAGGAAGCGGAAGTCGCGCGAAATCTGGACGGAGTTCGTGCCGGTCGCGCCCGTGAAGGTGCCGAGATTGACGAGCTGTTGTTGAAGCGTCGCGGGGAGGCCCGTGGGCGGCGCGAGGTCTCCGCTCGGAGTCGAGGAGACCGACACGTTGCGCGAGGTGACGAACACGTCGAGCGGCGCGATGGGCGAGATCGAGCGGACGTTGTAACCGCGAATGGTGAACTCGTCGCCGAGGAAGAAGCGCTCGTAGATGGGCACGCCGTTGATAAACGAGAGCGAGCTGGCCTGCGCCTGGGCGATGTTAGATGAGATGCCGAAGCTGCGGACGTGGCCGGCCACGATGCGGAAGCCGAAGACCTCGGGGTGCGTCGAGCGCTTGCGGCGCACCGGCATAAAGGAGATGTAGGAGAGAGTCGGCTCGAAGGTACGCACGTCGCCCAGCAGCCCCGCGACCGCGACAGAGAGCGCGACCTGCTTGCCGTGGGTCGGGTCAATCGTGCCGTTGCGCGTGTCGTAGACAAACGACGGCGTCACGCGACTGGTCATGATGTTCGGCTGCGCGAAGACAACCGGGATGAAGTTCGAGGCGTTATTCTGCGAGTTGACCGCCGGCTCTTCGATGGAGGTGCGCGAGATCGAGTAGGAGAGTCCGATGCGCGAGGCGCGCGCGATTTGAACGTAGCGGCGGCTGCGCGGACGCCAGAACTCGGAGAGCGGCGAGGTCGCAAACAGGCTGCCGCCCGTGGTCTTCTGCGTGAACAGGTTCTCCTCGTTGACGTTGAGCGAGTCTAAGGTCGTGCCCAAAACGCCGGTCAGCGCGGCGTTGTTCTGCGAGAGCAGCGTGCCTTCGCCGAAGAACTTGCGCGACTCGGTGTAGAGCGAGAAGCCGACCGAGACGGGGCGGTCTTTGACATACGGCTCGGTGAACGAGAAGAGGAGCGACTTCTGGCGGTTGCCGAAGGCGAACTGGAACGAGAGCGATTCGCCGCGACCCAGAAGGTTGTTCGTCGAATAGTCGAGACCGAAGAAGGAGCCGCCGATGCCGGAGAGGCCGCCGTTAAAAGCGATCTGGTTGCGCCCGCGCTCGTTGACGCGCAGGTTGATATCTACCTCACCCGTCTCTTCGTTGGTGCGGAACTCCGCGTCCTTCTCCTTGTCGATGGGGTCGAAGAAGCCGAGCTGGTTCAGCTTCAAGACGGAGAACTCCCAGAGCGAGCGGTCGAAGATGTCGCCCTCATTGACCGCCACCTCTCGGCGCAGGACGTTGTCGCGCGTATAGGTGTTGCCGAGGAACTCAAGCCGGCGCAGAGTGAACTGCTTGCCCTCGTTGATGGTGATGGTGAAGTTGGCGATGCCTTCATCGGGCTTCTGCGGATTGGGCTTGAACTCGGGCGTGATCTCGGGGTCGTACTGGATAAAGCCCGAGCGGCCGTAGAGGTTCTTCAAGTCTTCAAAGACGGCCTTGCCGATGCGCTGGCCGTTGGCGATCTCGCCCGCCTTGAGACCGATGACCGAGCGGAGAACCTCCTCCGAGTAGATCGAGTTGCCCTCGATCTTTATCTCGCCGAGGCGATAGAGCTTGCCCTCCGTGATGGGGATGGTCACGCGCAAGCCTTCATCCACCGAAGAGATGATCGGGAGCGGCAGGATGGGGAAGCCCGTCCGACGCGGGCCCACGCCCTCGACCTTCGGCTCGCCCGTGCGCGCTTCGAGGTAGCCCTTCGAGTGCATGTAGTCTACGACGTTCTTATGCAGGTCATAGTCGAGCTTCTCCAAGTGGAGAATGTCCATGCCCTTGAAGCGCGAAATAAGACCCGCCTCTTTGACGAGCTTCATCGCACCGCGCAACTCGCCGTCGGAGAAGTGCTGGTTGCCCTCGAACTGGATATCGACGACGCGGACGCGGTCGCCCTCGTCGATGTTGAAGGTCAGGGCGACGGAGGTCTGCGAGACCTCTTCAGTGTCGGCGTTGACGACGGCGTTCGGGTGGCCGTGCTGCGCCAGTAGCTCCTTGATGACGCGGCGGGCGTTGTTGACCTTGACGGGGTCGTAGGTCGTCTCCTTGGTGACGCCGACTCTCTGCTCGCGGAACTCCTTGAGCACGTCGGCCTCGCCCACGCTCTTCAGACCTTTGAAGGTGAGTTCACGGATGACGGGCAGTTCCGAGACCTCGAAGATAACGATCTTGCCGCCACGTGGGCCGTCGGTAGTGGAGACGCGCGTCTTGGTCTTGTCGAAGAAGGGAAGGTTCAAGAGCGCTTGATAGTCGCGCTGGATTTGAGCCTCGTTGTAGACATCTCCCGCGCGCGTCTGGACGTGATAGAGCACGTCTTCCTGACGAAGGCGGCGGTTGCCGATGACCTGAACTTCCTCGACGAGCACGCGCTGCTGCGCGGGTGCGGCCTGCGGCTCCTGCGCGCTGACGCTCAACGCGGGGAGCGCCATATCGAGGAGCATGAGGCAGCCCACGAGGGCCGCCACCGTGTAAAACCAGGGCGCGCGAATTCGCATAAAATTAGTTTTTCGCCTCAAAAATTGCGGTCGAATGGATTCGGGAGACTTTATAAAGAAAAACTTTTCGAGATTTTCAGCCGCCATGGCGCAGATGGCTGCGTCCACACGGCAAAGGCGTCAGGGTTTTAGAACAGGCGAAGCTTGGATTCACCCCGGACGCTCTATCGTTGCCAGCCGCCGCACCCCGCAAAGTGGCGCATTATAAATGACAAAACGGTCAATCTCCAACCGCACAGTAGACAGTAGACAGTAAACAGTAGCCAGTAGTCAGTAGGAAATGCGCCGAATTTCTCTTCCTACTGACTACTGGCTACTGTCTACTGTCTACTGTTTTAGTGAATCAAGAGCGCGTCGCCCGGCTCCTCGACCCCGGCGGCGGGGCGGTAGCCGAGCACGTTACCCTCGGGGAAGACATCGACGACCGTGGCCCCGGCCAAACTCCCCTGAATGAGCGCCTCGGAGAGCGGGTCTTCGACGTACTTCTGAATCGCGCGCCGCAAGGGCCTCGCTCCGTAGGAGCGGTCGCCGCAGGTTTTCTCGACGATCCAGCGCTTGGCCTCGTCCGTCAGGCGGACTTCGAGGCCGCGCCGCTGGAGGGTCTTGTTGAGCAGTTCGACCTGAAGGCCGACGATCTCCAGAAGCTCTTCGTCAAGGAGCTGGTCGAAGATGATGATCTCGTCGAGGCGGTTGATGAACTCGGGATTGAACGTGTGGCGGACGGAGTTCATCACCATCTCTTCCATCTTCTCGCGCGAGGCGTCGGGCGAAGCCTGGAAGCCCATCGTGCCCTTCTTCTGAATGTAGCGCGCCCCGATGTTCGAGGTCATGATGATGATGGCGTTCTTGAAATCGACCGTGTTGCCCAGAGCGTCGGTGAGTATCCCGTCCTCGAAGACCTGAAGCAGCACGTTGAAGATGTCGGGGTGCGCCTTCTCGATCTCGTCGAAGAGAAGCACGGCGTAGGGCGAGCGCTTGATGCGTTCGGTCAACTGTCCGCCCTCTTCGTGGCCGACGTAGCCCGGAGGCGAGCCGATGAGCTTCGAGACCGAATGCTTTTCCATGAACTCCGACATGTCGAAGCGAATCATCGAACGTTCCGACCCGAAGAGGAACTCGGCGAGCGAGCGCGCCACCTCGGTCTTGCCGACGCCCGTGGGGCCCAGGAAGAGGAACGAGCCGACGGGGCGGTGCGGATTCTTCAGACCCGCGCGCGAGCGTCGAATGGAGCGCGCGAGCGCCGAGATGGCCGGGCGCTGCGCGATGACGCGACCGCGAAGCTCATCCTCGATGCGCAGAAGTTTCTGCGTCTCTTCTTCCTTGAGCGAGGTGATGGGGATGCCAGTCCAGCGCGCGATGACCTCCTCGATGTCGTCTTTGGTGACTTCGACGGACATAATCATCTCGTCCTCGTCGGCAAGCACCGAGGAGGTGAGCGCAGGCGAGCGGAAGTAGCCGCCGCGGTCGCGCTCGTCGAAAGAGGTCTCGCGCGGCGGAGCATCGCGTCGGACGCGGAGCTTGACGCGCGCGCCTGCTTCGTCGATCACGTCGATGGCTTTATCGGGGAGGAAGCGGTCGGGGATATATCGGTTCGACTGGTAGACGGCGGCTTCGATGGCGTCGTCGGTGTAGCGCACCTGATGGAACGCTTCGTAGCGCTCGCGCACGCCGTCGAGGATGTGGACGGCCTCTTCTTCGCTCGGTGGCGGAACTTTGACGGCCTGGAAGCGGCGTTCGAGCGAGCGGTCTTTCTCGATGGATTTGCGAAACTCGGCGGGCGTGGTCGCGCCAATGCACTGTATCTCGCCGCGCGAGAGGGCGGGCTTCAAGATGTTCGCCGCGTCGAGCGAGCCTTCAGCCGAGCCTGCGCCGACGAGCGTGTGCAGCTCGTCGATAAAGACGACGTACTGCGGGTTCTCAATCAGCTCGCGCATGATCTGCTTCAAGCGCTCCTCAAACTGGCCGCGGTACTTCGTGCCCGCGACTATAAGCGAGAGGTCGAGCGAAAGGATGCGCTTGTTCTCTAGGAACGAAGGCACGTCGCCGCGGACGATGCGCTGCGCGAGTCCTTCGACGATGGCGGTCTTGCCGACGCCCGGCTCGCCGATGAGCACGGGGTTGTTCTTCGTGCGGCGGCAGAGGATTTGGACGACGCGCTCGATCTCGGCCTCGCGCCCGACGAGCGGGTCGAGCTTATCGTTCGCGGCGTCGTCGGTCAGGTCGCGCGAGAACTCCGCGAGGTGCGGCGTCTCTTTCTTCTGCGCGGCGCGCGGGTCGTTGCCCGACTGCCGCGAGACTTCTTCGCGCACCGCGTTCAGACGCAGGCCGCGCTCGTAGAGAATCTCCGCGGCCATCGAGCGTTCTTCGCGCAGGAGGCCCAGCAGCAGATGCTCCGTTCCGATGTGCCGGTGCTGGAGGCGGTCTGACTCCTCGTGCGCGAAGGCGAGCACTCTCTTCGTCTCGGGCGCGAGCGGCAGTTCGACCGAGGTGGAAATCTTTTCGCGCAAGGGCGCGCGTCCTTCGATCTCCTTGCGGATGGCTTCGAGCGAGGTCTGTGCGCGCGCGAGGAAGCGTGCCGTCAGCGTCTTATCCTCGCGCATCAGACCCAACAGGAGATGCTCGGGCTCGATGGCGGGCGCGCCGAACTGAGAGGCTTCGTACCGCGCGAAGAAGATAACCCTCCGCGCCTTCTCCGTGTATCGCTCAAACATAAAAGAATATTTCCGACCGGTGAATGAAGACTTGCTTTAGACCGGCGCGCCCCGCAAATCTCGGGAGAACCGCGGGAGTGCGCCCGTCGCGCATTATAACTGAAACGAAGGGCGGATGTCAGATTTAAAAGCTAGGGGCTAGAGACTAGAGACTAGGTTGTGTTGACATAACTATCTGAGCCACACGACTGTGCTGGCGAGATAGATGAAACTCAGGTAGTTCTTTGCCAACTTATCGAAACGTGAAAACACGCGCCGAAACTGTTTGAGCTTGCCGA
>JAVRON010000106.1:0-21844 GCA_032162705.1 Acidobacteriota bacterium
ATAAAAAACAATGCCCATGACAAGTAATCAAACTTGTCATGGGCATTGAACTGGCTTTGTAAGACGCTAACTTTTCCCCGGAGACGGTAATTATTTTCTAGGGACGCTAATTATTTTCCTTCCACACTAAGATTGAACGCCCACGTATTAGCGAATACGTGGGCGTTCAATCTTGTTGAATTGGTTGGAGAGTTTCTTTGTGAGTTGGGCTAACTTTTTGTGAGTTGGCCTAACTATTGTTGAGAGTCAACGGATACCGCTCAGGTCAGTGGCCGCCCGCTGCCATTTTGCCGATGAGAGTAAAGAGTGGGAGGTACATGGCGATGACGATGCCGCCGATGGTGACGCCGAGGAAGCCGATCATGACCGGCTCGATGAGCGTCAGCAGGCTGGCGATGGCCGAGTCAACTTCCTGCTCGTAGAAGTCTGCGATCTTGCCGAGCATGGCGTCGAGCGCGCCGGTCTGCTCGCCGATGGCGATCATCTGCGAGACCATGTTGGGGAAGACTTCCGTGGCCCTTAAAGGCTCGACGACCGATTGGCCGCGCTCGACTCCGGCGCGAACAGTGCCAATCGCTTCTTCGAGGACGAGGTTGCCGGCGGTGCGCGCCGTGATGTCGAGCGATTGCAGGATGGGCACGCCCGAAGAGAGCAGCGTGGCGAGCGTGCGCGAGAAGCGGGCGACCGCGATCTTGCGCAGGATCGATCCCATGAGGGGAATCTTCAGCGTCAGGCCGTCTATCTGTCGGTGGCCCTTTGGCGTCTTGTAGTAGAACTTGACGGCGACGACCGTCGCGATGATGAGGCCGAGGATAACGAGGCCGCCGATGCCGGCGATGAAGTCGCTGATGCCGACGACGATGCGCGTCGGGAGCGGAAGCTGTTCGCCGGGGCCGAGCAAGCCCGTGAAGATGTTCTGGAACGATGGGATGACGAAGATCATGATGACCGCGACGACCGCGATGGCGATGACGATGACGGCCGACGGGTAGATCATCGCCGAGACGACATCGCGCCGCAGCTTCACGATCTTCTCGATGTAGGTCGAAAGACGCTGGAGGATAAGGTCGAGAATGCCGCCCGCCTCGCCCGCCTCGACCATGTTGACGAAGAGCTGGTCGAAGACTTTGCGGTGGCGTGCCATGGCCCCGGCGAGCGTCGAACCCTCCTCCACGTCCTGGCGTGTCTGCGTCAAGACCATCTGAAAATACTTATTCTCCTGTTGCTGCGCGAGGATTTCGAGGCACTGCACGAGCGGCAGACCCGCGTCGATCATCACGGAGAACTGACGCGTGAAGATGGCGAGGTCTTTCGACTTGACCTTCTTGCGCCCGCCGCCGATCTTCGGCACGGCGATCTCGCGTCCCTTCTCTTTAACCGAGGTAAGCATGACCTGCTCGCGGCGCAGGAGCTGGCGCAGCACATCGCGGCTGTCGGCCATGCGCTCTCCGACGATTACTTCCCCGAGGCGGTTCCGACCTTTGAAGACGTAAGTGGGCATCAATAACTCCTAGTATGAGTGATAAGTGATGAGTGATAAGTGATGAGAGCGGTGCTGTGTCTTATCACTCATCACTTATCACTCATCACTTTCTGCTGTTACCTGGCTCCGGGGCGTGAGCCGACGGGGCGGGGCTGTGCGTAGGGCGAGGGGTGCGGCCTGTTCAGCGACTGGCCGTTCGCGCCGCTGCCGTTGTTGATGCCTGCGCCGTGCTCGATCAATTCGCGCAGCTCGTCCGGGTTCGATGAGCGTTGCATCGCCGTCTCGATGGTGATGAGCCGCTTGTGATAGAGCGTGGCGAGCGACTGGTTAAAGGTCTGCATGCCGTTCTTGCCCTGGCCGGTCTGCATCATCGAGTAAATCTGATGCACCTTGTCCTCGCGGATGAGGTTGCGTATGGCCGGGTTGGGGACGAGTATTTCGAGCGCCATCCCGCGCCCGCGCCCGTCCGCACGCGGGATGAGCGACTGGCAGAGAATGCCTTCCAGCACCAGCGAGAGCTGCGCGCGTATCTGCGACTGCTGCGCGGAGGGGAAGACATCGATGATGCGGTTGATGGTGGAGGCCGCAGAGTTGGTGTGCAGCGTGGCGAAGGTGAGGTGTCCGGTCTCTGCGATGCGTAGCGCCGACTCGATGGTTTCCAAGTCGCGCATTTCGCCGACGAGCACCACGTCCGGGTCCTGGCGCAACGCCGTGCGGAGCGCTTCGGCGAAGCCGCGTGTGTCTGCGCCGACCTCGCGCTGGTTGACGATGCAGCTCTTGTGCGAGTGCAGGAACTCGATGGGGTCTTCGATGGTGACGATGTGCTCGTGCCGCTCGCGGTTGACCTTGTCGAGCATGGCGGCCAGCGTCGTCGATTTGCCGGAGCCTGTGGGGCCCGTGACGAGGATGAGACCGCGCGGGCGGTCGCAGAGTTGCGCGACGACGGGCGGCAGTCCCAAGTCGTCAAACGACTTGATCTCGTAGGGGATGGCGCGGAAGACTGCACCGACCGCCCCGCGCTGGTTGAAGAGGTTCGCGCGAAAGCGTGACAGCCCGCGCACGCCGAAGGAGAAGTCCAGTTCCAGATTCTCCTCAAAGCGATGCTTCTGCGCGTCGGTCAGCACGCTGTAGGCCAGCGACTTCGTGTCGGCGGAGGTGAGCGTGCGCGCACTCTCGATGGGGTGCAGGTGGCCGTCCACGCGCACCTGCGGCGGCGTGTTCGTCGTCAGGTGGAGGTCGGAGCCGCCCAACTCGATCAGCTTCTTCAACAAGTCTGAGAGCGAGAGGGGTTCCTGCGTCTGTTCTTGTCCAGTCATAACTTTTCCCTTGTCTCGGCCACCGAAAGGCCGGGGCAGTGTTCGTTAGCGGTGAGTGGTTGACTCCTTCTCAACCAACAGGCACATCGCCTCACTTCTGCGAGGCAAGATTCTTGTCCGAGGCGGCGTGGAGCGAGGCCATGAACTGCTCGCAGCCAGCTGCCAGAGGCTCGGCGAACTCGATGGGCGCGGTCGTCGCAAGGCTGTAGACACGCCCGTCAATCTCTGTGAAGTAGAAGGCCCAAGACTGCGAAGCCATACCCGGCGCTCCGGTCTGCGCGAGCACCACAAAGACACGTCGCCCGTGCATCTCCTGCACGAAATCGTTCGTGACCCAGCCGCCTTCAGCCACCATCCGGTCGATGACCGTGCGCCTGAGAGCCGTGACGGACAGGCCGCCCACGGTCTTCGTCTTCGAGTTCGCGGGCGACCCGGCCAGTTCCGCGTTTGAGAGCGAGACGGGAGCGACGACCGCCGTGCCAGCGTTGCGTCCGTCCGGCGTCGTGACGGTGAAGACGGCCGCGCCGGGGCGCGACTTACGTACGGGCGTCCATGTGTGCGGCGGCATGAAGTCGAAGGGCAGGAGTGTCGTGCGCGCGACGGCGTTGGACGCGGCGTTGGGTGCGAAGGATACGGCGGCGTTGGGCGCGGGGGAAGAGGCGACGGGCGTCGAAGCGTCCGCGCTGTTGAAGGAGAGAAGCGAGGTCTGGGCCGCGGGCGCGTTGCGCCTCCCGGCGGAAAGTGTCTCGGGCGAGTTGTTGAGACGCTGGAGGCGGCGCTCGTCGGCGCGCTCGCGCCGGGCGCGCAGGAGCGCACGATGACGACGCCACCATGCGCGCGAGTGGTGTCGGTGTCGCTTGTGTTGGCTGACCGCCGAGCGGCGGCTCCACTTGGCGAGCGATTCCGTCAAAGGAAGCCCGGCGGAGACCATCACGACGACGAGTAGGAAAATCGAGAGTATGCGTAGCCTGTTCATTATTTCTATGCCACCGTTTCGCGTACCACCTCTTCGAGCGTGGTGATGCCGTTCCTGATCTTGTGCAGTCCTGATTCGCGCAGCGTAATCATGCCGTCCTCAATGGCGCGCTTGCGCAGCTCAAGGGCGGACGCGCCGATCAGAATCAGCTCGCGTACGTCGTCCGTTACTTCCATCACTTCGTAGAGGCCGACGCGTCCCTTGTATCCGGTGTTGTTGCACTTCTGGCAGCCCGCGCCCTTGTAGGTCTTGAGCTCCTTGGCCTCTTCCAGTGTGAAGCCGACCTCGATAAGCCCCTCGGGCGGGAGATGGTGCTCGGTCTTACAGTCCTTGCAGATGCGTCGGATGAGGCGCTGCGCCTGGATGAGGTTGACGGAGGTGGCGACGAGGAAAGGCTCGATGCCCATGTTCATCAGACGCGAGATGGTGGAGGGCGCGTCGTTGGTGTGGAGGGTCGAGAGGACGAGGTGGCCCGTGAGCGCGGCCTTGATGCCGATCTCGGCGGTCTCGAAGTCGCGTATCTCGCCGACGAGGATAATGTTCGGGTCTTGCCTGAGGAAGGAGCGCAGCGCCGCCGCGAAGTTCAGCCCGATCTGCTCCTTCATCTGCACCTGATTGATACCCGGCAGGTTGAACTCGACGGGGTCTTCGGCCGTCATGATGTTCGTCGCGCTCGTGTTCAGCGCCTGGAGCGCAGAGTAGAGCGTGTTGGTCTTGCCCGACCCCGTCGGGCCCGTTACCAAAACCATGCCGTAGGGCTTCGTGATGTTGCGCTGGAACTTGACGAGCGACTCGGCCTCGAACCCGAGCTTCGTCATGTCGAGCATCAAACGCTCCTTGTCGAGCAGGCGGAGCACGACCTTCTCGCCGAAGAGCGTGGGCAGCGTCGAGACGCGGAAGTCCAGTTCGCGCGAGCGCCCGTGCGCCTTGAGCTTGATCTTGATGCGTCCGTCCTGCGGCAGACGCTTCTCGGCGATGTCGAGCTTCGACATGATCTTGATGCGCGAGATGAGCGCGTCGCGCAGACGAAGCGGCGGATGCATCACGTCGTAGAGCACGCCGTCGATACGGAAGCGTATGCGCATCTCCTTCTCGTAAGGCTCGACGTGAATGTCCGAGGCCCCGCGCTGGAGCGCGTCGGAGAGCAGCACGTTGACGAGCCGGACGACGGGCGCGTCCTCGCTCATCCGTGTCAGGTTCGAGAGGTCGATCTCGTCGTCCTCTTCGATGACCTCAAGCCCCGCGCCTTCTCCCGCCTCTAGGTCCAACTGATCGAGCGTCAGAGACGAGCCAGGCAGCGCGTCGAAGCCGCCGACGCCGCTGTCGACGCTCTCCTCCTCGACCGACTCCATCTCCGAGTCGCGGTCTCGCCGCAGCTCGATCTCGCGCGACTGTGAGTAGTATTTCGCTATCGCCTCCTGCACGCTCGCCTCGGAGACAACCACCGGCTCGATGTTCAGCCCCGTCATGAACTTGATGTCGTCCATGGCGAAGACGTTCGTGGGATCGACCATCGCCAGCGTCAGCGTCGCCCCGACGCGGCTCAAGGGCAGAACCGAATACTTGTCGGCGACCTCGCGCGGGATGAGCCGGATGACCGACTCGTCGATGTCGAACAGCTCAAGGTTGACGGAAGGGACGCCGTACTGTCTGGACAGCACGGCCGTGATCATGTCGTCCGAGACCAGACCCAGCTTGACCAGATTGAAGCCGAGGCGTCCCCCGTGCTCGCGCTGGAATTCGAGCGCTTCGCGCAATTGCTGCGGGGTCAGGAGATTTTCGCGGACGAGAATTTCGCCGAGTTTGGCTGACATTTAGGGCGTTCCGTGTTTGAGAACTGAGAACAGGCGGGCGTGGCTGGGCTATGGCCGAAAAGGACTCTCACCGACGACCGCATCATCGGCGTTTAGCAAACGGAGACTAACACCGTTGCCTATTGCATGTTACTGTTTGGCACAGGGGACTGTCAAGATGAATATGGAAGTGGTCAGAATCGAATTCAAAAAACCGTGCTCAAGATGGCTCTTGAGCACGGTTAAATGAGAGTCCCTGTTTGTGTTAACCCGATTTACGGGCGGCGGCGACCGGCCGGGCGGCTGGTCGTCTTCTCGGGTTTGACGTTCTCGGCGGTCTTCAGGTAGTCGAGCGATTCCTTCGCGGACTGCTTCAGAGGGTCTGTATCCGGCGCTTTATCCACATAGTGCTGGAGATAGTTGGCAGCCTCCTGGAATTTCGCCTTGTCGCCGGTGGCGAAGAGCGCCAGGCCGAGGATGCGATTGGCATCGACGTTGTCCGGGTCTTCGACCAGAGCGGCTCGCGACTGGGCGACTGCCTGATCGATGGCCCCCGCATCGAACAGGGTTTGGAGCGCCTCGGCCTTTAGCTTGGACTTCTTTGCCGGGTCAACTTCGGACGTGATGAACTCCTGATATGCGTCCCAGGCCGCCTGAGCCTGCGTCTGATCGACCTTCGTCGCCACGAGCCTCATGGCGAGGGCGCGCGTGGAGATGGCCGCGAGTTTGTTCTGCGCGTAGACGGCCTGCTGTGCGGGGTCGCCCGCCCCGCCGTTGATGATCTCAATCGCCTTCTTCGATGCTTCGGCGGCGTCCGACCAGTCTTTCTTGGCCGCATCCATGCCCTGCGTCTTCGCGGCGGCGTCCGGGTTCTTCAGCGCGTCGTTGTAGGTATTGACACCACGGCGGCGCAGAGCCTCGGAGAGATTCGTCAGGAGCGCAGGCTCTTCGGCGCGGGCGGCGAGTCCTTCACGGTACGCTGCGATGGCTTCGTCGAGATGGTTGGCGCTGAGCGCGTCGTTGCCGGCCTTGAAGGTGCGGGCGATGGTGGCGTTGCCCGCCTCGATGCTCTTGTTCTTCTCATCAATCTCCGCCGACTTCTTCGCCAACTCTTCGCGCTTGGCCTTGTCCTCTTTACTCTCGGACGGCGGTGCCGCGTTTTTGTCGTAGGGATTGGCGGAGGCGGAGCCTTTGTTCGTGTCGAGCGCCTTGACCTGTTCGAGTGTTAGCTTCGTGCCGTCGCCGGGCGAGAGGAGGAAGTCGCGCGTCGGAACCTGCGTGAAGCGCAGGTTGGTCGCAAACGTCGGGCGTGCGCCGGGCGCGCTAACGACGAGTGTAATGGTGCCGACTAAGGGAAGACCGGCGTGCAGGTAGTGCCCCTTCTTATCAGTCTTGACGTGGAACTCCTGCGTGATGTCGGTGCGATAGATGTCGATGGTAGCACCGACGACGGGAACTTCCGTGCCGTCGGCCTGCTTGAGCTTGACCGTGCCCTCGACTTTTATCGGCGTCTGAGCCGAGGCGACGACGGCGAAGGCGGCGAGGACGAGCGCGGCGACGGTCGCGCGAAAGAATGACTTGAAAGGCATGGTTCGTGGTCTCCTGCTCAACTGATGAATGCTAGCGCTTCCCCGGATTTGGAGGCCGCGCATAAGATGCCAGCGTCCCCCCGTCGGTTGTCGGTTTTCGGCCCGGTATTTTAGCAGCACAGACGCCGGATTTGCGAGCGTCTAAGCGTAAGGTATCGGGTCTTCCATCCCCGCCTCGCGGAAGGCGCGAAGGCGTAGCGCGCACGAGTCGCAGCGCCCGCACGCACTATCCTCCGCGCGATAGCAAGACCAGGTGAGCCGCAGCGGCGCGCCAAGCTCGACGCCGCGGCGGATGATCTCAGACTTGCTCATACCGATGACCGGCGTCCTTATCTCCAAGCGCGTCTCGGGTCGTGTGCCCACGTCGATGACGCGCTGGAAGGCTTCGTAGAACTCCGGGCGGCAGTCTGGGTAGCCGGAAGAATCTTCCACCACCGCGCCGACGTAGATGCGCCGCGCGCCGTTGACTTCGGCCCAACTCGTTGCCGCCGCGAGCAGGTGCGCGTTGCGAAAGGGAACGTAACTCGTCGGAATAAGGCGCGAGGCGAGGTCTGCTTCAGAGACAGGGATGGATGGGTCTGTCAGAGACGAGCCGCCGATTCGCGCAAGATGTTCGAGCGAGACGACGAGACGACGCCGGACGCCGTAGAAGTCGGCCAACTCCTCGAAGGCGCGTCGCTCGCGCGCCTCCGTGCGCTGCCCGTAGGAGACGTGCAGAAAGGCCAACTCATCATTCTCCTCACGCGCGATGGCCGCCGTCACACACGAGTCCATCCCGCCGGAGACGAGGCAGACCGCTAGAGAGAGTGATGAGTGATGAGTGATGAGTGATGAGTGCCGTTGCTCGTCCGTCTGCGTTGCGTCGTCGGTCACCTTAACTGCGGAGGGTTTCCCGGCAGGATTTTCGACGGCGGTGCTTTCGCCATCGCCCGCGAATTCTTCGGGCACGTCGTCGTAGATGAAATCTTTATCGTTCGGAGAGCCGCCCATCAAACGCCGTGAACCTCCGGGCCCCAGATGTATTTGTGCATCTGTAACTGCATCCGGACGTTTAAGCCGCTCGACGAAATCAGGTCGGCCAGCTCTTTCAAGTCCGTTACGCCCCACACGGGCGAGACGAGCACTGCGAGCGCGCGGCGTTCGAGTTCGTATCGCTCGATGATCTCACGCGCGAACTCCCAGTCGCCGCGGTCTGCGACGACGAACTTGACCTCGTCGCGGTCAGCGCGCAAACGCTCCAGATTCGGCCAATGATTACGCTCCGCTTCGCCCGACGCGGGGCACTTCACGTCGAGAATTATTTTAGCGCGCACGTCAACGCCCTCAATCGAGACGAACCCGCCGGTCTCGATCAAGACCTCGAAGCCCTCTTCACAGAGGCGGCTTATCAGCTCGAACGCACCTTTCTGAGCCAGCGGCTCGCCGCCGGTCACTTCGACAAGCTGGCAACCATAGGCGCGCACCTGCCGCATCACATCATCGATTGAAACGTGCTCGCCGCCCGTGAACGTGTATTCGCTGTCGCACCAGGTGCAGCGCATCGGGCACCCGGTCAGGCGCACGAATGAACAAGGGCGACCAGCGTGTGTGGACTCGCCCTGAATCGAGCGGAAGATTTCGGTGACACGAAGCATGTTCGGAACGATGAATGATGAACGCTGAACGATGAACGCCAGACCAAAACTCTTCAGCTCATCGTTGCGGCGTTTATCATTCATCATTTCAAATGTCGTGTCAAAAGGCGGAAGTCGTGGGTTGAGGAGCCGGTTCGTGATAGCATACGCGGGCCGGTCTTCAGGGCATCTTGGCGTTCGGGACTCGGGGATGCCGACAAACGTCGAACAACTTGTGCGTGAGGGTGCGGAGCGCCTTTTGGCTCGCGCGGGTGGGGTGCGTGCGCTCGACGCGGAGACGGTCGCGCCGCGCGTGCGCTCGACGGTCGAGAAGTACCTTTTGCGTCACAGGCCACAGGCGGCGGCGGGTGAGGTCGTTGAATTCATCGACGCGCTGCACGCCGAAGAGTTGCTGCTGGTCGTGGCATGTGAGCGCGGCGACGAGCGCGCGTGGGAAGAGATGGTCGGGCAGTATCGCGCGACGGTGCTGTCGGCTGCGCGCTCGGCGAGCGCGGGCGAGGCCGAGGCGGAAGAACTCGCGGGGTCTGTCTGGGCGGAGCTTTACGGCCTGCGCGCACGCGCCGACGGTCGGCCCGCGGGCAAGCTCGCATACTATTCCGGCTGCGGGAGTCTGGGCGGGTGGTTGCGCGCGGTCGTGGGTCAGTTGGCGGTTGACCGTCACAGGCGTACGTCGCGTCTGGTGCAGACCGAGGAGCCTTCAGAGTTCGACCGCGCCGCCGCTGAGTCGCATGATTCGGACGGCTGGCGTCCACAGGCTTCGCTTGACCCCGAGAGAGCGCTCGCCGAACGGGACGCGTCGAGCGCCGTCGAGGAGGCGCTGGCATGTGCGCTCGGCGGGCTTGAAGCGGAAGATCGCCTGCTCGTTCGCCTCTACTATTTCGACGGGCTGAAGTTGAAGGAGGCGGGCGCGGTGCTCGGCGTCCACGAGGCGACGGCGAGCCGAAGGCTCACGCGGGTTCATGCCGAAGTGCGCCGCCGCGTCGAATCCACACTCGCGGGCGAACGCCATTGGACGCGCGAAGAGGTCGCACGCACGCTGGCCGAGGTCGCGCGCTCACACACGGACGCGGACTTACGCACGATGCTCGCGCCCGAGGCGGCGGGGGCCGTGGAGCAGCGCGAAGAGTTGTACGAATGACAAAGCGGAGACTGAGTCGCGCGGATAACGACGACCGAGTCGCGCAAGTGTTGGCGAATGAGTCGTGAGAGTGTCGGCGCGCGGCGGGCGCGCAAGTTTGCGGTGCGGGTTCGTTCAAGCAGTGTAGGCCGGGTGGCGTGAGTTTTCCGGTTTGTGAGTTTTAGGTTAGAGATGAAAGAAGGCTTCGACAAAGAGATCGACTCGTTGCTCCGACGCCGCGCGCGCGGGGGGACAACTGTGCGCGAAGACGTTGACGGCGCACGCGCGCCGGGCATGGCCGCGCACCTCGACGCGGACGAGTTGGGTGCTTTCGCGGAAGGGGTTCTGCCGCCGTCCGCACGCATCGACGCGGCGTCGCACCTCGCGGACTGCGATGAGTGCCGCGGAATCGTCGTCGGCCTCACACGCGTCGCGGGCGTCGGTGCGGAGTCGGAGAAGCATGCGCCCTCAGCGACCGTCCCGACCGTTGCGACATGGCGTGCGTGGCTCTCGACGATCTTCGCGCCGCGCGTGCTGCGCTACGGCGCGCCTGCGCTGGCGCTGTGCGTCGTCGCAGTCGTCTCCTTCATCGCCCTGCGCTCACGTCGGGGGACGGAGAGCGGCGCTGTGCAGATAGCGAGGAACGAGCATCGTCAATCCGAAGTCTCGAAGGATGGGGCGGGGAGCGCGGCTTCCGACTCGTCTGAGGCGGGGTACGCCAACGCGAATGTGAACGGTGCTGTCACTCAACCGAATGATAATGCGCCACACAACCTGACCACGGCGAATTCATCCGCGCAGCCTTCCGTGGGCAGAGGGCACGGCGCGGCTGAAGCACCGCCGCCCGCGGCGACGGATACGAAGACGGACGAAGCGCCCGCGCCGCCGCCCCCGGCTGCCGCGAAGTCGGAAGGGCCCGGCGAGACAACAAGGTCAGCGTCGAAAGCAGGCTCCGTCGAAGAGGGCGAGTCCGCGAGGACGGAGAATAAAGATAAGACAGAGCGCAGGGCCGAGCCTGCGAATAATGAGGTGGCATCGAGCGATCAGCCCTCGCAGCAGAAGCGCGGCCAGTCACGCGCCAACGAAGTACAGATGCCCGACGGCTCGCGCAATCAGAAGCGCTCGTCTGAGAACACAACGTCGAACCTTGCCGGCGGCAGCGGCGGCAGCAATGATACGGTGGCTGCGTCGCCGAAGCCGACAGACCGCGACAGCAACATGGCGAAGAGCGCACCCGCAGCGAAGCGTGGACGCTCGGTCGCCCTTGGCGGTCAGAGGCAAGATGACGACGAAGCCCTCCGCACGGACGAAACACGCAGCGCCGCCGGGCATCGCTTCCGGCGCGAGGGCGGCGCGTGGGTCGATGTCAACTACAAGTCGTCCATGTCTTCGACCGGCGTGCGCCGCGGCACCGAAGCCTTTCGCGCGCTCGTCGCAGACATCCCCGAGATCGGGCGCATCGCCGAGCAGTTCAGCGGCGAAGTCGTCGTCGTCGTCCACGGTCGCGCCTACCGCATCCGGTAACAAAGATAGTCTGAAGTCTGGAGTCTGAAGTCTGGAGTCAAAGACGGAGCATGGGAGCCGAGTAGTGTCCTGAGCTTGTAGCTGTTCCACGTTGGAAGCCTGGACGAAGGGACGGGCGTGTCAGACGGCAAAAAATTGTTGGCTAACTTTCATGGCTTCGGTGTATCTTAGGCGGCGCTTGAACGTGGAAACTGTGGAAAAATTCAGGAGGCGCTTCCTTGAAAAACAAGATCGAGTTCACTTCGGCTTTCACAATTTTGGCGTTGGTATTGATTGTCCTGCTCCTTTCCGCCGGACCCTCTGCCGCCGCCAGCCAAGACCAGCCGACAATCGCCAAAGACTCTGTTCAGGTGACTGCTTTCACCGATAACTTCTATCAAAAGAACTACGACATCTGGAGTTGGCTGCCGAGCCTGGAGTTTCGCGTCAACGGGCCCATCGGCAGCGGCAGCCAACTCTACGCCGAGTTCACGCTGCCCGGTAAGGCGGGGACGTGGGTGAAGTTCGACTGTCGCACCGATGAGACACAAGCCGGCGATACTATGCACACTACATGTGGCGGGCGCGACATCCCCGGCGGCGATGATAAGAGCAGCACCTACACGGGGCCCGTCAGCTTCGCCATCAAGATGCGGAATGAGTTGGCCGGGACGGACACAACACTCTTCACCGGCAAGTTGAAAGTTGCGAAGGCGCACTCGAACGAGGCGCAGACTCCGAAGTTCGTTAACCACTTCGTCTATTATGTGGAGCAAGATTGGAACCTCCCCATCGCTTACGTCTTCCTCACGCCCGACGACGGGCGCGGCTGGGACAAACCGCGCTTCAGTGCAGCCTTCTGGGTGCGCGGCGAGGCGGTGAACATGCAGCCGCACCTGTTCTATCAGGGGAAGGAAGTAGGCAAGATGTATTTTCAGGGTGAAGAGGTGGGCAAAGCCAGTTGCGAATCGGAGCTAGATGATTTCACCACGCACTACGTCGAGGACTCGATGCCACAAAAAGCAAAGTGGTCGCGCGTCATCTGTAGCTTCCCCAGCGTGCTCGGCTATGACAAGACAGGCGAGGCACCGGGTATGTTCGGGCCCCTCTACAATCTCAGCGCGAATCCGGGCGAGTACGAACTAAAGGTGCTCTGGAATAATCATCTCGCGCGGTCGATCAAGTTCACGGGAGGCCCCAACGGAATTGTCGATAACAACATCGGCTCCGCCAACAAGCTCGGTAGCCGCCGCGTCATCGTGCCGGTGCAGATCATAGGCGACCAGGACGGCCAGTGGGATAAGAACGCTTGGAAGACCGAAGCGTTCTACGGCAACCCGCTGACGGGCTTTACGGCTGCGCCGTAAACCAGAGGGTAGCGACTTAAATTTTTCAGAATTTGAAGCATGCGCGTAATTCGTCGCATCGCGGCGGAATGAATTGAGCCAGGCTCTTCCGTAGCTGGGTTGATGGCGTTCCGATGTTCCCCGCGTCGCGTCAGCGAAGGCTGACAGCTTGCACACGTCGCTGACGTGACGTAAGGCGTAGGCGATACGCTTCTTCCCCGGCGTTGAAACGCCGGGCTAAAATCACATCGCCGCTACGCGGCCAATTACACGCACGCTTCAAATTACTTCAGACTTCAAATTTCCAATCCCGAAAGCACTCCTCCAACTCGAAACAAATCTGACCTGCCCGCGCGCATCGTACTTCAACTTACGGGCCGTGGTGTGATACAACCTCGCGCCGGTCGCTTCGCTGTCCTGACCGCCTCGGTCGAGCATTTCTTTTTAACCTCTTTCGTGTGGAGGCACAGATGATCTTCCGCAGCCCACTACCCGAAGTCGAAATCCCTGAAGTCTCGCTCACCGAATTCGTCTTCAGCCGCGCGGCGGAGTTTGCCGACAAGCCCGCGCTCATCGACGGCTTGAGCGGGCACGTTATGACTTACGCGCAACTCGTCGCGGCGGTGCGAAGCGCGGCGGCAGGGCTTGCGCGGCGCGGTTTCGTGAAGGGCAACGTGCTGGCAATCCTCAGCCCGAACTTGCCGGAGTACGTCGTCGCCTTCCACGCGGTCGCAATCCTTGGCGGCGTCGTCACGCCCATCAACCCGCTCTACACCGTCGATGAAATCGAGAAGCAGCTCACGGACGCCTGTGCGAAGTATCTCATCACGATTCCATCGTTGCTTGAGCGAGCGCGCCAGGCGGCGGAGGGCAAGGGGCTGCGCGAGTTGTTCGTCTTCGGCGAAGCGGAGGGCGCGACGCCGTTCGCGTCACTGCTGGAGGGCGGCGCGGATGATTTGCCCACGGTCGAGATCGACCCGCGCGAGGATTTGGTCGTGCTCCCTTATTCGAGCGGCACGACCGGCATCTGCAAGGGCGTGATGCTGACGCACCGCAATCTCGTCGCGAACCTCGCGCAGATTAAAGGGGCGGGGCACGACTGGAAGGGCGATACGCTGGTCTGCGTGCTGCCGCTGTTTCATATCTACGGGCTGGTGGCGATCATGAGCCACGGACTCTATTGCGGCTCGACCGTCGTGACGCTGCCGCGCTTCGACTTCGAGCAACTGCTCAAGACGATGCGGGACTATCGCGTGACGGTCGGGCATCTCGTGCCGCCCGTCGTGCTCGCCCTGACCAAGAGCCAGTTGGTCGAAGCATACGACCTCTCTTCGCTCCGTATGATCTTCTGCGGGGCCGCGCCGCTCGGCGAAGCGCTCGCGCTCGCGTGCTCTGAGCGTCTGGGCTGCGACATTGTGCAGGGCTACGGGATGACGGAGTCAAGCCCTTGCACGCACATCGCCGTGCCCGCGCGTAACAAGCCCGGCTCTGTGGGCCTGTGCGTGCCGAACATGGAGTGCAGACTCGTCTCGGTCGAGACGGGCGAAGAGTTGGGGACGAACGAGCCGGGTGAAGTCTGGGTGCGCGGCCCGCAGGTGATGAAGGGTTATCTGAACCGCCCCGAAGCGACCGCGCAGACGGTTGACGCGGACGGCTGGCTGCACACGGGCGACATCGCCTATGCAGACGACGACGGCTACTTCTACATCGTTGACCGCGCGAAGGAGTTGATTAAGTACAAAGCCTTTCAGGTCGCGCCCGCGGAGTTGGAGGCTTTGCTGCTGACACACCCTTCGGTCGCGGACGCCGCTGTTATCCCGAGCCGGGACGAAGAGGCGGGCGAAGTGCCGAAGGCTTTCATCGTCTTGAAAGAGGAACACAGCATGACCGAAGACGAGGTGTTGAGCTTCGTCGCCTCACACGTTGCGCCGTATAAGAAGGTGCGGCGCGTCGAGTTCGTCGCGCAGATTCCGAAGTCGCCGTCAGGTAAAATCCTCCGCCGCCTCCTCGTCGAGCGCGAGCGGGAGAGGGATGCGCACTGAGTCTTTAAAATAAATCGTTCCTCAATAAATCCCTTCTCGGTTCGAGTGTGTCTCACAGTTAACAGCTATATCAATTGTCAGTTGACTGTACTGTCGGCGGCGCTTCACCGCAGAGGCGCTGAGAGCGCCGAGACTCGCCGAGGGTTGAATTCTCTCTGCGCCCCTCCGCGAACTCAGCGCCTCTGCGGTGAACTGCTTCTTTCTCTACACACAACTGAAAAATTCATATAAGCCCATCCCAACTGTTGCCACGCGCCCCGCGCCGCGCTAACTTACAAGCCGAGCAACATCCATCAAGCCACAGAAGGGAAGAGAAATGAACGGACGCGCCTCGTCTTTCCGGCTACTCGTCTCGCTCCTTGCGTTCACGCTGGTTTGCAATTCTTCTGCGCAGGTCTTTAGCGCGCAGGGGCGTCGCTTACAGCAGCGGCGGTCTGAGCGCGACGCGACTTCATCTGAGCGCGGCACGACTTCAAGCTCGCGTCCCGAGATGGCGCGCATGCTCCGCGAGATTGACGCGCGCAACGTCGAGCGCACCATTCGACGGCTCGTCGGTTTCGGCACGCGCAACACGCTCTCGGCGCAGGACGACCCGGCGCGCGGCATCGGCGCGGCGCGCGACTGGATTTATAAGGAGCTTCAGACTTACGCCGCCGACTCCGGCGGGCACTTGCGTGTCGAGCTGCAAAGCTTCGAGCAGCAGCCCGGACGCTTTCAGCGGATTCAGAAGCCGACGCGTTTGACGAACGTCGTGGCGACGCTCCCCGGCTCGCAAGCGGAATCGAAAGACCGCGTCTACGTCGTGAGCGGCCACTACGACTCGATGTGTACAAGCCCCGTGGACGCCGCCTGCGACGCGCCGGGCGCGAACGACGATGCGTCGGGGGTGGCCGTGATGCTTGAGCTTGCGCGCGTGATGTCGAAGCGCACCTTCGACGCGACCCTCGTCTTCATGGCCGTCGCGGGCGAGGAGCAGGGTCTTGTCGGCGCGACATACTTCGCGGAGCAGGCGAAGAAGCAGAACACAAACGTCGATGCCATGTTCACCAACGACATCGTCGGCAGCACTCTGGGCGGCAACGGCGTGCGCGACCGTCGAAGCCTGCGCGTCTTCTCGGAGGGCGTGCCCTCGAACGAGACCGAGGCCGAGGCCGCCACGCGCCGCAGCGTCGGCGGCGAGAACGACTCGCAGTCGCGCCAGCTCGCGCGCTTTATCAAGGAGACGGCCACAGCTTACGTGCCCGGCTTCAATGTTCGGATGATCTATCGCCGCGACCGATACCTGCGCGGCGGCGATCACATTCCGTTTCTCGAACAGGGCTATGCGGCGGTGCGCTTCACCGAGCCGAACGAGAATTACAACCATCAGCATCAGAACGTTCGCGTCGAGAAGGGCGTGCAGTACGGCGACCTGCCGGAGTTCGTCGATTACGCTTACGTCGCGCAGGTCGCACGCGTCAACTGCGCCGCACTCGCCGCGCTCGCCCTTGCGCCCGCGCGTCCCGCAGACCTGCGCCTCCTGACGAAGCGTCTGACCAACGACACGGACTTGCAATGGACGGCCAACAAGGAGCCAGACCTCGCGGGCTATGAGATTGTCTGGCGAGAGACGACTGAAGCCGTGTGGACGCACTCGAAGCGAGTCGGAAGCGTGACGAGCTACACGGTCGAAGGTCTCTCGAAGGATAACTTCTTCTTCGGCGTGCGCGCCTTTGACCGTGAAGGCAATCGCAGCCCCGTCAGCTACCCGCGCCCGCAGCGTTGAGTGCGAGAAATTCCGTCTGGGCCACACCCTTCGCCGGGGTCTAAAATTTTCCAACTATGCGCGGGAGGTGTGCGTCTAAACAATCGTCGGGAAACATCGAAATCACGGATTGGCAACAGCTTAGAAGCAATTAGTTTTAGACGGAAACCGGAGTCTTTATGAACGTCACTTTATCCGCACATCGCCGCCGCGCTCCGCAGGTCTTTGCGCTCCTCGCCACGCTGGCGCTCCTCTCGAACAATCTTTTCTTCGCCGCCGCGCAGACCACAGGCATGAAGGCGGCCTCGCAGAAGTTGACCGATGAGCAGCGCATCGTACACGTGCTTAACCGTCTCGGCTTCGGCGCTCGCCCCGGCGACGTAGAGCGCGTGCGAAAGATCGGGCTTGAGGCTTACGTCGAGCAGCAGCTTAACCCTTCAAAGCTTGACGACGCGGTCGTCGAGGTGAAGCTCAAAAACTTTCCCACGCTCGGGATGGCGAACGGAGAGCTACTGGCGAAGTATCCGCAGCCCGGCCAACTTCTACGGCGCTTGCAGCGCAGCGGGGAACTGCCGCCCGAACTGGCGAGCCTCGTCCAGCAGCGACAGCAGGGACAACAACAGGGAGCGCCAACGACGACGATGACGACGCCGCAGCCGCAGGGCGCGGCGCAGATGACGGCGAACGAGCCGAACGCCGACGCAGAGAAGATGGTTGCCGAGGCGATGAGGCCGCCCGGAGCGCCGCAGGCTGGCGGTGCGGCACAGGACGACACAGACCCGCAGCGCCGCGCTTATCGTCAGGCCATCGCAAAGTACCTGCGCGAGAACGGGCTTGAAAATCCGCAGCGCATCATGTACGAGCTTGACTCGTCGCGCATCCTCCGCGCCGTCTACAGCGAGCGACAGTTGCAGGAGGTGATGGTTGACTTCTGGACGAACCACTTCAACGTCTTTGCACAGAAGGGAGCCGACCGCTGGTTCCTCACTTCGTATGACCGCGACGTGATTCGCCCGAACGCGCTCGGCAACTTCCGCGACCTGCTCGAAGCAACGGCGAAAAGCCCCGCCATGCTTTTCTATCTCGACAACTTCCAGAGTGCGACCCCGAACGCGCAGATGAATCGCCAGTTGTTCCGACGCCAGCAGGGCGACACAGAAGGCGCAGGGCAGATGCGCGGCGGCGGGCTCTTCGGCGGTCAGCGCATGCGCGACGGTGAAGCACGCGCGCGCCGTCAAGCCGAGATGAAGCAGCAACAGCAGCAGGGACAAGCGCAGGTTGCCGGTCAGCCCGCACGTCCGCAGCAGCAGCAGCGCCCGCGCCGCGGCATCAACGAGAACTACGCGCGCGAGCTGATGGAGCTACACACGCTGGGCGTCGATGGCGGCTACACGCAGAAGGACGTGCAGGAGGTTGCGCGCGCCTTTACAGGCTGGACGATCTACGCGCCGCGCGGCGGCGGCATCTACGGCGACGAGGGCGCGGACAGTCGCGCCGGCACGTTTATCTTCAACCCGCGCTCGCACGACTCGGGTGAGAAGACCGTTTTGGGGGTGAAGATTCCGGCGGGCGGCGGCGTCGAAGATGGCCGGAAGGTTCTCGACATACTCGTCGCGAACCCCTCGACCGCGAAGTTCATCGCGACGAAGCTCTGCCGCAAGTTCGTCACAGATAATCCTTCGCCCGCACTCATCTCTCGCGTCGCCGACGCATTCCACAAATCCAGCGGCGACATCAAGACGACTCTGCGCGCCGTCTTTAGCTCGCCCGAGTTCAACTCTGCGGAGGCACGCCGCGCAAAGATCAAGACGCCGTTCGAGCTGACGGTGAGCGCCATGCGAACGCTCGGCGCGGACGTTGAGGTGAGGCCCGCGCTCATCCAGTGGATCGCGCGGATGGGCGAGCCGCTCTACGGTTATCAGGCTCCGACAGGCTACCCCGAAGTGGCCGAATACTGGGTCAACACGGGCGCGCTGCTTGAGCGTCTTAACTTCTCACTCGCGCTCGTCTCGAATCGCATCCCCGGCGCACGCGTAGACCTCTCGCGCTTCGTCGGCGACGAGGCCACGAGCAGCCGCGCTATCAACCAGCAGGGCGTCGTCGAGCGCTTCCTCGAAGTCGTCTTGCAGGGCGACATCTCGCCCAGGAGCCGCGAGGTCTTGATGAAGCAGTTGACCACACAGACGGACGCGCCGATCACGTCAATGCCCGACGACGCGACGCGCGAGAAGAACTTCGCGTCAGCACGCCGCGAGCAACAGCAGACGGGCGCGACGGTCGGCAACCCCGAAGTGGCGCGCATCGCCGCGCTCATCATCGGCTCGCCGGAATTTCAAAGACAGTAAGGAGGAGTGATGAGTGATGAGTGACGAGTGATAAGAAAAACAGAGCGGCCTTTTCTTTCTTATCAGTTATCACTCATCACTTATCACTTACAAAAAGATGAATCAGAATCGCAGATTTTTCATGAAGCAGAGCGGGCTGGCGCTGGCGAGCGTCGGGCTGATTGGGAGCGCGCCGTCTTTCTTGAAACGCACGGCGCTGGCGCAAGGGGTGTCGGTCGCGCCCTCTGGGCGACGCAAGACGCTCATCACCATCTTTCAGCGAGGGGCCGTGGACGGCCTGAACATGGTCGTGCCGCACGGCGAGAGCAACTACTACGAACTGCGCCCGCAGATCGCCATCCCGCAGCCGGGCAAGGGCGCGGCGGGCGAGGCCGCCATCAACCTCGACGGCCTCTTCGGCCTCCACCCGTCGCTCGCGCCCTTCAAGTCCCTGTGGGACGAGAAGCGGCTCGCCATCGTCCACGCCGTCGGCTCGCCCGACAACACGCGCTCGCACTTCGACGCGCAGGACTACATGGAGTCGGCCACTCCGGGCGTTAAGTCAACGCAGGACGGCTGGCTCAACCGTTACCTGCAAGCGCGTCCCGACCCGAAGGCCACGCCGTTTCGCGCCATCTCGATGACGCAGAACCTTCCGCGCTCGATGCAGGGCCGCGCGCCTGCGCTCGCCATGCAGAACCTTGCAGACTTCCAGATACGCGCGGGCGCTTCGACGCAGGTCGTGCAGGGCGGGTTCGAGGGTCTCTACGAGCAGGGCGTCGGCGACGTGCTGCGCGGGACGGGCAAGGAGACCTTCGACGCGATAAACTTTTTGAAGAAGGTCAACCCCTCGCAGTACAAGCCCGAGAACGGCTCGCAGTATCCGCGCGGGCCCTTCGGCAACGCCTTGATGCAGATCGCACAGCTCATCAAGGCGGGCGTCGGACTCGAAGTCGCCTTCACAGATGTTGGCGGCTGGGACACGCACCGCGCCGAAGGCGGCGCACGCGGGCAGCTCTCCCTCCTCCTCTCGCAGTTCTCGCAGGGCATCTATGCCCTCGTCACAGACCTCGGCGCGGCGCGCATGCAGGACGTGGTCGTCCTCACCATGTCGGAGTTCGGACGCACCGTGCGTCAGAACGGCACGGGCGGAACAGACCACGGCCACGCCAACGCGATGTTCGTCGTCGGCGGCTCAGTCCGCGGCGGTAAGGTGTACGGCCAGTGGCCCGGACTCAAAGACGAGCAGCTCTTCGAGGGGCGAGACCTGGCGCTTACGACCGACTTCCGCGACGTGTTCGGCGAAGTGGCCGCGAAGCACCTCGGCAACGCCGACCTGAGCAAGGTCTTCCCCGGCTACGCGGCAAGCCCCGCGAAGTTCCGCGGCCTGCTCGGCTAAGCGTAGTTAACAAAAAAGAGAGAAGGAGCGCCGCATATTGACGTGCGGCGCTCCTTCTCTCTTTAAGCCGTCGCCGGCGCGGACGGGGTTTCAGTCCTTCAGGTGCGCGAAGACGCGCGCCATATTCTCGCGTGCCTCGGGCGGCGGGTCGAGTTTTTCCATAAGGAGCTGCGCCTGCTTCCACGTCGAGCCATGATCGCCGAGAGCGTCCGGCACTATCGCGACGCCCGCTTCGTAAATTTTCGCCGCCTTGTCATGGTTCCGGCGAATGAGCTGCACCTCGGCGACCGTGGCCGTCTTCCAGTAGTCGCCCGGGACGGGCTCCGTGCCGACCAACTTCTCGACGCGGGCGGCGTACTCTTCGGCCTTATCAAACTCGTCGAGCAGGACACTCATCGAGGCCGCGTTGATGCCCGTGTAATAGTCCTTCGCCGAACCCTCGAAGGCCTCCGCGTAGAGGTCTCGCGACTTCCGCAGATGGCGCGGTTCTTTCGTCTCACCGTAGCGATCCTTCCACGTGCGCGCGTAGATGCCCAGCGTCTCGGGGTCGCGCTCGCCCTCCTCGTAGAGCGTGCCGAGTATCTCCTGTGCTTCGCTACGCATCCCCTTGCGCGCCAGCGCGAGACCCTCCAACTGACGCGGCCGGATGGCCTTCGGGAAGCGCTCCTTCAGCTTCGCGATGACGGAGAGTGCCTTGTCGTTCTCCTTGAGCGAGATGAGGCTGTCGGCGACGTTGGAGCCAAGCAGCGGCGAGGTAAGCCAAGCGGGCGTCTCGCGTCCGGCCAACTCAAACAGCTTCTCCGCCTCGCCGTTGTTCTTGTGGCTGCGTATGAGGGCCAGTGTTTTGGTCGTCTCTTCGTCCACCTGCGCCGCTAACTTCACCACGGCTTCGGGCGGTGCCTCGCCCAGCAGCCCGTAGAGAAGTCGGAGCAGTCCGGCACCGCGCGGGCCTTCACGGAATTCCGAAAAGTCGATGTAGAGTTTGCTCTTGGCTAGCGCGGGCAACTCGTCGGCGCTATTGAGCGTCGCGATGATGTAGTGGAAGTCCTCGTCGGACGCGGCCTTGGTGTGCATCGCATTCAGCTCGTCCACGCACCACTTGGAGTCGGCGAAGGCGCTCGACCAGACGATGATGCCGCTTACGCTCTTGTCAAGCCCTTCGGAGAGGCTTCCGGCGAGCGAGTTCGAGGGGAGGAGGACATACTGATCGAGAAAGACTTCAAAGCCTAGGTGGCGGAGCACGTCGTAGAGTTGTAAGACCCAGGGGCGATAGACTGAACGGTAGCTGAGGAAGACGTGCCATTTCTGACCTTTCTTCGCGTTGAGGGGGCCCGGCTTCGGTGCCAGCGCCAGCCATTCGTCGGCAGTGATAGGCATGCTTAGCTCCTTTCTGTGGGTTAGAGGTTAGGCCGTCTTTTATACGTCCCGGGTAGCGCGGCTCTGGTAACATTCTGGACTGCACCCCATAAATGAGACAGATAGTTAGGGTGGTATCCTTGCCAAAGGAGAGCACCCATGACCCTCAAGCGGCGTCAGTTCACCAAAGAGTTCAAGCTCCAAGTCATCCGCGAAGTCGAA
>JAVRON010000107.1:0-21220 GCA_032162705.1 Acidobacteriota bacterium
GCCTTTCTTCAGTTCATCGTTCAGCGTTCCCACTTCCGCGTTCAGATTATGCCTCTGCGGCTTCAGCCGAAGTCGTGTTCGATTCGTCGGTGCTGGCTTCGGCGGCAACCTCTTCGGTCGCCGCCGCCGGCGCAGCGACGGCAGCGCCCGCGGTCTGCGCTCCACCCTCGCCCGAGACGGTGACGGGGATGTCCACGTTCACGTCACGATGCAGACGCACCGAGACGGTAAACTCACCTGTCTCCTTGATCGGCTCGGGCAGATGCACGCGCCTGCGGTCGATCTCGTAGCCCTTCTCCTTGAGCGCATCGGCGATGTGCATCGAAGTCACAGAGCCGTAGAGCAGCCCGTGCTCGCCGACCTTGCGCTCGAAGTTGAGACGCAGGTCTTTCATCAGCGCCGACTGCGCCTCGGCCGTCGAACGTTCGCGCGCCTCCTTCTTGAGGAGCGCACCGCGCTCGGCCTCGATCTGTTTGACGTTGCCCGGCGTCGCCTTGACGGCGAGCTTGCGCGGCAGAAGGTAGTTGCGAGCGTAGCCCGCCTTCACCTTGACGATCTCGCCGCGCGCGCCGAGGTTGTCCACGTCTTCGCGTAAAAGTACGTTCGTCGTTGCCATAAACTTTTGTGAACCTCCCTTTAGTCGGCGGTGTACGGCAGCAGCGCGATGTTGCGCGCGCGCTTGATCGCCTCGGTCAGCATGCGCTGGTGCGCGGTGCAGACGCCCGAGATGCGGCGCGGCAGAATCTTGCCTCGCTCTGGGATGAAGTTTTGTAGGAGCTTCACGTCCTTGAAGTCGATGATGTCAACCTTGTCCACGCAGAACCGGCAAACCTTGCGTCGGCGCATCCGTCCACGCACGCCTCCGCGCCCGCCTGAAGGCCGACGCTCCGGCGGCCCATCGTCATCGTGGTCAAAGTCGCGCTCGCCTCTTTCCATGTTTCTCGACATATCTCTCTTCTCTCTTTTTCAAGGCGGTAAGGCCGCAACGCGCCTCTCTTTCCAGAGACGACGCGTCCGGGCGCTCCCGCCGATGCCTTCAATCCATCGGTCGGCACGCAGCAGCCGCGTCCCTACGCCCCGTTACCCTCGCGTCCACCACCGCCGCCGCCGGAACGCGCCGACGAGCCGCCGCCAGCCGCCGCAGCCGCGAACGGACGTTTGGCGGCCTTGCGCGCGCGCTTCGCCTTGAACTTCTCGGCCCGCTGGCGATCTTCGTCCACGCGCACAGTCATGTAGCGCATGACCTGATCGTTGACTCTCATGCGGCGCTCAAGCTCCGCGATCTCGCGCCCCGTGCCCTCGATCTCGAAGAGCACATAGACGCCCTCGTTATGGCGACCGATGCGATAGGCGAGCTGTCGGCGACCCATGACTTCGTTCTTAGTCACTGTGCCGCCCTGATCCGTGACGATACCGCTGAGGTTTTCCGTCAGGCGTGTGACCTCGTCTTCCTGCGTGCCCGGATCGACAATGAAGACGACCTCGTAAACTCTCTTCTCTGCCAAAATCATCCTCCTTTTGGATGTCTAGCCTCAACCGTGTCGGTTGAAGCAAGAAGGAAATGGCTAGTGATAAGTGATGAGTGATAAGTGATAAGAAAGCGCGTTTGCCTTTTCTTATCACTTATCACTCATCACTTATCACTGCCGTTATACTGTGACATTGCTTTTTCAATGCCGTCGCGAAGGACAGCGCGGAGCGCTTCGGCGCTTCGCTCTAAAACTTTTTCGACCTCGTCCTGTTGCGCACGCGGAAAGCGTTCGAGGACAAAGCCCGCCGTGTCCGAGACCGGATGCTCCGGCCTGATGCCGATGCGAAGGCGCTGGAACTTGTCCGTCCCGAGCGCCGAGATGATGTTCTTCAAGCCCTTCTGGCCGCCGCTCGAACCGCTCGGGCGCAGACGCATCGAGCCGAAGGGCAGCGCGATGTCGTCGCTTAAGACGACGAGGTCGCTTGCCGGTTTCAACTCCGCGCGCTTACGCAGGAGGCACGCGACCGACTCGCCGCCCAGATTCATGTAGGTCTGCGGCTTGACCAACTCGACCGTGCGCCCCTCGATCTCGGCCCGCCCGATTAGCGCGCGGCACTCAGTCCGCTTGACCTGCGCGTTCGATTGCCGCGCCAGCAAATCGACGAGCATAAAGCCGAGGTTGTGACGCGTCCACTCGTAGCGCTCGCCCGGATTGCCCAGACCGACGATGAGCATGTGCTGAATTTTAGATTTTCAATTTTTGATTTTTGATTTGAATAAACTCTCGGCTGTCGGCACTCGGCATTCAGCTTGTAGCTGACGACTTATGGCTGGCAACTCTTAAAATCGCAAATCAAAAATCTAAAATCAAAAATGCTAAGCCTCGTCTTCCTTCTTGCCCTTGCCGATGACCTCAGGCTCGACGACCTCTGCTGCTTCGTCGGCCACAGGGGCTTCGACCTCTTCCTCACGCACGACGGCGACCGTGGCGACCGCCGTGTCGGGGTCGGTCACGATGGTGATGCCTTCCTCGACCTTCAGGTCGGAGACGTGCAGCACTTCGTGGACGCCGAGGTTCGACACATCGACGAGAATGGAGTCGGGAATCATGCTCGGGCGGCAGCGGATTTCGACCTCGCGTAGGAGTTGTTCGAGGACGCCGCCCTCGTCCTTCGCGCCCTCTGGCTCTCCCTGTAGTTCGAGCCGCACGGTGATTTGAACCTCCTGGCCGAGTACGAGCCGGCGCAGGTCTGCATGGACGAGACGGCTCTTGACCGGGTCGATCTGCCTGTCGAGGAACATCACCTCGCTCGCGCCGACACCGTCAACGTCGAGCGTAAAGATCGCGTTGTGACCCGCGCCGGAGCGCAGGATAGCGGCCAACTCCCTGAGCGGCGCGGCGGCGGCCACCGGCTCACCCTCGCCGCCGTAGACCGTGAGCGGCACCATGCCGCGCGCGCGCAAACGCCGCGCATCGTTCTTACCGCGTCCAGAGCGCAACTCAGCGCGCACGGTTATCTCTTGTCTCTCTGCCATGTTTACTCCTGAAGCCGTGACGGGTGACAGGTGACTGGTGACAAGGAAAGACAAGCTCTTGCTTGTCACCAGTCACGCGTCACCTGTCACGCAAAGTGTTCGCCCTCCGCCTCACACGAAGAGCGAGGAGACGCTCGTCTCCTCATGGATCGACTTAATCGCCTTCGCCAGAAGCGGGGCGATGCTCAAAACGTTAATCTTCTTCTCCTGGCACGCGCCGTCGCGTAGCGGAATCGTGTTCGTCGTCACGACATTTTCAATCTCAGAATCGGCCAGCCGCTCGCACGCTTGACCCGAAAGAACCGGGTGCGTGAAGCAGGCGTGGATGCGCCCGGCCCCGGCCTCGCGCAGTGCCGTCGCGACCTTCGTCAGCGAGCCGCCCGTGTCGCACATGTCATCGACAATCAGGCAACTCCGGCCCTTCACTTCGCCGACGACGTTCATCACTTCGGCCACGTTCGCCTTCTCGCGCCGCTTGTCGCACAGCGCGAGCGACGCAGGGCTTCCGTCCTCCGAAGTCAGACGCTTGGCATAAGCGCGTGCGCGTTCCGCTCCGCCCGTGTCGGGCGCGACCACGGTCAGGTTCGGGAGCTTGTGATCCACATAGTGACCGATAAACGCGGGCGCGGCGAAGAGGTGATCCACCGGAATATCAAAGAACCCTTGAATCTGCGCCGCGTGCAAATCCATCGTCAGCACGCGGTCGGCCCCGGCGGTCGCAATCAGGTTCGCCACGAGCTTCGCCCCGATAGCAACGCGCGGGCGATCCTTCTTGTCCGAGCGCGCGTAACCGAAGTACGGGATGACCGCCGTCACACGCTCAGCCGAAGAACGGCGGAAGGCGTCGAGCATGACGAGCAGCTCCATTAGGTGCGCGTCCGTCGGCGGGCACGTCGGCTGCACGATGAAGACATCAGCGCCGCGCACGTTCTCGGTGATCTGGAAGTTGAACTCACCGTCCGAGAACCTGTCGGTCGTTGCGCTGCCCGGGTCGCAACTCAGGTTAGTGCAAATCTCCTGAGTCAGCGCGCGGTTCGCATTTCCGGAGAAGACTTTGATGCCGCCGGTGGTGCTCATTGTTCAGAGGTCGGAGGCCAGAGGTCAGAGGCCAGTAAGGACAGTCTCTTTAACTGACCTCTGACCTCCGACCTCTGACATCTGTTATTCTGGCTGGGGAGGAAGGACTCGAACCTTCGAATGCCGGTTCCAAAGACCGGTGCCTTACCACTTGGCGACTCCCCAATCCCGGTTTTCAGTCACCGCGGCCGGATTGAAGAACCGCCGCGCACTGGCCGAGTCCGCGTAGGTACTCGGCGCGCGTGAGCGTGGCACACGCAAAGACCTGCCAGCCTGCTTCGCTCTTCAGCGACGCGCGCGCACGCTCCGCTTCTCCCTTGCTATCAAAAACCCCGTAGACGCTCGAACCGCTGCCCGACAGCATCGCATGACCTGCGCCCGCCTTCACTAGCGCATCGCGCGCGCGACCGATTTCCGGGTGAAGCCGCACCACGACGGCCTCGAAATCGTTTGACATCACATCACAGAGTGAACGGGGAAAATCGGCCTCCGTGCGCGAAACAAACAGGTTAACGACCGCCTCAGGCTTTGTCAAGGCGGGAGCACCGAGCGCTTTATAAGCTTCCAAAGTCGAGACCCTGACGCCCGGTGTGACGACGACCAGATACATTTTCGGCACGTCTTTGAGCGGTCGAATGTCCGTGCCCGTGCCTGTGCCGAGAGCAGTTCCGCCGCTAAAAAAGAACGGCACGTCCGCCCCGAGCCTTGCGCCGATTTCACACAACTCCCTTACGCCCGCCTCGATGCCCCAGAGGCTCGCCAGAGCGAGCAGCGTAACCGCCGCGTCGGACGAGCCTCCGCCGAGTCCACCGCCTGCCGGGACTATTTTTTCCAGCACGACACTCGCCCCGCGCCTCAAGCCGTATCGTTCGCGAAGCGCGACTGCTGCACGCAGAATGAGGTTGCTACTGTCGGAGGGGATTTCTGTGTCGGTGCAGTCGAGTTCGAGGGTTTCGTCGGGTCTGATTTGAAAAGTCAGACGGTCGTGGAGGGTGATGGTCTGAAAGAGCGTGCTGATCTCATGATAGCCGTCGGCGCGTCGCCCCAGTACGCGCAGGCCGAGATTGATTTTGGCGAAGGCCGGGAGCGTGATCTTTTCTGCTGACACTGAGAGCGGCTGGAGCCTCCCGTATCGAAAGCGCCAGCCGCTCGCAGTCCTGAACGCGAATTAAGGGGGCGGCGCTAACGCGTCATGAAAACCTGCGTGAAGTAGAACGTTCCATCCGCCGCGCGCGCCATGCCGACGGCCGCGTGTGTGAAGGAGTAGTTCAGAATATTCTCGCGGTGCTTTTCCGAAACCATCCAACGCTCTACAGCGAACGCAGTCGGGTCTGAGAAGCCCTGATTATACGCGATGTTCTCGCCGAGCGCCTTCCAGCCGTGAAGCCCGAGCACTTCCGCGCGCCCCTTCAGGTCAAGCCCGTCACGATCTACGTGATTGAGGAACCCACCGCGCGCCATGTTCTCCGAGTGGTAACGTGCAAGGCGTGTCAAAGTCCCGTCCCAGACCAGGGGACGGAGTCCCCTGCGCTGCCGCTCTGCGTTGATGAGATCGAATGCACGCCGCTCGTCGCCCGTGGCGGCGACGGAAATGTTTGACGTGTATCCGGCGGGGGCGCTCGACGGCGTCGGCACGGAAACGCGTCCCATGAGACGCGCCCTGATGACGGCAGGAACTTCCGTCGCAGAGGTCGAGACGAGACGCGCCACGGGGCGCTCATTCGTTCGCTCGCTACTCTTCGGAGTGCCGTTGCCGCCGTTAGCCAGAGCGACGGAAGCCGTTAAGCTCAGGGAAGACAAAAGTATTAATGCCTGCGACGCCCTTTTGAAAGGCGCACTGCGGGGGAACCGCCTTGCAACCATCGGGGGAACTCCTTGAAATCCAACAAACGGAGCCAGAGGATGCTTTTACATTGACCTGACTGGGCAAGTGGTCAACCTGTTGGCAATTGTAAAACACTGTTTGGATTTGGTCAATCAGAAAAGCGAAGAATAGTTGGTGACACACGTCGAGTATCTATCAAAGCTCTTAAAATCAACTGCTTAGCTTGGGAAAGTGGAAGACCGGCGACGCAGGGGAAAACTCGTGGTCTAGACGCGTCGCGGATAAACGTGCCGCCTGAAAGCGGGCACACTTTAGCCTCTGCGGGCGAGACAAGCAACCCTTAATTTCGTCTCGCCTCTTATTTCGTCTCGCCGTTTAGCTTGGCTTTGATTCTGGCCGCGTCGTTGGCTTCGGTCGCCAGGGAGAGCGCTCTGCGCCAGGAGGTCTGCGCCTTTTCCTGCTGGCCGAGTTTTTGAAAGAGGTCGCCCACATGCTCTTGAATCGTGGCCGAAGCAGGGTTGCGGCGTGCAGCATCGCTTAGATAGCGTTCGGCCTCTTTGAGTTTGCCGAGCTTGAAATAAGCCCAGCCAAGACTGTCGAGGAAGGATGGGTTGGAGGGTTCGGTGCGTACGGCACGCTCAATCATGCCGAGAGCTTCGTCCAGATGCTCGTTGTGTTCCGTGAGGAAGTAGCCGAGGTTGTTCAGCGCCGTAGGGTTGTTCGCGTCTTTGGCGAGCACCTGGCGCAGTGTAGCCTCGGCACCCTTCGTGTCGCCTGCGCGCTCCTGCGCCGAAGAGAGCATGATGAGCGCGTTCGTCCCCTGACCGGGGTTATCGGAGGACGCGAGCGAGAGCGCCTTGCGTGCGGCCTCGACCGCCTCGCTCCCCTTACCCGCGCTGATGAGGAGGCTCGACATAAACAGATACTCCTCGAAATCGTCCGCGTTCCCTTTCAAGCGCGGGCGGAGGAGTGCAAGCGCCTCTTCAGCGCGGCCGAGTTCAGCGAGCGTCAAGGCTTCCTGGCGGAGCAGGCGCACGTCTTCGGGGAAGCGCTGGCGTGCGGAGCGCACACCGGTCAGCGCCTCGGCCCTCAGAGCGTTCAAGCGGAGGAATTCGATCTTCTGGATGTCGGCGGTCGGGTCGGTGTCGGGGAGCAGGCCGCGCATGCGGTCGAAGGCGGCGAGCGCCTCCTGCGTCTGTCCCGCGCGCTGGCGGAGTCCCGCGATGCTCGCAAGGACTGCAATCGCGAATCGCTTATCACGGTCGCTCGTGAGCGGCGACTCTTTGATGTTGCGCGATTTCAAGAGGTCTTCGTAGATGGCAATGGCGTCGTCGTAGCGCGATGCGTCCTCGTAAATCTGCGCGAGTTGGAGTTGGAGCGATAGCCGGTCGCTTTCATCGCCCGGCTTGGCGGAGGCGATGGAGGCGCGCAGCGTTGCGACGGCTTCGGCGATGTTGCCCGCACGCGCCTGCGCTCGGGCGAGCAACTGGACGGCGGCGGTGTTGCCGGGATTCTGTGTGACGAGTCGTCGGAGTTCTTCGATAACGCCCTGATCGGCCGCGCCGCTTGCTTCGAGTGCCTCGCCGAGAAGCTGTATGTAGCGGGCGTTGTCAGGCTCAAGGGCGACTGCGCGGCGGATGGCGGCGACGGCCTCCGCCGTGCGCCCCGCACCGAGCAGCACTTCGCTGAGGCGAGCGTTGGCGGCGTCGGGAGTCAGCTCACGCCCCTGCGCGATGATCTGATAAAAGCGACCATCCACCGAGGCGGGCAAAGTGGCCCACTTCCGCAAGGCATCGACGGCCTCCTGCTCGCGGTTCGTGGCAACGTAGAACTCTGCGAGCAGTGCCCAAGCCTCGGCGTCGTTCGGGTAGAGTCGAATCACTTCGCGCAGTTCGGCGACGGCCTTGTCGGCGACAGGGCGGTCGAGATTCTTCTCGGTGAGCTTGCTCTGGATGGTATAGATGCGCGCGAGGCTACGATGTGCGCCGTAGCTTTCGGAGTTGGCGCGTGTGGCCGCACGGCCTTCGCGCTCGGCCTGCGGAAGGTCGTTGAGGATGAGGTAGATTTCGGCGAGCGCTGTGTGCGCTTCCGAAAGGTCAGGCTCGATCTCGGCTGCCTGCTGGAACGCCGACTGCGCCCGCCGCAAGGAATCGAGGGTGAGGCTTCCGGTTCGCACGCCCTCGAAGTAGCGCTGGCCTTCGAGAAGTTTCGCGTAAGCCTGTGCGCGGCGCTCGCGCGGTGAGGGCTGTGCCTGGGCTTGAGCTTGCGCCGTTGTGTTTACGCCTGACTGAGCGGGGGCGGAGGGGCGTTCGGGCGGCGCGGTGCGTCTGGCTTGCGCTTGTGCGGGAGAGGCGACGGCGCAGAGCGCGGTGAGAGCACTGAACGCGAAGGTTACGAAGGGTGCCCGCCCTCGCGGCGCGTGATGAGAAGAGAGCTTCACGCAATTGTTCCTTTCGCGGCCCGCACGGGGTCGCCGCCGCCTTGAGCCAGAGCGCGCACGACCGTTTGCCAGGCCGCACGCCGCGGGTAGCAGTACAGGAGTACGGCGACGGCGATGACGCCCAGATAAATCATGTCCGTCCCCGCTCCCGTCATCAAGCTGATAAAGAATCCGATGAGCGCGATTACTCCTCCGATGATTGCGACGTAGATGGTCGTCGTCTGCAAAGTCACAAGCAGTCCGGTCGTGCCGCGCAACGCCGCGATGTCCTGAAGACGCATGGCCGAAAACCTCGTGCGGCGAAAGACGACCGCGCCGACGCCGAGAAAGACGATGACGAATCGGAGTGAGTTCGCCGTGACCGGATCGAAGCGGAGCGTCCCGCCGAGTTTGCCGGAGAGCGCGAGCACGACCAAAAGCAGCGTGAACGTAAAGACCGCGCCCACCACGCGCACGGCGACGGCATGTCTGCGCTCCAGCTCGCCCTGCGTGTCATCGACAGTCTGTGCCACTGCTGCCTCCTCGACTCATGTAGTAGGAAAGCTTTGAGAACTTAAGACCGATTGCAAAAGGGACTGCGGAAAATTCTAGCATCCGCTCCGCGAGACGGGCAAACATCAATAAACTGCTCGCGAATCTGCGTATGAGACAGAAGAGCGCACGGGCCTTCCGTGAAAGACCCATGCGCTCTTTGAAGCACTGTACCGCGGCGAATCTCTTAAGGCTTCGCTCCGTTGTTGGCGGGCGGGGGCGTGGCGGGCGTCGTCGGCTGTGTGGCCGGGGGCCGCGCGGGGTCGCTGCCCGTCGCGGGCGCGCCGGGACGCGTAGGCTCAAGGCTGACTTCCTTCTTCTCACCGGCGTCCTTCTTTGGAGTCGTGGTCGGCAGCGGCCTTACGTCGCGCGACGGGGCCGTGCGGTTGACGGGCAACGTGTTGTAGGTATCTGGAAGCTTTCCGCCGTTCTCCATGACAGCCTGGATGATGTCGTTGCCTTTGCTCGACTGGCTGATGATGACGCCGTCTTTATTGACCGTCTTCGGCACGACGCCGCTCACCTCGCGCAGCACTCCGCCAATCATGCCGGGCCCCTTCGGCTCTTCCATAATAGCGTTCGGGGCGGTATCGGGAACCTGCGCGCCGATGGCTGCAAGCTTCTCCTTGGCCTTGTCGGTGTAGTCGCTGTTCGGATGCATACGCACGAGCTGCTGGAAGTATTTGGTGGCCTCGTCAGGCTCCTCCTCTTCCATGTAGGTCGTGCCCAAACGGAAGAGGAGTTCAGCCATGCCCGAGTAGTTCGGGTACTTCTCGTAGACCTCGCGGTAACGCGACTGCGCGCCCTTCAGGTTGTTGGCGCGGTGCTGGTAGAACTTGTTGAAGTATTGATCGCCGACACCCTTGTCGTGGTCTGCGAGATTCTCTTGAACCTCAATCAGCCGCTGCTCAATATCGGGTCTGAGCGAAGACTTCGGGAACTGCTGGAGACAGACCTTGAGCCGCTGCTCGGCCTTTTTCGCGGGCGAGATGTCGCGGTTGGCAAGCCCCATGCGGCGCATCTCGACCTCGCCCATCTTCATACACACATCGTCGGAGAGCGCGTGGGTCGGGAAGAAAGTGACCCAGTCCTGATAAGCCTGACCGGCCTGAATAAGCGCGCTCGTCGTGCCTTCGAGGTAGAAGGTATCGGCGATGGCGAGCTTGGCGAGCGGGAGGTAGACCGAATCGGGGTAGGTGTTGATGATGACGCTGAAGAGGGCACGCGCCGTTTCGTAGCTGTCGTGGCGTGCCTGCTTCGTCGCCTCCTGGAATAGCTCGCGGTCGCGACCCGGCGCGACCGTGCCGACCAGTTCGTCGTACTTGTCGTCGCCTCCGCGCCCGAGGATGTGGCTGAAGAATCCGCCGCTCTTCTTCTTATCGCTCTTCTTAGGAGTGACGGCGGCGGCGCTCGTGCTTCGCTCGCGGAGCGTGTCGCGCATTGCCGACTGCACGCGTGTGTCGAGTTCCGTGATGGCGGCTTCGAGCTTTTCAAGCTGGCTCTGGTCGTATCGCTCGGCGCGTTCCTGCTTGCCGCGTATGTCGTTGACCTCCGAGAGCAGCTTCCCTGCCTCCTTCTCCAATCCACCCAGACGCGTGCGCGGGTCGTCAACGGAAGCCTCTTCTCCCTTATCCTTGGCGTTGAGTCCCGCGATGGCGCTGTTGAGCGTGCGGCGCATCGTGTCGAGCCGCGAGCGCATCACGTCGAGACGCTGAAGAGATGAGAGCTGCGACTGCTGCTGCTGCGGTGCAGCCGCGACCCTCAGTGTGCGGACGGGCAGTGCGCCGAGCAGGAGTGCCACGCACAGGATAGACATAACCAGATTACGAAAACGCATCAGCAAAACCTCCACATAAAACAAGTGATGCGTGATAAGTGATGAGTGATGAGATAAGAACCGAAGTCTTATCACTCATCACTCATCACTCATCACTAAACCAACTGCACCGCCGCGTTCAAGAGTTCACGGACTGCATTGGCCGGGTCGCCCTGACCGAAGACCGCCGTACCGGCGACAAAGATTTGGGCCCCGGCTGAGGCCACGGTAGCGATATTTTCGCGGTCGATGCCGCCGTCGATCTCGATGCGGACGCTGAGACTGCGCTCCTCGATCATGCGCCGGAGCCGACGGACTTTTTCGACCGAAGTCGTGATGAACTCCTGCCCGCCAAAGCCCGGATTGACGGACATAATCAGCACGTAATCTGTAAATTGCAGGACTTCGTCGAGTGCGCTCAAACTCGTCGCGGGGTTGATGACCACCCCTGCCTTCGCGCCGCGCTTGCGGATGGCCGCCAGAGTCCGGTGAATGTGTGGGTCGGCCTCGATGTGTACGGAAACCATCTGCGCGCCCGCCTCCACAAACTGCTCTGCGTAGCGACCCGGCTCAGAAATCATTAGATGCGTGTCCAGGGGCAAACGGGTTGCGCGGGCCAGCGAACGAACTACGGGAAGTCCCACGGTCAGGTTGGGCACGAAATGGCCGTCCATCACGTCCACGTGGATGATAGTTGCACCGCCACGCTCGGCGGCTTCAATCTGCTCGCCGAGCCGCGTGAAATCGGCTGACAGGATGGATGGCGCAATCTCGACCATTGAAAAATCCTTCTCCGGTTCCGCTTGTTCGACCGCTTGTTGGGCCCGACTCCGTGCAGGTGGTTTCGAGACCTTACTGGCTCAAGGGGTCGTCGGTCGCCGGTTGGCGTTCGTGCTCGAAGGCCGCCCGCTGTTTGTCGTGCGCGGGCCAGCGTTTGAGTTCTTCGCCCCCGAGTTCGAGTTCCGTGTGCGTGCTGAGTTTGAGTTCGCGTTTCCGTTCGAGTTCCGTGGAGAGTTCGTGTTGCGTGCAGAGTTCGCGTTGCGGTTGCCGGAGAGGTTCGTGTTGCCTTCGTTCGCGTTCTCCTCGCGGCGGTTCCCGTTATCGTTCCGCGCGGCGTTCGCGTTGGCGGCGTTCGAGTTCTGGTTGCCGTTTGAGTTGCGATTCGTGTTCTTGCGCCGGTTCGAGTTCTGATTCTTGTTCTGGTCGAGCGCTTCGGTTCCACGCTCTTCGCGTCTCTCTTCGGCGACCGCTTCGTCGGGCGGCTTCTCGCCCTCTTTCGGCGCGCGACTGACGACGACCGCGATGGTCTGCCCGGCCTTGACGACCTCGCCCGCGTGCGGCGACTGGTCGAGGATGACGCCGGGCTGCACGTTCGGCTTGTAGCGCTTGGCGCGCTCGCGTATGTCGAGGCCCGCCTTCGAGAGCGTCTTCTCGCCGTCGAGGTAGGTCTGGTTGACCACTTCCGGCACTGGTATGTTCGGGCTGCGGAGCGAGAGATAGATGGTCGTGAGCAGGCCGAAGGCGAACGCGACGGCGATCAGCGCAACGACTCCGAGTTTACCGAACGCCGACAGGATATTACGCAATGCCACTAACTTCCGACGCCTCTCTTGCTCGCCCGACAGGGAATTTTGCCGCTAAATCGGCGACCTCGAACAGCCGGCGAAGTCTAACACCCGCCTTGCGCGTGCTGCAAGGAAGGGAGTAGGCAGTAGACAGTAGACAGTAGTTGGCAGCTTTGTATCGAGTTTCTTATTTGAAATCTCAAATTGCGAATCTCAAATGCCAGCGGGCGCTGACTGCCTGCTGCCTATTGCCTTTCGAGCGTTGCCACGAAGAAGCCGTCAACGTCGTCTCTGTGCGGCCAGGTACGTGCCGCGCCCGAGGCGAGTAGAAGAGAGGCGGGAGCGGGAGCGGCCTCGGTCTGTCTGAAGTCGGCGTGAGTTTGCAGGAATGCGTTGATAACCTCCTCGTTCTCCTCCCTTTCGACCGAGCAGGTCGAGTAGACGATTCGGCCAACACGGCGCAAGACCCGCGAGGCTTCCCGTAGAATCCGTGTCTGCATGGCGGGAAGCTCAACGAAGCTCGCGGGCGAAAGACGCCAGCGTATCTCAGGGTTGTGGCGCAGCGTCCCCGTGCCCGTGCAGGGCGCGTCCAACAGCACGCGGTCGAACGTCTCGTCGGCGAACGGCAGCGCCCCTTCGGCGTCCAGCGCGACGACGCGTACGCTCAGCACACCGAGTCGCCCGCATGTCTCTCTAACTACGCGCAGCCTGTGTTCGTGCAAGTCTCCGGCGACGACGAGCGCGCGGTCTCCTGCGAGAGCCGCAATGTGCGTCGTCTTACTCCCCGGCGCTGCGCAAACGTCGAGCACACGCTCGCCCGCGCGCGCGCCGAGGACGTGCGCGACCAGTTGGGATGCCTCGTCCTGTAAATAGATCAGTCCCTCGCTCGCCAACCTGTGCAGAGTCGCCCCCGCACCTGCGCCTCCCTCGACGCGCCACGCGCCCGGTGCGACGCGCGAGGGCACGACCTCAAACCTTGCGGCGCGCAGCTCGTCGATAATGGCTTCGTCGTCGGCGCGCATTGTGTTAACGCGGAAGGAGGCCGGGGCTGGGGCATTGTTCGCGCGGGCGAAGGCTTCCGTCTCTAAGGGGCCCAATGCGTGGGCCCAACGACTGATGAGCCAGCGCGGGTGAGAAGTTTTGACGGCAATTTTTTCGAGCGGGTCTGAGACGGCCTCAGCCGGGTCGAAATCAGGCTCGCGCGTTGCGCGTCGCAGCACCGCGTTGATAAAGGGCGCGGCGGAACGAACGCCCGAAGCGTGCGCGAGATTGACCGATTCGTTGACGGCGGCGTGCGCCGGGATGCGCGTAAGGAAACGTAGCTGGAACAGCCCCATGCGCAGCGCGCGACGAACGGGCGCATCGAGCTTTTCGCTTTTGCGCCCGGCGAAGTGTTCAAGCGCTCGGTCGAGCCACAACTGACGGCGCAGGATGCCCAGCGAGAGTTCGTAACAGAGAGCGCGGTCTTCCGTTGAAAGACCTTCGGATAGATTCGCAAGCAGCGGCGCGGCAAACGCGCCCTCCTCTTCCACCCTTCGCAGAATCTCAAACGCCACGCGGCGCGCAGGCGAGACGCCGCGACCACTTCCGCCTGTCTTCTCCATTCGTCTCAAGTCGCCTACACGCTCGCCCATACTGTCTAGCCGAACTTCTCACCCACGTTTACCCGCGAGCCGTTGATGAAGTCGCGAGCACGCATGCGCTGCTTGCCCTCGGGCTGCAACTCCAAAACTTTGAGCGCGGTCTCGCCGCCGCACGCCACGAAGAGTTCGTCGCCCCTCGCCTCGATTATCTCTCCGGCTGACGCTATCCGCCCTCCACCCGTCGCCTCTTCTTCGCTGCCTCCCGTCGCCTCTTCTTCGCCGCCAACTGCTTCTTCTTCACCGCCGGTCTCGCGTCCCGAAGGCTCCGCACGCCAGATGATGAGGCGGCGTCCGTTGTATGAGGTGTAAGCGTTCGGCCACGGCTGAAAGCCGCGGACTCTGCGCTCGATCTGGAAGGCGTCCTCAGTCCAGTCGATCAATCCGTCCTCGCGCCGCAGGATGGGCGCGAGCGTCGCGTCCGCGTCGCTCTGAGTGCGCGGCTCTATCTCGTCGAGATGCGCCAGTGTCTCGGCGAGGAGTTCTGCGCCCTCGTGCGAGAGACGTTCGAGCAGTTGCGGCGCGGTCTCTCCCTCGCCGATTTGTGTTGAGCGCTGAAGGAGGACGGGGCCCGTGTCCAGCCCTTCGTCCATCAGCATCGTCGTCACTCCCGACACGCGCTCGCCGCGCACGATGGCCCAGTTGACGGGAGCGGCTCCCCTGAACTTCGGCAGAAGCGAGAAGTGAACGTTGACGCAGCCGCGTCGCGGTGCGCGAAGGAACGTTGCGGGGAGGATGCGTCCGTATGCGACGACGACGGCCAGATCGAACTCCCGCGCGGTGAACACCGTCAGCGCCTCTTCCGTCTTGATCTTCGACGGTTGATAGACGGCAAGCCCCTTTGAGAGCGCGTACTCTTTAACCGGCGGTGACTTCAATCTGTTCCCACGCCCCGACGGCCTGTCCGGCTGCGTCCACACCGCCAAGACCTCGTGCCCTTCCTCGACGCAACGCTTCAGCGCCGGAACGGCAGACTCCGGCGTGCCCATGAAGATCAATTTCATAAAGTGATAAGTGATGAGTGATAAGTGATGAGTGATAAGAAAGGGGGATGGATTTTCTTATCACTCATCACTTATCACTCATCACTTCTTCAGATGGCTTCTCTCTTCTCTCTGTTCGTGTAGCCGGGGCGGACTTTCTCTGCGACGACTTTGGCCTGCATGAAGAGGCCGAGGTAGTCGCGACCGCCCGCCTTCGAGTCGGTGCCGGACATGTTGAAGCCGCCGAAAGGATGTGCGCCGACGAGCGCGCCCGTGCATTTGCGGTTGAGATAGAGATTGCCGACGTGGAACTCGCGCGCCGCGCGCTCAAGTTTTCCGGGGTCGTTTGTGTAGACCGCGCCCGTCAGACCGTACTCCGTGTCGTTTGCAATCCGTAACGCCTCTTCAAAGTCGCGCGCCTTGATACATGCGAGCACGGGGCCGAAAATCTCTTCCTGCTCTATCGGGTCGCCGGGCTTTACGTCGGCGATGACGGTCGGCTCGATGAAGAAGCCCTGCTCGCCATCGCTGCCGCCGCCCGCGATTAATCTTCCGCCGTCGGCCTGCCCCCGTTCGATGTAGTCGTTAATGGTCTTGAAAGCCTTCCGGTTGACGACGGCGCTCATGCTCGTCTCGGGTGCGGTCGGGTCGCCGACCTTCAGAAGGGCCGTGCGCTCGACGATGCGCTGCAAGACCGGCTCGTAGGCTTCGCCGACGATGATCGCGCGCGAGCAGGCCGAACACTTCTGCCCCTGGAACCCGAAGGCAGACTGCACGACGCCCGTCGCCGCTTCGTCGAAATCCGTGTCCGAATCAACGATGATCGCGTCCTTGCCACCCATCTCAGCGACGACGCGCTTGATCCAGATTTGCCCGTCATGGACTTTCGCCGCGCGCTCGTTGATACGCAGTCCGACCTCCTTCGACCCGGTGAAGGCGATGTAACGAGTCAGAGGATGATCGACCACCGTGTCGCCAACCTCCGCGCCCGAGCCGGTCATAAAGTTGACGACGCCCGCAGGCATCCCTGCCTCTTCAAGCAGCTCAAAGAACTTGTACGCGATGGCAGGCGCGTCGGAAGAAGGCTTGAGCACGACCGTGTTGCCCGTGACGATGGAGGCGACGGTCATGCCCGCCATGATGGCTAAGGGAAAGTTCCACGGCGGGATGACGACGCCGACGCCGAGCGGAATGTATTCGAGCCGGTTCTCCTCGCCCTCGACGTGGACGAGCGTTTGCGGAGCGGCGTAGCGCAGCATCTCGCGCGCGTAGAACTCAAGGAAGTCGATGGCTTCGGCTGTGTCCCCGTCTGCCTCGGGCCACGACTTCGCCACTTCGTGAACCATCCACGCGGAGAAATAATGCTTCCGCTCGCGCAGGAGCGAGGCCGTGCGAAAGAGCAGGTCTGCGCGCACGTCGGGCGGCGTACGGCTCCACGTCCGGAACACTTCGCTTGCCTTCTCAACGGCTGAGGTGGCGAGTTCCTTTGTCGCCTTATGAAATCGCCCGACCACCTCGGTCTTCTTCGCGGGGTTGGTGCTCTCCAGAATGTCTCCGGTCTGTATGCGCTCGCCGCCGATGACAAGCGGGTACTCGCGCCCCAACTCGCCCGCGACCTGCACGAGCGCCTCTCTCATCGCACGCGCGTTCTCTTCCTTCGAGAAGTCTGTGAACGGCTCGTTACGAAATTCTTCTTGCTGCATGTATCGCTCCTCGGAAATGATGACGGATGAATGCCGCGGGTGATGAATGGAAAGACTTCCGCCTTCTTCACCTCTCATACATCATTTCGGCACCCGACATGTTTTTCAGGAATGCTATCACACCATGCAAATAAAATCGCGGCCACGCCCCGCGTGAGGCTGTGACCGCGCTGCTCGAACTTTCGCGCCGAAGGTTAAACCCAGCTTCCCTTCTTCTGAAGTCTCTTGATCTTGCGCCTGACCAGCTCGCGCTTGAGCGGCGTGGTGCGGTCGATGAAGACGATGCCGTCGCAGTGGTCTGTCTCGTGCAGCATGCAGCGGGCTTCGAGTTCGAGGCCGTCTAACTCGAACTCCGAGCCGCTTATGTCCTGCGCGCGTACGACCGCGCGAAGGCTGCGCTTCACGGGGAAGAAGATGCCTGGGAAAGAGAGACATCCCTCTTCGCCAGTCTGGTCGCCTTCGACGCGCAGGATGACGGGGTTGATGAGCGCGATGCGCGCCTCGGGGTCGTTGCCCGCCGAACAGTCCATGACGAACAAGCGTTTCGAGACTCCGATCTGCGGCGCGGCCAATCCGACGCCGCGCGACGCGTACATCGTCTCGAACATGTCCGAGACGAGCCTCTTCAGTCCCACGTCAAACTCCGTCACAGGCTCGCCCGGCTGCTCCAACACCGGCTCGCCGTACTTCACAATGTCCAAAAGTGCCATCTCAAAACTTCCCCTGGGATGAAGAATATTCGCTGAACGCGCTCCGTCAAATTCGACGCCGCTGCCAGTTTACTACAAAGAATTAACGGCTTTCCAGCAGGCCGTTTAGAGTCTGCATGCGGGCTCGCAGTTGCATTCGTGCGGCTCGCATCTGTACGAAGAAACTTCCCTCCTGAACGTACGCGCCTCCCGAAATGTGTCCGCACACGGGAGATTTTCCGCGCACCGGCAAGGATACCCGCACCGGCGGCAAATTCACGCGCACCCGCACGTCTTTGCTCCGCACCGCCGTCGTATTCAGTCCGCACTAGCAGAGAATTCGTCCGCACCGGCTCGCTGAGCACGCCCGGCTGACAGATTTTGTGACCCGTGTTTGAGAATTAGCGTGTGAAGTCTCGTCTTCAGTCGCTCGCCCGCCGGATTTTACATGCGGCGGCTCGATTGAATCACGAACGCTCCGGTGTAGCGTCCTCTTTTTCAAGGGTAAAGCAGAAGAGGCAAGCCGACTTCAAAAGTCGCTTGCCTCTTTTACCATCTGCCCATTCTCGGGCGGCGTGTCAGAACGTTTGATAATCAGATACGCACCGACGCGTTAAGCTTTGGCCTTGTACTTCCGACGAACTCTGGCTGCGATGCCGACCAGTCCCGTACCGAACAGAAGCATCGTGGCCGGTTCGGGAACCGCCGCGGGCGCAGAGCCGATGAAGAAGCTTTCGGGGCCGCCCTGCGTGTTGGAGATGCTAGAGCTTAGCCCGAGTACGAGGTCTGGATGCGCGTTGATGGCCGCCTGAAGCCGGGCCGCAGCCGCCGAGTCGAGTGCGAAGACGTAGTCGGAGTGTCCCTGCCCGTTGCCGAGGAGTTGGAGCGTCTCAGGCCCGCCGAGCAGCGAGGCGCTGAAGATATTGTTGCCGCTCGTGTCATACGCGTTCAACACAAGCGTGCTGAGAGTCACAGTGGTGTTGCTCCCACTGTTCGGCTCGTTGATGTCGAAGTAGATTCGGATGTTACCGGCGTTGGTCGTGCCGATCTCCGAAAGCGAGAGGGTCTGCGTGTTGCTTCCTCTCTGCCAGTCGCCCGTGCGCACGTCACTCGTTGAAGAGGTCGAGCGTCCAACCGAGCCGGTCTCTGTCCCGTGGTTTTGCAGCGACAGGATGTGCGGGGCGCGGTCGGGGCCGCAGCCGCGTCCGACGCCCGCCGGGAAGCACGGGTCGGGGCCCACGAACACAATGCCATCGGCATAGGCGTTACCGGCGCTGAAGCCGATAAACAACAAGGCCGCCAGGGAAAAGAAGAACTTGGTCACGATTCGGCTCATAATAATCTCCCGTTTCTGTATTTTCGTTAAGTATAAATAGAGAAAGCTGGCTATCTTCCAGAGCCTCCGCAAAAATTTTCACTCTTTTTCGACGCTATTTTAGCGATTTGCGTTTGAGGGCAGAGATGGTCAGTACCGCCCGCGGAAGCTGCCGGATTCTCTCAGTCAAGATCAAACGGCAGCTTCCGCAGGCAGAACCAGCTTATTACAATTTGACGTAACGTAGGCGCGTCGGAGCTTTAACTCTTCCCTTTCCCGAACACAGGCGCGCGTTTCTGCATGAAGGACGTGACGCCTTCGAGGAAATCAGCGGAGCGGAAACAGTCGGCCTGGCCTTCGGCCTCGAAGTCGAGCGCGGCGGCGAGCGTTGCGTGTTCGGCGCGACTGAGTGCGGACTTGATGAGTGCGAGCGAGGGCTGCGGCGCGGCGGCGAGTCGCGCGACGATGTCTTCGACCGCCGCGTCAAGCTCTGCGCGCGGCACGACGCGGTTGACGAGGCCGAGGCGGAGCGCGTCTTTCGCGGAAAGGATTGCGCCCGTCGCCATCAGCTCGAAGGCTTTCGCGCGGCCCAGCAGCGTGGGCAGGAAGTACGTGCTCCCGCCATCGGGCATGAGTCCGACGCGCACGAAGGTCTGTGTGAAGGTTGCGTCCTCCGTGGCGATGCACACGTCGGAGGCGAGCACGTAGCTGAAGCCGATGCCGACGGCCGGGCCCTCGACGCGCGCGACAACGGGCTTGCCGAGCGCGCGCATGTTGAGGATGGGCGGGTTGATAAGCTCGCGAATCTTCGCGGCCACATCGAGCGAGGCGAACCCGCCCGCGCTCATCGTGGTGAGGTCGAGGCCGGAGCAGAAAGAGTCGCCCATGCCCGTGATGACGACGACGCGGCTCGCGTCCGTGGCCGACTCTTCTATCGCCTCGGCGAAGGCGGCGAACATCTCGAAGTCTACGGCGTTGCGCCGCGCAGGGTTGTTGAAGGTGATGCGCTTGATGCCGTCTTCGAGCGTGACCAGAAGTTTTTCGTTTGTGTTCATGTCGGGTCTGTTTCGGGGTCAACGGGCGGGAGATTTTGTTCCAGCGCCTTCTTGACGAAGGCAATCTGCCCCGCGTGGTAGAGCGTGTGCTGGATAGCCCCGTGCAGCGAAACGTAGCGCGTGGACATCTGCGGAAGAATCGGCTCGTAGAGTCGTGCGTCGTCGAGTCGCAGCACGGCATCGCGCAGTAGCTCGTAGGTTTCGGCGAGTCTCTCCTGAGCCTTGAGCCACGCGTCTTCGGATGCGTCCGCGACAGACGGCCAGTCCTCCGCCGTGTTGTATATCGCCGCCGGGTCGCCGCCGAGTCTACGAAGGATGGCGCGCTCCCATGCCTCGATGTGCGCGACAAGCTCCGAGATGCTGTGCGCGCCAACGACGGGCCGCGCCGACGCCTGCTCCGCCGTCACACCTGCGAGCAACTCTCTGACCGAAGGGCCGTGCCACGCGCCGCCCTCGTGCGCTCGCCTCAACTGCTCCGCGATTCTCTCTGCTTCTCTCATGCTTGCTCTCAAGTCGAATCAGAATCCGTTAATTGACACCGCCGAACAGACGTGGGCGGGAGAAGACCGCGTAGCGTACGGGGGTGCGTCTCTTCGAGCGCCACCATGCGGCGAGGGTCGGACGGCGAACGACTATTGGCTGCTCCTCTTTGCGCGCGACGCTTCGGACGAGACGGCTGATGTCGTGACGGAAGACCGCGACGACAAGGCGTCGGTCGGGGTCGGCGGCACGAAGCCGCGCCTTCTCATAGCGCAGAAGTTCGAGCGTCCACCCGGAGCCGACGCGATCCGCGCGCAGACTCTTTTCGAGGAAGTCTGCGAAGTCGAGCGCGTCGCCGAAGAGTCGCTCGATGCCGCCCGGCTCGTGCGCGGCGGCGTAGCGATTGAAGTACGCGGCGAAGCGACTCTGGAGTATGTGTCGCGTCAGCGGGAGGAGCTTGCCCATCTCGACCAGACGACGTTCGCGCGCCGTCGCGGCAAAGGAGTTGAAACGCGTCGCGGCCTCGCGCCTGAGCTGGCGTGACTCGGCGACGGACAAGCCCAACTCGCGCCCGAGCGAGAACGGGTTTTCCACAAAGCGCGCCCGCAAACGGTCGTCCGCCGACAGGCGCGAAAGTATCTCTTCTATTTCCGACAGTCCCATGATTTCAGGTAGTAGTCAGTAGTCAGTAGTCAGTAGTCAGTAGTCAGCAGGCGCTCCGCGTTTTGAAGACTGACGACTTCATCATGACTATTGAAGGCTGACGGCTTCATCAGGACTACTCGCCGTCAAAGGTTTTCTACTGACTACTGTCTACTGTCTACTGTCTACTTCTCCTCAATACTCGCGAATCTGCTCGCGGTACGCCTCGAAGTTGCGCCGCATCTCTTCGATGTGGTCGCCGCCAAACTTTTCGCGCATCGCGTCGGCGAGCGTGAGCGCGACCATCGACTCGCCGATGACGCCCGCCGCGGGGACGGCCGTCACGTCCGAGCGCTCGAAGGCGGCCTGCTCTTCCCCCTTCGTCTCGATGTCTACGGAGCGCAGCGCGCGCCTGAGCGTCGAGATGGGCTTGAGGAATCCGCGCACGCGCA
>JAVRON010000108.1:0-11096 GCA_032162705.1 Acidobacteriota bacterium
CGTCAATGATGACGTAGCTCGTTATAATCAACTCGTCGTTCATGCGTGTCTCCGATTCGAGAGTGCGGTTTGGTCACCATCATTCTCAAATCTGAGCCGCATGAACGGCAACTAGCAATCAAGGTAGCTTACTCAAATGAACTGTGGGGAGGGACATCGAACACATACAGATACCTGAGCGACTCGAACGCCGACTGGGGAGAGCAACTCAAGGCGACGAAGCAGTATCTGGACAAGCGCGGGGTGAAAGATTGCTGGTTCGTTTATTTTGCGGAAGGAGTAGCCGAACCCGGTTACTACGGAATACAGTGTAAGCCGCTGCCAACGATCAATACGCTGTGGTTAAATCAACAGATAGACGTTCCCGCCGCGATTGACGGGCCGGTGCTGATTAGCGCAAGCAACCTCTCAGGTTTCGAGTTTGGCCCCGGCTCCCTTAATCCCTATGAACAGTTCAAGCGGCTTCGCCCGACGGCTGACATTGAGCATGGAGTTTTCGTCTTCGACGGGCATTTCGAGATGCCACTCGCGTCGGCGTTAAGCCATTTGCAGAAGGCTCAGAACCTGCTCGCCACCAAGCAAGTCGAGCAAGCGCTGGCCGAGGCGCAAGCGGCGGTTGCGCTTGCACCTGACGACGTGCAGTCGCAGATAACGTTGGGAGATGTCTTGAGTGCAATGGGACAGCCGGAAGAGGCTCGCACGGCGTATGAGAAAGCGCTGGGGCTGGCGAAGACGATTGAGCCGGAATTTCAGGTACGCTCGATTCCCGGCATCGAGCAAAAACTAGCTGACAAATAATGCAGCTTCAGCATCGTTAAAAGTCTCTGCCTCGTGCAGAAGACATTTCCAACAGCACTTCCTCTTTTGGAATGTCTGATGTTGAACCCCGCAGTAGCGGTTGAACTGTGCGGGCGGTAAGTCTTTGACTTGTTCGTAGCTCAGCAGGTGTAAGACTGTTGAGCTTCGTTGTCGCATCAGTCAACCGACTTTTGCAAGCGGTCTATTATTCTGATGTATGGCAGTCATGCCGTTCGCGATAAACTACTTCAACATGGTGGACGACCCCAGAAAGAAAGCGACGAGATGACATGAAAGGCACGCGTGCTGGACTTTGAACCGTGTAATCTACAACACGTCCCGGCTGGTTCACGTCCTCCCCGAAGAAGTCTTGGACTTCTTGATAGCGCTCATCTTGAATTTGATTTTTGTGGCGCTCGCGGCACTTCTGCTTTGGCCTTTGGGTAAGCCAATGATGGCGCTTCGTCTGGCTAAAGGCTATAGCATCTTATGGGTCGTCACCGCTTTGACCGGCGCGGCGCTATACCGCGTCCAGAAGTTCTTCCGCGTAGACACGGACACGCATTACGATGCACTCGTCATCTCGAACCTTGCTCACGCCGTCTTGTTACTGGCGGGCTGGTCTGCGTTCGCCGCGTTAACCATCCGTGTTTTCGTCTCAGGCACGCCGGGCTGGATCGCGTTGATCCTCTGGCTCATCGGATTGCTGTCGAGCCACATCGCCTTCATCGTCTTATCCTCCTTCTACAAGGGGACGGTCTACAAGATGGTCAACGCGATTCTGGCGTCGATCACCTTCATCGTTTTCGCGGTCTGGCCGGCGAGTGGCCGCGCCATATACGGATGGTTCTTCGACCTTTTTTGAGCGAACGGAGCTAAAACAACATGGTGCAAATGCTGACGGCTTACAGTGAGGGGCGCGCGAACGCGAACGATGTGATGCGCTCGCTCGTGAGCCACCGCGGTTGGCTCGTACCGGCACTTCTCGTCGCACAAAGCGGCGAACAGGGCAGAGTGCTTGACAACATGACGCTCTTCGGCGCGGAGACGCGTCTGCCGCCCGGCGAGTTGTGGATTTTTACAGACCGCGAGGCGGCTGAACTCGCACAGGCGGCGGGCGCGTTGCTCGGCGCATACGCGAGCGGCATCGCCGGTACGGAGCTGTTTCGCGGCATCAACCCGAGCACACCAACCGTGCGCGTCAATCCCTATTCGCCGCGCGAACGCACATGGATATTTTCGGAAGGCTCTGCTTCCGAAGTGGGAAAGATTTGGGCGGATGCAATCGCGCTCGAAGAGAGTTTCGAGCAGTGGCGGCAAACGGGCCAGCCTGACAGAATGGCTGTCAGCAACTATCGCGCCTTTCTTCTGTTCAACCACTCGTCCGGCCCCGTCGTCACGCTGCCCAATCAGGGCGGGATGTCGAACCCGGCAGTCGCCTTCACCGCGCCGGATTGCGCCGAGATGTTTTTGTCTAAGCTCAGCGAAGAACAGCGCGCTGAGATGCAACAGGCCGTGGCCGGTGGAGAGGTCTTGATCGAAAGAGCGCCACAGTTAGGCATTGACGGTCTGCTCTTTAACCCTTTCGGCCCGGGCGCGAGCTACGCGCTTTCGTTTAAAAGTCTCCGCCCGGAGCAGGCAAAGCCGAGTCGCATTCTCATGGTGCTGCTGAGCGACGGGTTGCGTCTGCCTTCCGGGTTCGTCGCCGAGTCGGCTTACCGTTGTCTGGCATACTGCAAAGTCCCCGGCGACTGGCTGGAGGGCGACACTCCCGAATCGGATGAACTCTGGCTCAAGGGGTCGTCGCTGAGACCCGACAAACTTGAGGGACTCTTCGAGGGGATGTACGGCAAAACGTGGCGGAGCGGCAACTCGGACGGTTCGCAGTACGTGGTCGAGGTAGGTGGCACGCGTCTCCTGAATCCTCTGCACGAAAGCGAAAGGCCGTGGGAGCAAGACGACCCGAATGACAAGCGCTTCCGTTACTTCTACTTTGCCGCTGAACGGGACGGGCACTTCAAACCTGTCTCACCCACGGAGCTTTGAACCGTTTGGATACATGAAGTAGTTGGGTTAATGGGATTAACTTTCACCCATCAGCCGCCCGATAATAAGGTCCATGCTGTTGTTGAAAGCCGCTCTACTAAACTTAGCACTAGACCATATCGCTTGCCGACTCAATCGTTCCAACAAGTGAAGGTCATTAATCAGTTGCACCGTTTGATCTGCGAGGGTTGAAGGTTCGTCCCAGAGCAAACCGTCAACTGCATGAGTCACGACTTCTCTCTGTCCACCCGAGTTGATCACGACCGGCACCGCGCCCGCCGACATGGCTTCGATTGTCGTCATGCCAAAATGTTCTTGCAGCCGGGGCTGCTCACAAGCCGGAAAATTATAGCCAGTGGCATGCCAATAAAGGGACGCGCGTCGGTAAAGGTCACGCAGCGTGTCGAGTTTAGCGTCGAAGTGGAAAAAAACGGAGTGCCCTTTGGCTGCATCTTTGAGGCGTTCGACAAGTGCCAGCGTCTCCTCGTCCCGCGCCACGCTGCCGGCGAAGTGCAATTGCCAGCCATCTCTCTGGACGGCAGTTAGCTGTTTGAAAACGTCTACAAGAATCTGTTGCTGTTTATAAAGAGTACCCGCGCCGCCGCTTGTAAAGCGTCCGACATTGAGGATGATTTTCTCCTTAGCGACGGGCGGCCCCATGTTATCGCAGGCCGAGTAAATGACTTCGGCGCGGCGGCCCCACATCCTATTCACCCACTCGGCGGTAAAGTTTGAGTTGGCCGTGACGGCTGAGTAGGAATCAAGGAAGCCGGGGACACTGCAACCTAACAGACGCTGCTCCACCCGATCCACGAAGAGATGGTAGGCTCGACGCAGAGAACTATTTCGATTCGGCGTCGAGGGTTTATCGGGGAACATACACATGTAGATGCCGCGTGCGGACGGGCAGGGCAGAATGCTACCTTGACTGTTATTGATAAAAAGGTCGAGTTGAAGCGCCTTGATCCGTCGGAAAGGGGAGAGTTGCGCCGACAGGTCGTCGAATCTGCCTCTTCGCGATCTATACTGCGACTTGGCGATTGATTGCTCGTCCTGATTCAGAGATACGAAACTAATCCGGCTGAGATCGACATCGAAATATCGCTCCAGCGCTGGTCGGTCGAGCGGCTCGTTGACGAAAAGCCATACCTGATGGCTTCGGCTCAGGTGCTCGGCCAGCACGAGCGTCCTCTTCTCACCACCGCCGCGGGCTTGCATGTTCAGGTTAATGATCCCGATCTTCATTTGCATAGGGTCTGATGATAGTGGCTATGACTTGGCCCTTTACACATTTCAGTCATCTAACGTTCGGCTTGTCCCGACTAGCACGTCCAGACCCTGACATCAGATTCAAGGGCTGAGTAGCGCGGCCTTGCCCGAGCGCCCGATCATGAAATTTATGTTCGAGCGACTGACGGGCAGGCAGGGGAAGGGAATGGGTGACGGCCTGCGACCCTACTCGTCCGGTGCCTGCACGGACAGCCCTTCGGCCTCCTTCTCGATCCCCTTCAGGCGCTCGCATAGCTCGACCTCCCGCCCGGTGCGCCCGAGTCCCTCAGCCGGGACCGCCCTGCGGTCGAGCGCGCCGCGGGGCACGGCGGACGCCACCGTCAGATCAGCCGAGCCGCCTGCGGCGTAGCGCGTGTAGAGCCTGCGTGCGGAACCCCAAGTGCGAGAGCAGGATCAGTATAATCAGATAACCGATTGCTGCAACATTATCCTTTTGACAGAAGCCGCCCGGACATTTAACCTAAACGCGGTCTTCCATCCCAGCGCCTACGGCAGCCTCCCCGGCGGGCGACCACTTCAGACATAGATTCGCCGACATGATTACGGCACCGCCCGGCTTTCCGGGTGAAAGTCCATTTATGAACCCGTGCCCGAATTTGACAGGTAACAATGTTCACCCCACTTCCTCGCAACGCCTCGCGTAAGCGCGCCACCGTCCTGCTCCCTGCGTCGCTGATCCTAAACCTGCTACCGGCCCAGCCGGTTTCGGCGGCGCGGCGCGCGCCCGCGCAGGCGGCTGCGGCACCCTTCGTCAGGGTGCTCAACCTGCCCGTCAACGACATCGCCTACGACAAGCAGTCGAAGCAGCTCTTCGCGAGCGTGCCCTCGCGCGCCGGCGCGGGCGGCAACTCCGTCACCGAGATCAACCCACTGACGGGCGCGCTCGGCCCACCGGCACCGGGACGGAGCCAGATAAGCTCGCGCTCTCGGACGATGGTCAGGTTCTCTACCTCGGCTACAACGGCATCAACACGCCGCGCGGCCCCGGCGCCATCCGCCGCTTCGACATCGCCACGCAGACCCTCGGGCCGGACATCTCGCTGGGCACGGACCCGAACTTCGGCGGCGCGCAGTGGGCCTACGACATCGCCGTCGCGCCCGGCAACCCGAACCTGATCGCCGTGGCGCGCTACACCGGCGGGAGCCCGCCGCAGAAGGGCGTCGCCGTCTTCGACAACGGCGTGCAGTTGCCAAAGACGACGCCGGGTCACGTCGAAGGCAGCGTGTCCGTGGCCTTCTCCGCGTCGCCCGCGATGCTCTACGGCGGCAGCACTGAGACCGGCCTGAAGACGATCAACGTGGACTCGACGGGCGCGACCGTCACCAGCACGGCGCCCTACAAGTTCGGGCCGGCCATCGAGTTCCGGAACGGCCTCCTCTACTCCGGCCAGGGGCAGGTCGTCAACCCGGCCACGGGCGCGCTGCTCGGCAGGTTCAACAGCTCCGTCAGCGGCCGCGCGATGGTCATCGACACCGCGCTCAACCGGGCCTTCTTCGCGACAGGGAATGACGTTGGTTTTGGCGGCACCATCACCATCACCGCCTACGACCTGACCACGTTCGTGCCGGTCGGGCGCGTGACGCTGCCGTTCGCGGGGGTGCCGTCCAGGCTCGTGCGCTGGGGCGTGAACGGGCTGGCGGTGCGCGCCTCAACGAGTACCTTCTCGGGCATCGACAGCAAGCTCTACATCGTTCAGACCGCGCTCGTCTCGACAGCCGTGCCTGTCCCGACAGGCGTCCAGCTCACCGCGGCCGCACAGACGGTGTCGGAGAGCAGCAGTGCCGCCACTTTCAATGTCATCCGCACGGGCGATCTCTCCGTCGCCTCGACGGTCGAGTATGCAACGGCGGACGGCACTGCGTCCGAGCGCTCAGACTACACGACCGCGGTCGGCACGCTGCGGTTTGCGCCCGGCGAGTCGAGTAAGACCGTCCGGGTGCTTCTGACGAACGACGCGTACCAGGAAGGCGACGAGACGTTCAGCCTCACGCTCAGCGGCGCGTCGGGCGCAGAGCTTACGTCACCCGCGAGTAGCACGGTCACAATTCAGGACGACGACTTCTTCCCGCAGCAGGGCCACCCGGCGGACGACACGAACTTCTTCGTCCGCCAGCACTACCGCGACTTCCTCAACCGCACCTCGGACTTCAGCGGCCTCCAGTTCTGGTCGAACGAGATAGAGAAGTGCGGGGCTGACGCGCAGTGCCGCGAGGTCAAGCGGATTAACGTCTCGGCGGCCTTCTTCCTCTCGATTGAATTCCAGAACACGGGCTACCTCGTCTACCGCCTGAACCAAGCCTCGTTCGCGACGGGCGAGACGCTTGCGATGCGCGCGTTCCTCAAGGACACGCAGGAGATAGGCCAGGGCGTTATCGTCGGGGTGCAGGGCTGGGAGGAGCAGCTGGAGACGAACAAGCGCGACTTCCTGACGCGCTTCGTGGCGCGGCCAGAGTTCGTTGCCGCCTACCCCGCATCGCTGACGCCCGCGCAGTTCGTGGACGCCCTCAACGCGAACACGAAAGACCCGGCACAGCCGTCATCGGGCGGCTCGCTCACGCAGGCGGAGCGCGACCAGCTCGTCGCCGAACTTGTGGCGGGGACGAAGACGCGTGCGGAGGTGCTGCGGGCGGTGGCCGAGAACCCAGTCTTCAGCCAGCGTCAGTTCAACCGCGCGTTCGTCTACATGCAGTACGTCGGCTACCTTCGTCGCAATCCGAACGCCGCGCCGGACACAGACTTCGCGGGCTACAACTTCTGGCTGAAGAAGCTCAACGACTTCAACGGCAACTTCATCTCTGCCGAGATGGTCAAGGCGTTCATCTCCTCGGACGAGTACCGCAAGCGCTTCGCGCCGTGAGGCGTAAGGTCAGGCGGTGTTTCTAAAGCCCGGAGGCCCTGCAGGCAACTTTCGCCTACAGGGCCCCCGGGCTTTAGACTGAAGGCTACTTAATGAGCTGCGTGCTAACCGACTTCGTCAGCGGGTTGACGGTGAAGCGGACGCGCCGCGCCGAAACACTGACGCCCGCCGTCTACGTGCCGAAGCTCGATGTTGAAAACTAGCCCGACTGGCCCGAGCCATCAGCGTTCAGCAGGAACTCCTCGCTCCTGATTGTGAACTGCACAGGGCCGTTGGAGTCCGATAACCACGGTTTTATGTCCCAAAATATCTTGTGGGACAGATGAGCCTGTGCTTTTGCGTCTCCTGCTTCAGTAAGAAATAAACAACTACTCCCAACAGCAGAATCTCCACGTATGCGACCACAAAGCCCGCGATGCTGTGCTGCAAACCTGTGTCCCCAGCGCGCCGCCGAGCGCTACCACGATGCTCCACTTGGTTGACAGCATCAGCCGCGCAGTATAAAAAAAGAGACTCGCCAGCAGAGCCGTTAACAGTGCCGCCACTATCGCCTGAATCATCACTTCGCTTCGGCGGTTGTAAGTGCCGTCACTGTCGGCGGCGGAGAGTCCGAAGAGTTTAAGTACGGCGACAAAGGGGACGGAAAGGAAGGAACTACCCGGCGGCAGATAGTAGTAAACATGCCCGCGCGATGCTTCCAACTGATACGGGACGCTTGTGAAGTCATATCCGTGCCGCTCAGAGGTTTGGCGCGAAAGCGCATAGTGATCCAACTGGAAACTTGCCGTGTTCAAGTAAGCTCTGGCTGAGCAGCATGGAAAATTGCGAATCGTTGACCTGATGCACGGGCGAACACAAGAAGATAGTCAACGTCAGGCAAAAGATCAGCAGACCTGCCAAAGTTTCGCGTTTTATTCTTCTGATTTTAAGCACGTGAGTGTCATTCGTCGGCGCTCAATCATACAGGAGTCTGAAGTTTTTGAGAGATGAAAGTTAAGGCATCAACGGATAAAGAGATGTCGAACTACACTTCAACGCGCCGCGAATTTATGAGAGTGGCCGGTCTCGGCGCGGCTGGCCTGACACTGTCGGGCGCTGCGAAGACGGACGCGCGTCCCTCCGACCTGCGCGAGCTGCTCGTCTACGTCGGGACGTACACTTCCGGACGGAGCGAAGGCATCTACCTGTACCGCCTCGACCTCAAGAGCGGCGCGCTCAAGCACGCGGGCACGACCGCAGGCGTCTCGAACCCTTCCTATCTCGCGCTCGAACGCAGACGCCGTCTGCTCTTCGCCGTCAACGAGCTAGAGGAGTTTGAGGGCCGCAGGAGCGGGGCCTTAAGCGCCTTTGCGATAGAGCGCGGTACGGGCGCTCTGCGTCTCATTAACCAGCGCCCGACGTTGGGCGGCGCGCCCTGTTACGTGACGACCGCGGACTCGGGCCGCTTTGTGCTCGTGGCAAACTACTCGGGCGGAAGCGTCTGTGTTCTCCCGGTGCTCAAGGACGGGAGCCTCGGCGAGGCCGTGGACTTGAAGCAGGACACGGGCCCCTCCGGCGTCAACCGCGAACGGCAGGAAGCCCCGCACGCGCACTGCATCGTGCTGGATCGCGCGGACAGGTTCGCGTATTCCTGCGATCTCGGCACGGACAAGATCATGTCCTATCGCTTCGACCCGCGCACGGGGAAGCTGACCCCGAACTCTCAGCCCTTCGTCGAGACAAAGCCCGGAGCGGGGCCCCGCCACTTCGTCTTTCATCCCGGCGGACGCCTCGCATACGTTCTGAACGAGCTGGACTCGACCGTCACGGCCTACGCATACGACGCCGCGCACGGGACTCTCAAAGAAGTGCAGACCGCGAGCGTGCTGCCCACGGACTTCAAGGGGGCGAACACGGCAGCGGACATACACGTCGCGCCCGACGGGAGATTTCTCTACTGCTCGAACCGTGGGCACGACAGCATCGCAGCCTTCCGTCTCGACGCGAGGACGGGCCGACTGCGCCTCTTCGGACACACGCCGACCGGGGGAAAGACGCCGCGCAACTTCGCCATAGACCCTTCGGGGAGATTCCTTCTGGTCGCGAATCAGAACTCCGATTCAATCGTCACGTTCCGCCTCGACCCACAGACCGGAGCACTCACGCCGACGGGACAGACCGCAGATGTGCCTACGCCCGTCTGCCTGAAGCTCGCCGCGCCCTTCGCCTGAAAGGGTTCTATCCCATGATAGACGTTTGAAGAGTTCTATCTCCGGTGAACGTAATAGACGACGCCCGCGTGGTCGTCCGTCAGGAGAAAAGCATCCCGGCCAAAAGCGAAAATATCCGCCGGGCGTCCGTAGACCTTCCCTGCCTGTTGGAAGCCTTCGATGAAATCTACGGGCGCGGCGTGCACGTCTTCGCCGCCGCGCACACGCACGACGCGATAGCCGCGTCCGAGGCTTCTCTTCGTCGAGCCGTGCAGCGCGACGAGGAATGAATCTTTTAACTCGGCGGCGCTGCCCGAGTCGAAGTATTCAAGCCCGAGCGGCGCACTGTGCGCGTCGAAAGCCGCGTAGGCCACGGGCACGTTACGACACGCCGCAGTCTTCTTCCCGCGCGGGCTGAACAACGCGTCCGCGTAGACCTTCGCGCCCGACTGGTAGCAGAAGGGCCACCCGTAATTCAATCCTTCGCGGACGGCGTACATCGTATCGGCGGGCTTCTCCGTGCCGAGGTGGTCAGCCCCCATATCGGTCGCGTACAGAAGCCCTCCGACCCAGCGCATCCCGACCGCGTTACGCAGGCCGCGTGCATAGAGCCGACGATTCCCTCCGTCCGGGTCCATCTCAAGAATGACGGCGCGCACCTCCTCCCGCTCAATGCAGGCGTTGCAACTGCTGCCGACCGAGACGTAAATCTTGTCGTTGCTTCCGACGATGACTGTGCGCGTCAGATGCCACCCGCCGTACTTGTAGTTGAGTCCGTAGTCCGGAAAGGTCGCGAGCACTTCGGGCTGAGCCGTTGGCACTTCCTCTCCCGCCTCGAATTTGTAACGCACGAGCCTGTCGGTCAGAGCGAGATAGAACCAGACGACGCCTGTGCGGTCTGTGTAGAAGGCCACGCTGTTCGGGTTGCGCAGATGCGTCAGGTATGGAATCACACGCTTGAAGCTTCCGGTGGCGGGGTCGAATCCGTCGAGGATATAGACGACGCCATTCGTGTTGTCAGTAAGGTCGTGCATGTCCGTGACGAAGATGCGCCCGTCTGGACTGCGCGCCATGAAGCGGACGCGTTTAAGCCCTTCGGCTGCGACGCTGATCGCAAATCCTTCGGGCAGGCTCAAGCTGAAAGACCTGCCGCCCGAGAGCGTGACGCGATGTGGCGTCAGCTTCAACGGTCGCGCAACACTCCTCGACGCGTTTGAGTCGATGCCGTGCGTGTGCGCCTTGACCGTTTGCGCCTCCGTCCGAAGGCAGAGCAGAAGGAGCACGGCGACAGCGTAGAAGGCCGGGCCATGCGACGCCATGCAGCGGCGTTGCGAATGCGACGACATGAGTTTAAAGCCCTCTCTCGAAGAAGTTGTGTGACCAGGTGTACGCGTAGTTTTTACCGTCGTTATCCGACGCGTTCCGGCGTGTTGCGCTCAGGTCTCGACGACGCGCGTCGAGACTCCAAGCCACAGACCCGAAGCGGCGCGGCCCGCGACGTAGACGGGCAGGTTGACGCGCCCGACGCGAAAGACTTTCAGGTCGGAGAGATTCTCTTCGAGCAGACGCAGCAGCTTCTGAAACCTTCGTGCGAGCGCCAGCTCTTCGCTTCCCTTCCAGTCCGGCTCGGCGGCGGCGGCGCGGAAGAACTCCGCAGGGGTCTGCGTCGAGACCGGGACAGAAGCATCTTGCTTCGTCAGCCCACGCAGGAAGGCGTTTGAAGGCTCCGCCCGACCCCACTTAAAAACCTCGAAGGGATAGTCCGACTCGCTCATAAACGTCAGGCCGCGCGTCGCCTCCCTCAACTCTTCAATCAACTGGTCGTCAGTCTTCATTGAAAAAAAACCTCAGGTTACTCCGCGCGAGACGAATCAAACCGAGGCAGGCACGGAGTTCACAGAGTATGAGAGAGAGT
>JAVRON010000109.1:0-26198 GCA_032162705.1 Acidobacteriota bacterium
CAACTCTCAATTAGAGAAGATGGGCACCCAACAGTTGCACGCGCGCACCAACGCCGGCTTTGAACTGAAGGTTCATGCTTCGTTGTTCGCACTGGCGTGTTCAAACATCAACTAGCAATCTAGGTAAGCTATATAGGAAGGGAATGCTCGCACAGAAGAGACCGCGTGAAAGAGCAGAAGCGCCAGAACGGCGTAAGCCCATTTCGGATTCTGCCGGATGAAACTCCACGCCGCGCCCCCGATGAGCGCCAGAGTCTGCGTGCTCCCAGGACATATAACCGGCAAAGATGTGGTCACCTTCATCCCAGGTTTGGGATTCCCGCCGTACCGACAAAACCAACTGAAGACCAAGAATCACCAAAAGGCAGACAACGCCGGCAGCCACTCCACCACCCTGCCAGTTTCCTGATCTTCCGATCATGTTCCCTCCATCGTGAGACCTTTGGGTGAAAACGTCCCACGGGTTCGTAGAATTCGTAATAGTCTTTTAGAAAAAGCTATATCATCAAGTAACGTTTAAGCATGGCACCGATAGGGGCTTCCGAATCTGCTCTTTAGAAAGTTCGTGGGCCAGCAATTTTTCGGTATTAAGGAAAGAAAGTTATATGACATAACTGCTTTTGTATAGTGCGATATAATGAATGGGTCAAACGAATTCAAAAATCAGAACGGCTCAATTGGACAAAAGATATGTTCTGACCAAATACGTTCTTTCCACACTGTAGGCATATTCACGAATGAATCCAACTATCAAGCAGCTCTGGATATTTCCTTCTAGCTCTGGCGCACCGGATAATATCCCAACTTGCAACCACAGCAGTTATAACGAAGAGGATCGCATTGACGACCAAAGCATTTTGAGTCTCACCATAACCTAATTCCCTTCTCTGATAAATACTGACCAGCCACACCAAAGTTGAGAAAAACAGAAAACCGAAGACGACTGCCAGGATAGGAAAAGGTTTTTCCGGCGGCGTGGTAAGACCGGCAACACTGTTTCGATTAGGCTTTATCAGCAGACCCAGAGGGCCGAGAAGTAGAATTTGATAGCGGTATCCCAGGAACTAATACCGACGTTGTGTGCGGCATGAGCCATCTCAAAGGTTTTATGTTCTGTGAGACGCAGCGCGAGCATTCCATATCTTTATATTTCTCCCTACACCTGTCACCCCTTTCTCCTTCGGCGCGGCTTCGGCGATGCATCGAGGTACGCCTCAGCGCGCCCCAAAGCCCCGCGCATCTCGGCTTCGTTCCACGGCTTAGATAAGAAGATATGGACGACACCGGCACCGACTTCCGCCAATACCTCCCCGACCCCAATCGTGCCCGTCAGCAGCACGCGAAAGGTCGAAGGGCCGCGCCGCGCCGCCTCGCGCAGAAACTCCATGCCCTTGACCTCCGGCATGAGTTGGTCGCTGATGATGATCTCTGCCGAGCATCCGGCGGGCCTCGTCGAGTGAGGTAGCGGTGTGTACGTCGTACTCCGCGCCGAACATCTCGCGGAAGAGTTCGAGGTGTGAGGCATCATCATCGAGGTAAAAGACTGACCTTCTCAATCCCATCCCTGTACTCCATGATAACCGGCACGGCGAGACGCTGGCGGCGCTGAGAGATGAGCAAAAGCGTAGACTCCCGTGACCTGCGGGTGAAGCCACACATATCGCCGAGATTATAAGAGGTCGTGAGTTAAAAGAGCGTCAGTCGCTCAGCAACGTCCCTTCTCGAAAGTAGCTATACTGAAGATACCCTATGACCTTGCCGTCTCGCTGAATCGCGAAGCACCTGAACTCGTCGGTTAGAGATTCTTTGCTGTGCTCGATCCAGTACAAAATCTGGCGCTCGGGATTCTGCGCCTCAAGCAAAATTGTTTCTCGGTATATGCTTAAAGCCGCATTTAGCTGATTCTTACCGCGGTTGGTGCGCTCGATCTGTTTTAGTTCCATAGCGGGTGATAATTCCTCGTTATCTCTACTCACATTTCTGCACCCATAGACGCGGCTATCGTCTTTCCTTCCTTGTTCTTAATCAGCCTTGCAGGGCAGCCGTCGGGCACTTCCCTTACCCATAAGCGAATCGAACTGAATCGAATTAATATTGACTGTTTCCGAAACTTTCGGTATCGTTCGCACGATTCATCCTTCGGGAGGCATACATATGCAGGCACACAGGCCCAGTGATCTCATAAAGGTGACGGCGGCGCGCAAGCTCATGGGTGTGAGCCCGATGAAAATGGCGCAGCTGATTAAAGATGGGTTGCTCCACACTTTTGATAACCCGCTTGACAAGCGGGTCAAGCTGGTTAGCCGGGCGGAGGTTGATTCACTACTGGATATGAGGGAAAAGGCCGCATGAAGACTATTGTTTTTGCCAACCACAAGGGGGGCTGTGCGAAAACTACCGTCGCCCTCAACGTCGCCGGGGCACTGGCCTCGTCCGGGTCCCGTGTGCTGGCGGTCGACCTCGACCAGCAGGGTAATCTTTCGATCGCCTTAGGCGTGGATCTCGAAGAGCTGGAGGAGGCGCGGCGCACCACTCTCCGGCTGATGCTCGACGACCGGGGCGATTATTCCGAATATCTGGTGCATCCGCGCCCGCGGCTCGACCTGATTCCCTGCTGTATCGACGACGAGGCCGAGGCCATCATCTCCGCCTTGGATTCTCGTGAATTGCTATTGAAAGAGAAGATGGAGCCCGCCCAAGCCAATTATGACTACTGCGTCATCGACACGCCCCCGAACCTCGGCACGCCGACGCTCAACGCTCTCGCGACGAGCGATCTAACTATCGTGCCCATCGATACAGGGCTGTTCTCCCTGGTCGGCATCAAGCAACTCCTGCGAAAAGTGACGCGTATCAGCAAGAAATTCTCGCCGGAGATGCAGGTCATGGCACTCTCGACGAAGTTCACTGCCCGTCAGAAGCTTGATAAAGAGGTGCGCGAGCGCGTCATCGCCAGATTCGGCGAGGACTACGTGCTTCAAACAACGGTTCCGCGGCTGGTCGCGGTCGAGGAGGCGACAGCCACATTGAAGACGGTGGCTGAGTTGCATCCGGAGTCCCCCGCCACTTTCGCGTTTCGTAAGCTTGTGAAGGAAATCAGAGAGGTCTTAGGCGATGAAGAAATCCGATCGGAAGCTGCTCGCAGAGACGCTCGATAAAGCGCTGGAGCCGCCGCCAAAACGTAAACCCGCGCTTGCCAGTCATTTAGCGGATTACGACGAGGGGCTGACCGCACCGGTAGAGATACCTAAAAGGGTGACCCCCCCTGACCCCACGTCACGTGGGGTCACCCCACCTAACCCCACCCGACCAGTAGCCCCTCAAAGGGATTTTAATAAACGCGCCAATAGCCTCGACCGGTTTGCCCTCCCCGCTGGCATTTTTCCCGGCTCAAGCAAGAAGCTCTACGACGCGCTCTACATCCGCACCCGCGGCGCGGTGGTTCCTATCAAAAGCATCCGCGCTACGAAGCGAGAACTCAGTGACTGGTCGGGCATCCGCAACGCCAAAACTATCGATGCGCATTTACGCTACTTCTCCGCGGTCGGGCTGATCGTCTCTTCATGGGAGAGGGGGCAGAACGACGGCGCGCTTTACGAGGTTTTACTGCCCGAGGAAACATCCGGCCTTTTCAGACAGTCACGTGGGGTGACCCCACCTGACCCCACGTTACGTGGGGTCACATCCCCTGAGGGGGAGTCACCCCAAAATTTGGGGTCACCCTACCCCCAAAATTTGGGGTCACCCCACGTGACTCAACTAGTTGATAAATCAACAACTTCCGATGAACTTAAGACTTCTTTTAAGACAAATACTGAGAACGATGATGATGAGGCTTTCGCCGGTTTCATAACCGCTTTCCGGAAAACGACGAAAGAGATTACTGGTGGGAAACTTACTGTAGCTGAGCGTCACAAATTGGAAGAGCTAGCTGACGTGCTCCTCACTGAGCTAAAGATTGCCGCCGGGCGCACGACCATCTCAAGTGTGCCAGCCTTCCTGGCCGAACACCTGCGACGCCGACTCTGGAAGAAGGAGAAGCGACAGATCGATGCCGAAGCCGCTGACTCTTTGACAGAAGCTCCTACCCAAAAGGTGGATGCCTCACATTGTCCGGATTGTTTCGGAACTGGCATGTGGTATCCGGAGGGTTTTGAGAAGGGGGTGGCACGCTGCCGGCACGAAAAACTTGTATCTGAAGAAATTAGGTAAAAATCAGCAATCAGACTTTTGGGAAGGCACTCTGTTGATATTGACTTAGCTAACCTCTTAGTCTACCATCCGGCTCATGATCGAAGTCAACGTCCACGAGGCCAAAACCAACCTCTCGCGCCTTCTCCAGCGCGTGGCCGCCGGCGAGGAGGTCATCATCGCCCGCGCGGGCGTTCCCGTAGCACGCCTCGTTCCTGTCAGGCCAGCGGGCGGCAGACAAACGCTCGGCGAGGATGAGGGGCGGGGCTGGATCGCCGATGACTTCGACGCCCCACTACCGGCAGATCTGCTGGAAGCCTTCGAAGGGGCGAATGAGTGAGGGTACTCGTAGACACGCAGTGCTTCCTCTGGTCTTTCCTCGACCCATCCAAGCTGAGTGACGTGGCTAGGGAAGTACTCTCGGCAGGCCAGGATGAACTCTTCTTCTCGGCTGCTAGTTCGTGGGAAATTGCTATCAAATCCGGCATCGGCAAACTGCGGCTGCCTGAGCCGCCCGAAGATTATGTTCCCCCGCGCATTATCCATGCCGGGATGACACCCCTTAACGTCTCACACGCGCATGCTTTGCGCGTTCACGCCCTGCCGCTTGTACATAAGGACCCGTTCGACCGATTGCTGGTGGCGCAGGCCGACGCAGAAAGATTAACTATCCTGACGGCGGATCCACAGATCGGTAGGTACTCTGTCCCTATCCTCTGGTAATTAGCTAAACGGAGACTTTTTTAGCAATCATCACATATTTTACTGTACGAGCGGCTTTCAAAGCTTCACTTTAATAACCTTCGTCTGCTCCTTACGCCGCTGGATTCTACTCAGGATCGCCAGAATCGGCTCGCTCGCCTTCAATAGCTCCTCGATCTCCTCGTCGGTCACATCCTCGCGCCGAATCTCTCGGAAGGCGAAACCCAGTTGTTTGAGCTGCTCCCAGAACAGATGCGTAGAGTCATAAGGGTCGAAATCCTCCAAATCCTCTAATTCAGCAGCCAACTCGCCGCCTGTGCTCTCTACTGTCTCAGCAGCCGAAGCGCGGAGCAACTCATTGATCCGCTGTCGGAGCCTCGCGCCCGATGCCCTCGTTTGCAGGTGGGAGGAGAGAATCTCGGCACGGGTTCGTTCCGCTTGACCAAGCGTGATTCCGAGGCGTTGGGTGGTGATACGCGCGAGTTGCGCAGCCTCGAAGAGGTTTATGTCACCATTTTCAAGCGCCTCAAGCACGTCGGAAGGGAAGTCGAGCAGCCGCAGGTAGTGATCGACGAAGCTGGCGAAGGAGATATGCGAGGATGTTTCACGGTCGAGGATGTCGCCGAGGCGTGCGACCATGCTAAGGAGTTCTTCGCGCCTCCACTTGCCGGGTCGCCCGCGCTTGGTATCGGTCGCGGGATAGCGTTGGGCGTGCCTTGCGGCGCGGAGCAAGCGCACCAACTCTTTATCTTTCTGCGGGATGAAGTCAGGGGGCCCTGAGCGCAGTTTTTCAATGATTGAGCGAACCGCCTCTGGCGAGGCGAGCGGGTCAACTTTGCGTTGTCGGCGTCTAGTAGCTCTCAATGTCTGATAACAGCTTCAGGCTCAGGCTCATGTAACACAAGGAACAATATTACATTTAGGATAAGTGGTATTCCATCATTTTAATCGAAGGGCACACAAACCTCTCAGTTGTGTGCCCTTCGTGCTATAGTAGAGAAATGGATGAGAAGGGCACTGAAACGAGTCTCGTACCCACACAGACTGACTTTCAAGTAGCTCTGAGAGGAGCTGTCTCGCTCTGGGCCTCGGCCACGACGTCGGAAAGTGAGCGCCGCGCGGACCTACTCCGCGATAAACAGAGGATTGTCCTCTCATTCTTCCGTCATGTAGAGAAACTGCCCGGTGAGGTCGAGCTGGCAGACGTTCAGGGCTGGTTGAAGGATTTAGAGGAGAAGGGAATCAGCGCCGGCACCTGCTACCAGCACGCCTGCTTGCTCTCATCCTTCTACACCTGGGTGATGAAAGACCCGGAGGTCAGCCAGCACGTTCGTAGGAACCCGGCGCGTCTTGCCAGGCCGAAGGCGCCGAAGCCTTACCAGACGGAGTCGGTCAAGGCTCTGTCTGACGAGGAGGTCGGAGCGCTTGTCTCGGCCGTGCGCCGCCGGGCGCAGGCGGGGAATGTCGTCGGGAAGCGGGACTACGCGCTGCTGCTCCTGTATTTGGCGACGGGGTTGAGGAGGCAGGAGGCCATCGGGCTGCGCGGGAAGGACGTGCATGTGGGCGAGACGCTCGTGCTGGAGTATAGGGCGAAGGGCGGAGACTACCGGAGCAGGGAGGTCAGGGAACCGCAGGTGAAGGAGGCGCTGATGGATTACTTGGCGGCGGCGGGGAGGTTGCATGCGCTCAAGACTGATGCGCCAATTTGGACGAGGCACGACCGGGCGGGAAAGCCGGGCGAGGCACTCACGTCTCACTGCTTCGTCAAGAACCTGAAGAAGTACGCGCGGGAGGCCGGGGTCGATGGTTTCCACCTCCACCGCACGCGCCACACCTTCGCGCGCATCGTCTCCGAGGTGTCGGGCGACATCACGGCGACGCAGAACGCGCTCGACCACCAAAACCGCTCGACGACGCGTGTCTACGTGCAGAGGATTGCCGTCAAAAAAGACCTCTATAGTGACGAAGTCTCTAAACGGTGGGGTGACTAAAGGGCTGTTTTCAAACTAGCAACATTGGCGGGCGACTTCAAGCTGATGTTCGCCGAGCACGCCAGGCACTTTGACCTCGCTGAACTCCTCAGAATCGGCGTGGACAGGAATCAGAGGAGATGGAGTCCGCTACGCGAGAAGATTGATTTCATGAGACAGCCTGAACTTCCGATAAGGCACTTTATGTTCACCATGCCCATCTAGGCCATTTATAGTTTAGCCAGCTCGCCGTACAGCATTTGTCGTTCGTCCACAACCCTTTTGAGTTTTCGCTTTGCCCGCAGAGTGTTCGGCGCGCACGCCACGACGCGAAGCTCATACAATTTCATCTCTCGATTCTTCCAGAAGTCCGCGAAGCCCGCGCGCAAATTGTCGAGCACGCTTTTCTCAACGCCGTACTGCGCTGAAGGGTCATTCATCTCTACGTGCAGTTCGATTGAATCGCAGCGACCGTCATTCTTAATCACGGCTTGCCACTCTGATCCCGCGCCGGGTGCATCGCGCAGCAGCTCAGCGAAGACCCACGGGCCGACGTTGCCCATGCCGCACACCACCATCTCGTCGCAGCGTGCGCGAATCTTGCCGATGCGCTTGATGAAAAAGCCGCATGGGCATGGCTCGTCCACCATCCGCGTGATGTCCGTCGAGCGGTAGCGGACGAGAGGCATCACTTCGCGGTTCAGGGTCGTGTAGACAAGCTCGCCGTACCCTTCGCCGTCCGCGCCGGCAATCTCGAAGAAGTAGTTGAGGTCATTGCGGTGATAGCCGTTCTGCTCGGCGCACTCAACCCCCATTGCGCCAAAGCCTTCGGTCTGTCCGTAGCTCATGTAGAGCGGCGCGCGCCAGACCGATTCCACGCTGCGGCGCGCCTGCTCCGTCATATTCTCGCCGCCGGAGAAGAGAAACTTTATTTGCCATGCGCCGCGCGACTCCGCGATCTCGGAGAGGCGAACGAGCCACGATGGTTCGCCGAAGATGACGTTCGGCTTATACGCGAGCGCCCGGTCGTAAAATTCCGCAGGCTCGATCTTACCGGCCTCGGCGTGGAAGCAGCCGATGTATTGAAACGCCGCGCGGACGGTTGCGGGCGAGACCCAGAAGGAGCAGTCGAAGGCCGAGAGTACACGGTCTTCACGCCGCAGGCCGAGGTTGCGCAGACCCATCGCCCCGGCGCGGCCCACTTCGCGCAGCTCGCGGTTTGAGAAGAAGAGTTGCTTCGGCACGGGCGAGGTGGTGCCGGTTGTCTCGAAAGCGGTGTCGGGACGACCCGTCAGGAATGCTTCGGGGCCGTGCCGGCGCAGGTCGTCGCCGGTCGTGTAGAAATCGCCGAGGTCTTCGGGACGGCGGATGCTTCGCGCGTCTATGCCACGTCGCCTGAACTCCTCGCGGTAGAAGGGCGACGAGGCGGCTACCAGCCGGATCGTTTGGCGGAAGCGCGCGGCCTGCATCCTCTTCAAGAGCGCGTCGGGCATCATCCCTAACATTTGCTTCGCACGCTCAGGTGACAAGCGTAGCGACGCGCGCTCCGCACATTCGATTAATTTGGCGATCATGATTTCAACAGATGAAACAGCGAAGCGCCCTTCTTATATGCGCTCCGGCGCGCATTGGCGGATGAGCTGCTCGATCAGTTCGACGGAGATGTCTATCTCCTCCTCGGTCATGTCGAAGCAGGGCGCGAGCGTGAGGACGTTCTTGTAGTAGCCGCCCACGTCGAGCACGAGTCCCATGCGGCGACCGCGCGCGTCGAGGTCGCCCTTCATTCCTTCGGCAAACATGCGGTCGGTCAGCTCGCGGTCGGGCGTAAAGCCGTCCGACTGGCATAACTCAATTCGCAACGCCATGCCCATCCCGTCCGTGTCGCCGATGACCTTCGGAAAACGTCGCTGCAAGTCTCTGATCTGTTCGAGGAAGTACGCGCCCTTGCGTTTAGTCACTTCCTCGTAGTTGCGCTCCTCCATCATGCGGACGGCTTCGAGGCCGATGGCCGTGCCGAGTGGATTAGAAGAGAAAGTGGAATGCGTGGAACCGGGCGGGAACACGTCCGGCGAGATAAGCTCCTCGCGCGCCCAGACGCCGGAGAGAGGGTTGAGGCCGTTCGTCAGAGCTTTGCCGAAGACGATGATGTCCGGTTCGACCTCGAAGTTCTCAATGGCCCAGAACTTTCCGGCGCGGTAGAAGCCCATCTGAATCTCGTCGTCAACCAACAGGATATGACGCTCGTCCAAGACCTTCTTCAGCGCCTTGAAGTAACCTTCGGGTGGGATGACGTAACCGCCCGTGCCCTGTATCGCCTCGACGTAGAAGGCCGCGAACTCTGACTCCTGCGCCTTCGGGTCCCAGAAAGAGTTGTACTCGGTCTCGAAGTTGCGCTCGAACTCCTTGACGCAGTACATCTCGCAAGACTCCTTCTTCTTGCCGTAGGGGCAGCGGAAGCAGTAGGGGAAGGGGACGAAGTGCGCGCGGTCGGAGAAGTGGCCGAAGCGTCGCCGGTATCGGTAACTCGAAGTGATGGCCGAAGCGCCGAGCGTCCGCCCATGATAGCCGCCCTGAAAGGCGAAGACGAGGTTCTTGCCCTTCGCGTTGCGGACGAGTTTCAGAGAATCTTCAATCGCCTGCGCCCCGCCGACGTTGAAGTGGACGCGCCCCTTGAGACCGAACTTCGACTCGTTGAGTCGCCCGATGAGCGCGGCCAACTCGACCTTCTCGGGGTGTAGATACTGGCAGGCGAGTTGCGGCAACTTGTCCGCCTGCGCCTTCATCGCTTCGTTCAGACGCGGGTTCGCATATCCGAAGCTCGCCGCCGAGTACCACATTTGAAGGTCGAGGTACGGTGTGCCCTCGCGGTCGTAGAGGTAGTTTCCCTCGCAGCGCTCGAAGAACTTCGGCGGGTCGAGGTAGTGGACTGTGTCGCCCCACGAACAGTATTTGCGCTCCAACTCCAGAAGCTCCTGCTCGTCCGTGACGCGCGTCAGTGGTACGGGTTCGTTGATCTCTGTACTCATAATTTCGCGCGGCGAACGAGACGCCGCTCTCCCCTTGTCTTTAATGTTTCTTCAAGCATCAACCTGTGTGACTGCGTATCCGGTGTCGAGTCCTCCGGCGCGCAACGCTTCATCGAGAAAGGCGGCGACCTCTCCGAGTCCGTCGTAAAGGACGTGCTCTATCTCCTGTTCGCGACAGTAGGTCGCCAGACTTCCCTTTGCGAAGACGAGGTCTGCGACGCCCGCCGCATACCTGTCGGAGAGGCCGTCGCCGACGAAGACCGTCGTGGCTCCCGCGCGGTTCAGGCGTGCCATCACCAAAGGCTTGCAGGTCGCGCAGCCGTGCTCACACGCTATCCCCGAGTGTGGGAAGTCAGTGCGCCAGCGTCGCCCGTCCGGCTCAAGGTGGCTACTGAAAATCCGCACGCCCTCAAGTCGCTCTGCCAGTCCCAACTCGCGGCGCGCGAGGATGCGTTGGATGCAGTAGTCAAAGCCATCGCTAATGATGTGGACGGCCACGCTACGCGAGGCACAGGTGTCGAGCAGGAGCGCGAAGCCTTCATCCACATCTATCGAGTCGAGCAGCGCGTCGAGTTCGCCGGTCGTCACGTCCACGAGCGCCATCTGCGCCGCGAGGCACGCGCGCGAGCCGATGCGTCCGGCCCTCCATTGCTCTTCGACCGCGAGCCAACGCGGGTCGGCGAATGCTTCGAGTATGGCGTCCACCGCATCGCACCCCGTGATGGTGCCGTCGAAGTCGAGAAACAGAATCGGCTTTTCACGCTGCTCGGTCGTCAATTGTTCTTTCCCCCTCCCTTGATCGTTCTGCGAGCAAGTCTGAGAGCGGCGCGACCCGCAGGCCACGCTCCTTGAGTCCTGCGACGATGAAGGGAAGCGCGCCGAACGTCTCGCGTCTGTCCCTTTTGCCGTCGCTGTCGCCGTCGTGGAGCAAAATGATCGAACCCGCACGCGCGCCGCGCAGAACCTCACGCGCGATCTCCTGCGCGCGCCTGCGCGTCCAGTCGAACCCGGCCACGTCCCACTGCACGGTTCGCAAACCCAGCTCGCGCGCTGCCGCGAAGTAAGCGGGCGTGCGAACGCCGCACGGCGGGCGGGCCAAACGCGGGCGGACGCCGGTCGCCGACTCGATGACGGCCTGCGCGCGTTCGAGCTGGCGTCGAGTATCACGTCCACTCCGGTAGAGGTATATCGGGTGCGAGTAGGAATGATTCCCGATCTCATGTCCACGCTCGGCGACGCGCCGGGCCACGCGCGGCAGACGCTCGACGTTTCTGCCGACCATGAAGAATGCGGCGCGTACCTCCAGCCGGTCGAGCACGTCGAGCACGCGCTCTGTGTCTTCCGACGGGCCATCGTCGAAGGTGAGCGACGCCGCGCTGGTGTCGCGCCGCCCGTGCCAGTCCGTCTCACCGAGCCATTGTGAACGCACGGCGTAGGTCGCGTAGTAAGCGCATGAACCTGCGGCGGCCAGTGTGGCCGCTCCGGCGATGATCGGCGTTGCCAAAGCATCGAGCATAAAGTTTATGCGAGAGTCGCGAGTTCGTATGAAGGCTGTGCGGCGGCTGTGCGGTATCTCTGCCTGAACCACTCGATGGTTCTCCTCATTCCCTCTTCAAAGTCAACACGCGGCTCCCACTCAAGTTCCTGATGCGCTTTCTTCGCGGAGACCTCTTTGCCGCCGTAGTCGCCGGGCCGGGCCGGGGCGTACTCGATCTTGACTCCGCCGCCAAGCACGCGGTCGATAGTCTTCGCGATGTCTTTGATGGAAATCTTTTGCGGCCCTTCAAGGTTGTAGACCTGATTCTCAGCGCGTGGACTCATCGCCAGCATGTGCGCGCGTGCGAGGTCTTCGATGTAGACGTAGTTTCGATACTGGCTGCCGTCGCCCTCAATGCGGATAGGCTCGCCGCGGAGCGCTTTGCGGATGAAGATGGGGATGACCAACTCCTCGCGCATGCGCGGCCCGTAGGGGATGCCGTAGCGCAGGATGGTGAAGGGCTGCCGGTAAAGCTGCCAGTAGTTGTGAATAATCATCTCAGAGGCGATCTTGCTGCTCGTGTAGATGTGACCGGCGTCGGGGAGGTGGAACGGCTCGTCCTCGGCGAGCAGACCATTGCCGCGCGTCCCCGTGTAGACCCAGACGGTGCTTGCGAAAAAAACGCGCCGAACCTCGTTCAGCCGCGCGGCTTCGAGCACGTTGGCCGTCCCCGTGATGTTCAGGTCAACCGTGTAGACCGGATACTTGTGCGCGTAGTTCACGTTCGAGACGGCTGCGAGGTGGAAGACGTAGTCGCACCCGCGCGTCGCCTGGATGAGCGCCGACAGGTTCAGGATATCTATATCCTCGAACCCCACATCCGCGCGGTGTGGTCGCACGCGATGGTCGATGACGACGACCTCGGCCCCACTCGCGACGAGTTGGTCAACAACGTGTGAAGCGATGAATCCCGAGCCTCCAGTGACAGCGATTTTCATAGCTCTATCCTCTCTGTAATCGTTTGAGCGCGTCCGACAGAGATGAGACGACGTAACGCGCATCCTCTTCGGTCATCTCTGCATAGACGGGCAGGCAGATGTGTCTCGCGCAGAGACTTTCGGCGACGGGGAAATCGGCGTCGCGGTAGTCTGCGAACACCGGCTGAAGGTGACACGGCTGTTCGTAGACCTCACCGCTTAAGCCGACGCCGTACTCTTCGCGCATGATTTGCTTGAGCGTTCTGCGTTCGACATCCGGCTCAAGCAGAGCGATGTACTTGTAGTAGTTCGAGCGGCATCCGTTCGGAAGGGGAAGGGAGTTGATGCCTGCGACTCCGCGCAGTTCTTCGTCATAGACACGCGCTATGTGCAGGCGTGCGGCGATGAACTCTTCGAGGCGCGCGAGTTGCGAACGACCGATGATGGCGTGCGGCTCGCTCATGCGCCAGTTGTAGCCCATGCGCGTGTGCGCGTTCGCCAGAAAGTCCGCTTTGCCCTGATCGCGATAGACGATTGCCTCGTCGCGTAAGTGTTCGTTGTCGGTCACGATCATGCCGCCTTCGGCGCTCGTCATCACCTTCGTCGGATAGAAAGAGAAGGAGGCGGCATCGCCGAAAGTGCCCGCGGCCTGACCGCCGAAGCTACATCCTTGCGCGTGCGCGGCATCCTCGAAGAGAAAGAGGCCGCGCTCCTTACAGAAGTCGCGGATAGCCGACATCTCCGGGGTCACGATCCCTGCGATGTGAACGACGACGACGCCCGCCGTGTCTGCGTTGAGCCGGTTCTTGATGGCTTCGAGACTGATTGAGAAGGTCGAAGGGTCTGCGTCAACAAAACGCGGACGACCGCCCGCGTGGACGACCGCCGCCGCGGTGGCGAAGAAGGTGTTTGTCGGGACGAGCACCATCTTATCCTTCACGCCGAAGACGCGCAGCGGAATCTCGATGGAGCTTGTGCCGCTGTTGACCGCGACGGCGTGGCGCGCGCCGGTCATACGGGCGAAGCTCTCCTCGAACGCCCTGACGTGTTTGCCGAGGGTCAACTGGCCCGTCGAGAGGGCTTCGTCTATCTGTTGGAGAATGGCCTTGCGGTCTTCTTCGGGGAAGTAGACCTTGGCCGGTGGAATCCTGAGGGACACTTCTTCTCCCTTTCGCATTTCAGAATCAGACTCAAACAAGCGCTACGTCATGGAGTGTTCCGGAGCGGCGCGCGCTTAATTCTTCGTCGAGCCAACGCGCAATGCGACGCGCCGAGTCGGGTTTGCGATGCGCGCGCACCTGCGCGCGCATCGCATCGAGTTCAAGGGGTTGCGAAAGCAGACGCGCCACCTCTCCGACCGCCTCGTCCAGCGTGCGGACGGCACGCCCCGTCCCCCACTCTTCGAGCAGGTGATACTGCACGCGCTCCGAGCCGGGCGGCGGCTCAAGCGCGACGATTGGAAGCTCGGCGGCCAGCGCCTCGTTGAACATGCTGCCGAGCTTCGAGACCATCAGGTCTGCCGCCGACATCAGCCCCGGCACGCGGTCAGTCCAGCCGAGCACACGTAAGCTCCCGCGCGCGCCGTTCGTCGCCAGCCGCTCGCAGCGTGCTTTGAGTCGCGCGTTGTTCCCCGCGAGGACGACGAGTTGCGGCGCAGGCTCTTTCAAAGTCAACAGGTGTGCGGTCATCTCTTCAATACGTCCCATTCCCTCGCCACCGCCCGCGATGATGACGAGCGGGCGGCGTGTGTCGAGGTCGAGCCAACGGCAAGCTTTGGCGCGTTCCTCCTCACGACCGCTCAAGGACTTGAATCCATCTCTCAGCGACGCGCCCCACGCGACGACGCGACGCGCTTCAGCGCCGTGCGCGACAAGCTCTTTGCCGAGTTGCTCGGTCATGAAGCAGTAGAGATCGACCTCGGGCTGCACCCATGCGTGGTCTGCGTCGTAGTCGTCGTTGACGGCGACGAGCGGCGCGTCGAGAGCGAGGTCGCGCTTGATGAGCGCAGCGATCTCGCAGCAGCCAACCTCTGTCGCGACGAGCGCGCGAGGTCGCACGCGCCGCGCAAGCTCGAAGAGGCGACGCAGCCCACGCCGGTAGTACCACTCAGGACTGGTATGCTCCTGTCTCTTCTGGTAGCGGTCGATGCGATCCCAGAGGGCGGGCGCGTGCTTGACGAGCCACAGGTAGGCCGTCACGTGTGTGAAGCGAGCGAGCCAGCCCATGTATTCGGCAACGTCAACGACCATGACCGGCGTTGAAGGCCGCGCCTCGCGGATGGCGGCGGCTAGTCCTTCGGCGACGCTGATGTGTCCGGCCCCATTCGCGATGGTCAGTATCATCACGGGATTGTCATCATCCGTTGATGGTTGCGCTTGTCGCTTCATGCGGTCATCCTTTCCGCCGCACCCCGCGAGGGCTCTCTCACGTCGAGGGCCAGACGCGCGACCGTCGCCGCCGCGTTCGGGCTTGAAAGCTTCTTTGTACAGTCGGCCATGCGGTGGCGAGTCCCCTCGTCGCGCAGGAGCGAGAGCGTCGCGGTGGCTGCCTCCTCCGGGCTGTCGGTTATAACTCCCGCGCCCGCGTCGGCCATGCGCGCAGCGTTGCGGCGTTCGGGGCCGGGGATGGCGTCGAAGAAGACGACGGGTAGCGCAGAGAGCGCGGCCTCGGCGGTCGTCAGTCCCCCCGGCTTCGTCACGAGCACCGAGGCGGCCTGCATCAAAGCCGCGATGTCGTCCATCCACGCGAGCACGCGCAAAGAGACTGGTGGGACTGCTTCGAGTCGCGCGAGCCTGCGCCGCGCGCAAGCGTCTCGACCGGCGACGGCAACGACATGCAAAGGGACGCCGCTACGGCAGAGCAACGCCGCCACCGCGTCCATTCGCGTCGGCCCCATCCCGCCGCCCATAAGGAGCACTAAAGGAGCGTCGCCTTTGATGCCGTGTCGCCGCCGAGTCTCTTCCGTGTCGTGCCACATACTGAAAGCCGCGTCGGTGGGTATCCCGCAGACCGTCACCTGTTCGGCTTGCGCGCCCCACGCGCACAACTGTTCGCGCACGTCCGCGTCGGCCACGGCGTAGAGGTCAACTTCCGGCTTGACCCAGATGGGTTCGGCCTCGTGGTCTGTAATGACGTTGATGATTCGGGCGCGAGTCAACCCCGCGCGCTTCGCCAGCGCAGACATCTCGCACGCGGCGACCTCGGCGGCCACAATCGTCTCCGGCTGAAACTCTTCAATGAGTTTGAAGACCTGCGGGCAGCCCCAACGCAGCGCCCAAGCGGGGGCTGTGCCCGCATCGCCGCGCGTGACGCGAGCCGCGAAGAAGCGATCCCACAGCGCGGGCGCGTAGCGCACCATCGCCCAGTAAGGCCACGCGTAGCAGGCACGGAAAAGGAGGCGGCAGTCTTCGAGCGCGTCAACGACACGCACCTCCGCGCCCGGCTCCTGTCGTCCGAGTTCGCGCGCGACTGCCTGCGCGGCCTTTACGTGACCGGAGCCGAACGAGAGCGTAAGGACGAGGATGCGCCGCGCCTTCTTCATCCGTGTCTTCAGTCTTCCCTCCACTTCATCAGCCTAAGCCCGAGGGCGAGCGTCGCGACGGTCATGAGCGAGAGCGCAAGCAGCTCGGGCAAGATTTCGTGCCCGCCCGCGAGAGTTGTCTGCACGGCGCTGGCGGCGAAGGTCGTCGGCAGCCAGCGCGAAAACATCCTCAATGCCTGCGGCATCGCCTCCGGCCCGTAGTAGACGGGCGCGAGGAAGACGAGACCCGCGCCCAGCGCGTCTGTCATCATCGACCCTTCGGTGAAGCTGCGCGCGCGTGCGGCGACGATGACGCCGAGGCCGCACAGGCTCAGCACCGTCAGCACTATTACCAGCGCAAGCGCGCCGAGGTTCGGACTCACAGAGACGCCAAGCGCGCGCCCGACAGCGAGCAGCGTCAAGGTGCTGAGCGCGGCTTGCGCCAGTGCGAAAATGAGAAAGCCGAAGACGTAAGAAGAGGGCGCGAGCGGCATCGTCGCGAACAGTTTCAGGCGTCCGGTGAAACGGTTTTCGAGCATCAGGTAGCCGAGCCAACTGATCGAAGTCAACGAGAGCGAGAAGACGATTGAGCCTGCAAGGAAGCGCAGGCGATTATCATCGTGCCCACTCTCAGCGCCCCTGACGGCGTTTGCGAACAGGTACATCGCGGAAGGGAAGACGACCGCTGCCAGAAGGAACGGCCCCGCCTCGCCGCGCATCCCCGCGAGCTGTATGCGGAAGACGCACATGATGTCCGTCAGACGGCGCATGCGGCCTCCTCAAACTCCTTCTCTTCCGGGCGTTGGCCCGTCAGCGTGAAGTAAACATCTTCGAGCGACGCGCGCGCGATTGAGTATTCCGAGAGCCTTTCGGTCTCGACGTGTAGCCGCGCCTCGGCGAAGCTCGCGAAGTAACGCGCGCGCGTCTCACCTAAAGCATCTACGGGGTCGCGATAGCTCACTCGGTAGCTCCGCTCCAAGCGTTCCAATAGCTCTTCGAGACTGCCGAAGGCGACGAGTCGCCCGGCGAGGATGATGCCGATGCGGTCGCTCAGGCGCGCGGCCTCTTCGATGTAGTGCGTCGAGAGAATCACGGTCGCGCCACGTGCGGCGGCGCGGCGAATCACGTCCCACACGGCGCGTCGTGAAGCGGGGTCGAGTCCCGTTGTCGGTTCGTCTAAGACGAGGAGCGGCGGGCGGCCCAGCAGCGCAAGGCCGACGAGGACGCGCCGCCGCTGTCCGCCCGAGAGCGTGCCGACCCTTTTGCTTAACTCCGCTCCAAGCTCTAACTCTTCTGCCGTCTCGCACGCCGCCCGGCGCGCTTCTATTTTCATGAGCCCCTTGAGACGCGCGAAGAGTTCAAGGTGCTCGCGCACCGTCAACGACTCGAAGACGCCCGCCTCCTGCGGCGTGATTCCCATCAGGCGCTTGGCGCGGAGGGGCGCGGCGATAGCGTCTTCGCCGAAGACGTTGATGCTCCCGGAGGTCGGGCGCAGTTCCGTCGTCACCTGTCGCAGGAAGGTCGTTTTGCCCGCGCCGTTGGGCCCGAGAATCGAGACCACTTCGCCCACGCCCACGTGCATGTCTATTCCGCGGTTGGCTTCCGTCCCGTCGCGGTAGCGCTTGACGAGGCCGCTGACGCGCAGCGCCGCCTCTCGCACGTCTTCGCCACCGCGCACGCCTTCGCGTCGCTGCTCTCGGCTCTCGAATGTCGTTTGGGCGGGCGCAGTCATCGTCAAAAAACAGTTACCCGCTTCAGCCGATTCGCAGGAAATCGAACGCGGAGCGGATCGCGGTCAGAGGGCTGTTGCGATACGCCGAGACTTCGTAGGGGCAGCCGATCTTGCAGCCCTTGCAGAAGTCCCACATCTCTGGCGACTCGGTGATGATCTTCCTCACCTCCGGCGACTCGTAGATTTCGCCTAAGGACATGTCGGGCGCTCCGCGGTGCAGTGAGACGAAGGCGCATGGGAACTGAATCGAGCCATCGGGTCGCATGTTGACGAGGTGCGAGGCCGAGCGGCATGGAAACTTTTTGTTGAAGCCGTCATCACGATAGAACTTGTAATAGTCCGTGTAGAAGCGCACGCACTTGTGCTGCTTTCGCAGTTCAAGAACGTATGCGGCCACGCGGTCGAGCGCCTCTCGCTCCATCTCAACGTCCTCGGTCTTCCATGTCGTGCGCACGACGTTGTGCACCGCTTCGGTGTGCAGAAGGAATCCGCGCTCCTCGCAGAACCGTGCGAGCGCGGGCAAGTCTTCGAGGTTATCAAGGTCAACGGCGGCGTTGATCTGGATGGTGTTGTGTTCGAGCTTGCCTGTGATGTAGTCGAGCGCGGCGAGAATCGTGGGCAGCCCGTCGATGCCGCGACGCTTGGCGAACTTCTCGCGGTCGAGCGTGTCGATTGAGACTTCGAGCTGGTCGAGTTTGACGCACGCCTCGGCGTACTTCTTGAGCGCCAGTCCGTTGGTCGGCATCGAGGTGTAAAAGCCTTTCCGCGCGGCATACTCGATATAGTCGGGCACGTGTGGGTTCATCAGCGGCTCGCCGCCGGACATGCTCCACGCGAAGACTCCGAAGTCGGCGGCCTCGTCCATGCGCGCGAAGACGCGTTCGCGCACCGCGCGGTCTTCGGGCTGCTGGTTCTGCCAGATGGCGCAGTAACCGCACTTCATGTTGCAGTGGAGCGTCGTCTCGAACATCACCATAAACGGACGGTTGAAGCCGTGCCGCAGTTGGCGGAGCGCGTTCCTCAGCATCAGGCTCTTCTTCACAGGCTGATTCCTCTAAACTAAACAGCGCGATTCATGGAGACAGGCAGGTCGGACTAGCGAGCGCGAAAGGCAGGGTACGAAAGCTTACATGAACAGAAGATAAATGGTGAGGGATTGTTGGCGTAACCGGGGGACTGTGGCGGGCGTCTTTAGCCACAGGAGCGCGGCGAGTCGGATTTATTCTACGTTCATCCGTTCAGAGTATGATGAGAGTCCTTTAGTACGCCTCGCTATAATTGCCTTCGGACACGAGGAAGTGATTGGGTGCGCATTCTGCTGGTCGAGGACGAACCGAGCGCGGCGCGGATGATGGCGAAGGGACTGCGTGAGCAGACCTATGCCGTCGATGTCGCGCAGGACGGCGAAGGTGCGCTTTACCAGATGAACGTCAACGACTATGACCTTATCATTCTCGACATCATGCTGCCGGGAAAGGACGGCTTCGAGGTCTGCCGCGAGTTGCGGGCCGCGGGCTCGCCCGTGCCGGTGTTGATGTTGACCGCGCGCGACACGATAGACGACCGCGTGCAGGGACTCGACACGGGCGCGGACGATTACCTGACAAAGCCCTTCGACTTTCGTGAGCTGCTCGCGCACATCCGCGCGTTGCTGCGGCGCGGGCAGAACCTTCAGCCAGACGTGATACAGTTGGATGACCTCGAAATAGACACGAGAGCGCGACAGGTGAGGCGCGGCGTGCGCGGCGTATACCTGACTGCGAAGGAGTACGCGCTGCTCGAATACCTTGCGCGTCACGCGGATGCGGTCGTCACGCGTGGAGACATCGCCGAGCACGTCTGGGACGAGAACTTCGACCCGTTCTCGAACCTCATCGAGGTCTACGTCCAGCGGCTGCGGCGGAAAATTGACGACGGCCACGCGACGAAACTGATTCACACGCGACGCGGCGCGGGTTATATCCTGACGGTGGGGGGCGGAGACCTCGATGCTTGACTCGGTGCGCGTTCGACTAACGCTCTGGTACATGAGCGTTCTGGCGCTGGTGCTCATCGGCTTCAGCGTCGCGCTCTACGTCATGGTCGCGCGCAGCCTCTATGGTGACCTTGATGACAACCTGCGTCTGTCGCTGGAGACAGTCACGGTCAAACTCGTCCGCGAGCTTGGTGAGAATAAGCCTGAGAGGCAGGCCGCGCTCGACGCTATCAACGAACTCTCGACCCGTGAGGCCGCCGCCGTCTACACCTCATCAGGGGTGCTCATCGCCGAGCAACCTGCACATGGCGACATCCATGCACGCCTTCACGATGGGGACTCCATTCCCCCCGACGAAATTTACCTTGAGACGGAATCACAATTCATCGGGGGGGTAGATGTCAGTCGCCGGGTCGCCGCCCAACTCGTTAATGCCGCCGCGAAGGACGCGCCCTACGTGCTCGTCGTCAGCGAGCCCTTTGACTCCGTGACGGACGGACTGGGAGCGATCCGCGACATGTTGTACATCACCGTTCCGGGCGCGCTCCTGCTTTCGGGACTCGGCGGGTGGTTTCTGGCACGCCGAAGCCTCGCGTCGGTGGTAGCGATGTCTGAGCGCGCACGCCGCATCAGCGCCGAGTCTCTTGAGCAGCGCCTGCCCGTCGTCAATCCACGCGACGAACTCGGGCGTCTCGCCTCAACCTTCAACGAGCTGCTCGCGCGCCTCGACGAGTCGTTCTCGCACCAGCGCCGCTTCATGGCCGACGCCTCGCATGAGCTGCGCACGCCGCTCTCCGTCCTGCGCACCGCGACGGACGTGACGCTCGAACGCGAAGGGCGTGCAGAGGGTGAGTACCGTGACGCCTTGAAGATTATTGACGAACAGGCGCGACGCCTGACGCACATCGTAGAGGACATGTTCATGCTTGCCCGCGCCGATGTAGGCCAGCACGGACTGCGCCCGTGTGACTTCTACCTCGACGAGTTGATGACGGAGGCGGGACGCGCCGCGGATGTATTAGCCTCGCGGAAGATGGTCGCGATCACTGTCGCCCCCGTTGCCGAGACGCCCTTTCACGGCGATGAGGGATTACTGCGCCAGATGCTCTTGAACCTCCTCGACAACGCCGTCAAACATACTTCACCGGGCGGCTCAATTCACATCAGCCTGGCGCGCACCAACGGTCACTACTCGATCACGGTCAGCGACACGGGCACAGGGATACCCATCGAAGCACAGCCGCACATCTTCGAGCGTTTCTACCGCGTGGATAAAGCGCGATCACGCGCCGAAGCCGTCTATGGAGCGAGCAGCGGCGCGGGGCTTGGCCTCTCCATCGCACGCTGGATTGCTGAAGCTCATGGAGGCCAACTCGTACTCCAACACACTGGCGAAGCCGGCAGCACCTTCGTCGCCTCATTCCCCCTCACCGAAATTCCAGGGGCTTCATGATGGTAGTATTGCAAGAACTCTTCTCCGGTATACTTCACCTGTCGGATCGTCCAAATTGGACAGAACCAGCGACGGCACCGGGGGTCAAGCTTCACCCACTGTTGCGTGCAAGGCTCCGCGACGAAATCGGCGACGCCGCCGCACGAGAGCTAAAAACAGAGGTCGCGCCGCGTTTCGTCGAAGCCGCGTCGGTGTCGCGCAGGGCAATGGCCCCGGCAGATCAGTGAACGCCGGAGAAGATGTTAGTGGCATGGTTCGGATGGCCCGGGCCCGTGGACATGATCGGGGCGAAGGTCACCCAAAAAAGGCTCGTCGGGTTGCAGTTCGCGGAGGGATTGTTGAACAGTTGGTGCGTTTGTAAGAAGTTCCTCAGCGACGGATCAACCACGTCACCGAAGCTGAAGACGAAGGACGCGCCGTGTATGCCGTCGAAGCACCCGATGATGCTGCCCATATCCAAGATTGAGTTCCATGTCCGAAGCTGACCGTGACTCATACTCTTTCCCTTCTCGATTCTCGAAAACGCCTCCCCGGCATGCCCCCGCGACCGCAGCGTTGACGGCGCACACGCCGCCTACTGGCCCGGCGACTCCAACCCTGTGAAGGTCGGCGACTGTATCGCCACGTCCAGCACCTCGCTCAGGGTGGGATACATCGCCGTCTGACAGAAGATGAAGCTCTGCTGAGTCTCGGCGGCGCGACCGCCGCGCTTGACGAACCATCCGATGATGGGCACTGCGCTGACCCCCGGAAGGTCTTTGAGTATCGGAAGCCCGCCCGACCTGCGCTTAGGGATGCCAAGGCGCGAGTTGGCCTCGAACTGTGAGATCAGACGAATCTCCTGATCGGCGAGATGTACCTCGGTATTGACGCTGTGGCGCTCGATGCGCGGCAGTTGCGGGTCAATGGTGTCGTTTGGCTCGCGAATCTGCGTCGCGGAGAGCAGGTCGAAGCGGAAGCGCAGCGCCTGACCGCTCGGGTCTATGACCGGGGTCACCTCGAAGAGGTTGCCGGTGGCGATGCCGTAGACGGTCGGCGCGGCCTCGCGCGGTATCTGGTCGAGCGCGTTGAGCACCGACTGCGCGCTCTGGATTGTGGAGGAAGCCGCCCCGACCGGGCCGCCTGCGAGCGCGAGCGGATTGCCGGTGACGCCCGTGGCGAGACTCTTCCCGGCAATGCCGAAAAGGTTAGTCAACTGTCGCGCCGCCTCAAGCACGTCCGGACACGGAGTTCGGGCAGGCGTCTCGGCGGCATATAGCGACGCGTCAGCCAAGCAATGAACGCCGGCTTGTGTGTGTTGGTGACGGCTGTCCGTGGAGACTCACTAGAAGGGCGTGTTCGCGCGCCTGTGCTGTGTATCGCTCACAAGGAAGCGCGTCCGTCGTACCTTGCTCAAACGTGGTGAGGCTTGACCGGGAGATGGAGCGAGCTGCGGTTGCACTCGTTCCTGATTCAGAGATGTGGGATTAGAGTTTATGGCCGAAGATGCGCCCCCGCCGCGTTCGACCGCTTCACTTATCGAAGCCGCGCAGGTATAATCCACACCTTTGTCGGCGACGGCCTCAAAGGCGTAGTGGATTTCAGGTTGAAGTTCTTTCCTTCTGAGAAGGGCACTCCTGATATTTCATCCTAACAACTGAATTAGCTTACGGAGCTTGAGTGAAGAGAGCAGCTACCGCCATAGCAGCCGGCCTTCAGTGTGTGCTCGCCTGTTCCCGCCCATACCGGGTGGAGGGTGAGGTGCGCGCTGTTGGGCCCGTCTTCCGGCATGGATGGTAGAGCCTCCCGAAAACGGCGACGTTGAGTCTAGCCAAGATGTGTAACGGAGGTTCGATGAAGAAACTGGTACTAACTTCGGCGGCGCTCGTATGCCTGCTGTTCATGAGCGCTACCGCCTGGGGGCAGTCGCCCGTCCCGATGGCTTCGACCACCACCTACCTCGAAGACTTCAGCACCATCTCCACCTGGGCGAACGGCTTCACGAGTCCGACCGAAGCCACGCGCTTCGGTTCCGTGGCCGTCAACGCCACGGGCACGATCCCCGACGGCAAGCGGATCACGACCTCTTCGGCGACCTTCTCGACGGGCACTTCGGGCGGCGTGCAGAAGGGCACACAGGCGCTCGTCCTGCTCTCGACGGGAACGACCGACAACACCAGCTCCGTCGCCGTAGACCTCTTCCTTGATTTCACAGGCGTCAACGCCGGGACGCTCAGCTTCGACTGGGCCACCGTGAACAACTCGACCGGCGACCGCAAAGGCTCGATGCGCGTCTACACCAGCACGGACGGGACGACCTTCACCGAGTTGACGAGCGCCGCCGTGCTCAACTTCACCAACAACTCTCTGACGAGCGGCTCAATCGTCAACGTCACGCTCCCCGCCTCATTCAACAACAGCCCGACGGCGAGAATCAGGTTTTACTACTACAACGGCACGGGCGGCACCACAGGCTCGCGCCCGAAGCTCAGCCTCGATAACCTTAAGGTCACGGCGGCATCTGCGGGCCCCGCCTCGGAGCCGACCGTGCAGGCTTCAAACATCACGTTCAGCAACGTCACGGCGACCTCGATGAACGTGAGCTGGACGAATGGCAACGGCACGTCGCGCCTCGTGCTGGCGAAGCAGGGTTCGCCCGTTGATGCAGTGCCCGCCGACGGCACTTCCTACACCGCGTCCGCGACGTTCGGCTCGGGTTCCGAGCTGGCCCCTGCGGCTGCGCCCGCGACGACGCGCACCGTCGCTACGGGCAGGAGGGGAACGGTCGCGCCCGCGACGACGGCGACGAGGGCGACGATGACGCTCGTCGCGACCCCGTCCGTCATCAGGACGGCGGATGCAGGGACGACTTTAGGCGCTCCGGCCATCACGTCGGCGGGCGGCAACTTCGTCGTCTTCGCGGGCACCGGCAACAGCGTCACTGTGACGAACCTCGCGCCAAGCACCACATACTACTTCGCGGTCTTCGAGTTCAACGGCTCGGGGTCGGGGACGAACTACCTGACGACCAACCCCGCGGCGGGCGGCCAGGTGACCGCCGCCGCGTTCACGATTAACGGCACGGTGCGCAGCCGCAGCGGCGCGGGCATGAGCGGCATCACCTTGACTCTGTCGAGCGGCGACACGGCACTCGCCAATGCCGTCACGGACTCGAACGGCAACTACTCTTTCTCGAACGTCATGGCGGGCGGCGACTACACCGTCACGCCCTCCTCGACGAGCTTTACCTTCTCGCCGCCCTCGGCCACGTTTACGTCACTTTCGGGCAACCAGACCGCGGACTTCACTGCGCTGCCGCGCATCATCATCAGCGAGTTCCGCTTCCACGGCGTTGACCCGGACGGCGCGGGCGCGCAGACGGCCTCGGCCAACGAGTTCATAGAGCTTTATAACCAGACCGACGAGAACGTGACGATCACGGGATGGACTCTGCGCACCTCGGACGGCACGACGCTCCTGACGCTGCCCGCCGCACTCATCAACGCGCGCGGGCACTACCTCGTCGCGGGTTCGAGCTACGGCCTCGCGTCTTACGCCGCCGCCGACGCGACCCTCGCTGCGGACATCCCCGACGGCGCGGGCGTCGCGCTCTTCAACAACAACACGACCTTCAACGCGGGCACGCGACTCGACGCCGCGGGCTTCTCCGGCGTCGGCGACCCCACGTACAGAGAGGGCGCTGGACTGACGCCCGCAGGCGGCGTGACGACGGACGGCGAGACGACCTTCGTCCGCAGGCTTTCGAGCGGCTTCCCCGCCGACACTGACGACAACCAGATAGACTTCGACCTGCTCTCGACCGACGGGGGCATCTACAACTCCCGACAGTCCGTCCTCGGAGCACCGGGGCCCGAGAACACTTCAAGTCCCATCCAGCGCAACTCGCAGGTGGCGCTCGGGCTGCTCGACCCGGCGGTCACATCTTCGCAGTCGCCGAACCGCTCGCGCGACCTGACGAGCGACCCTGCGAACAACTCGCAGTTCGGCACGATGTCGATCCGTCGCACATTGACGAACAACACGGGCGCGAACATCACGCGCCTGCGCTTCCGCATCATCAACATGACGACCTACCCCTCGCCTTCTTCGTACGCAGACCTGCGGGCGCGCACTTCGGGCCCGGTGACGGTTACGGTCACAGGCGGCGGGAGCAGGAGCGTTCAGGGTACGACGCTTGAGGAGCCGCCCGCGCAAGCGGCGGGTGGCGGTCTCAACTCGACGCTCGCAGCCGGCACTATCACGCTCAACGCGCCTCTGGCGAACGGTGCGAGCGTCGATCTGCAATTCCTCCTGGGAGTTCAGCAGACCGGAACGTTCCGCTTCTTCGTCAACGTCGAAGCCATCACGCAGGCTCCCGCCTCTGCGAGCGAGCACCTGACGATGGGCAATCCTTCAAACGCGGTTACGGATGTCAACCAGCCGACGAATTACCTGCTCGACAAGCCGCAGTACGCAGTCTCCTACCATCGCGACCGTGGCATCCCGAACTGGGTGAGCTGGCACCTCGACCCGACGTGGCTCGGCAGCGCCGCGCGACAGAACGACTTCCGCGCAGACACGACGCTCCCGGCGGGCTGGTATCAGGTACAGAACACAGACTACACAGGCTCCGGCTTCGACCGAGGCCATCACTGTCCTTCGGCAGACCGCACGAACACGGTCGCGAGCAACTCCGCGACCTTCCTGATGACGAACATGATGCCGCAGGCTCCGGACAACAATCAGGGGCCTTGGGAGCAGTTGGAGAGCTACTCGCGCACGCTTGTGTCCCAGGGCAACGAGCTGTACATCATCGCGGGTGGAACGGGCACGGGCGGCACAGGCTCGAACGGGGGCACGACCAACACGGTCGCGGGCGGACACGTCACCGTCCCCAATGTGACTTGGAAGGTCATCATCGTGCTTCCGCAGGGGACGGACGACGTAAACCGCGTGACCGCTTCGACGCGCACCATCGCGATCATCATGCCCAACACGCAGGGCATCAGAAACAACACGTGGCAGCAGTACCGCGTCAGCGTCGATCAGGTCGAGGCCCTAACAGGCTTCGACTTCTTCTCGAACGTGCCCGTCGGTATACAGGCCTCCATCGAATCGACGGTGGATAACCAGTAGACCCGTTCGTCTCCCGAAGAGGTTCGGCTTAAACAAAGCAGGCACGGAGTTCACAGAGTA